>NZ_CP154362.1:0-1443 GCF_041937165.1 Enterobacter adelaidei | reverse complement strand
ATCAAAACCAAAGGCGAAAATGTCATGTTTGTGAATCCAGAGTTACACGGAAAAAAACGGCAAGAGCAACTTGATGAGAACGTCAGAAAAGCCACTAGAGAGCATGAGGAAGCGAAAAAGAACTCCAGGTTCACCCAGGTATCACCTAAAGGCTGGGAACGTGTTAGAGAGCTCCTCACTGACAAACAAGGGGTAGCGGCGCTACGACTCTACTCATTTTTAGCAGAACATATCGATCCTTCATGTGGAGCAGTTGTTGCAGATCAGCAATTTCTTGCCGATAAAATGGGTGTGAATAGATCGACAATAATAAGGTGGCTAAATTACTTAGAGTCAAAAAACGCATTGGTTAGGATCCCCGTTGCAGGAAAGGTCTGCGCATATGCATTAGATCCTCATGAAGTGTGGAAGGGATATAACACATCAAAAGACTACTCAGCATTTGTGACAAAGACTTTAGTTAACAATGATGGCGACATTAAGAGAAGAATCATGTCGATGTTTTCTTCCAATGAATAGCCAAAGCAAGATACTTAAATATATAAGTTATTGTTTTTTAATGTAAAACAATAAAATAAAAAATCTCAGCAAATATATTTTGATAATATCGCAAAATATATTTGCTTTTTATATTAAAAATATATTATATATTTATCGTCGATTTCGGCATAATAATAAAATGGAGCCTTTATGAAAATAAAAATAAATAAGGCTGTTGTGATAATAATATGCGTATTTTTATTACATGGCGATAGCAGTAAAGAAAACAGCCGAATGGCTGTTTTTTTATAATTACAAATAAATAATCTAACAAAACATCTGCACACGATCATCTAACAATACGCTGTCGACGTAAATAAACTCGAGTAGCTCGCTGTTGACAGTATCAGCGATTGGTATCGAAACCATTAAGGTTAAGAGCCAAGAGTGCCTGCCGCAGTTCATGACCGAACGTAGTGAGCGAATGAACGAAGGAGGCGCAAGATAACCAACACCCCACATTTTCTGCTTACACACCTAAGCCAGTATACACTCCGCTAGCGCTACGTGACTGGTCCGGCGCTGCGCCCGGAACCCGCAATGGCTAAAATCAAATGCGTCTGGCAGGTGGTTGCGCTCACTGCGTGATCACAACCACCTCCGCGAAGCTTGTTAGGCATTTTTGAGCATCAAGGTCGAGCCGCTCCGCGGTCACTTACGTGAACCTTGACCCTCAAAAATGCCCGATTAAAGGCGGGAGGTACCTAACTTTTGATGTTTGCTGTTAGGTCTTTAAAGATTAGATATAGCAAAAATAATAACTTATTGTTTTTGCTGGGAAACATACCTTTGACCTGTTGCACGCAGGGTGCAACAACGTTGTTGCACCCTGCGTGCAACAATACGGAACACCTTGACGCGTAAATGCAACAAGATGTAGCATTTTTGGAACAGCAATGTACC
>NZ_CP154361.1:0-2213 GCF_041937165.1 Enterobacter adelaidei | reverse complement strand
AGTGGCGCTTTGTCGTGTCTTTCCGGGTTGGACTCAAGTTGATAGTTACCGGAAAAGGCGCAGCAGTCGGACTGAACGGGGGGTTCGTGCATACAGTCCAGCTTGGAGCGAACTGCCTTCCCGGAACCGAGTGTCAGGCGTGGAATGAGATAAACGCGGCCATAACAGCGGAATGACACCGGTAAACCGAAAGGCAGGAACAGGAGAGCGCACGAGGGAGCCACCAGGGGGAAACGCCTGGTATCTTTAAGTCCTGTCGGGTTTCGCCACCACTGATTTGAGCGTCAGATTTCGTGATGCTTGTCAGGGGGGCGGAGCCTATGGAAAAACGGCTTCGCCGTGGCCTTCTCGCTTCCCTGTTAAGTTTCTTCCTGGCATTTTCCAGGAAATTTCCGCCCCGCCAGTAAGCCCGCACCGCTCGCCGCAGCCGAACGACCGAGCGCAGCGAGTCAGTGAGCGAGGAAGCGGAATATATCCTGTATCGCATATTCTGCTGACGCGCCGGTGCCGCCTTTTTTCTCTTGCCACATGAAGCACTTCACTGATATTCGCATCCGTGCCAACATAGTAAGCCAGTATACACTCCGCTAGCGCTGCGTGACTGGTTCAGGGCTGCGCCCCGAAACCCGCTAAAACCACTGACGCGCCTGCGGCTTGCCCAACGTCTCACGTCACCGGATTAAAATCCGCTCCCGTTCACCGTTTCTGGCTGTCTTTCAGCACCGCCAGCGCTTCATCGGTTCTGCTGTGTCTGGCAGACTGTGCGGCGTTATTCTGATGGGAGAATGCTATGAACAGACTGACAAACCTGACACCTGCAGAGAAAAAATTTCTTGATGATGCTATTGCCGCAGCTGAGAGAGCGTCAGGCAAAAAGCTAAATCAGCCGAACCGGCATATCGTCCTGAACAGAGCGCGTGCGCAGATTGAGTCGCAGCGTTACGCCGACCGCCAGCGTGCATTACGTGAGGATGAGCGGCAGCAGTCCGAGTTTGCCTGGTCACGTCCGCGCGCGCCGCGCCGCTGATTGCGCCTTTTGGCGGTTTAGTGGTGCTGACACTCCGAAATTGCCCGCCATTCACTCCTGTGAATAGCCATGCAGACGCGCAGAAATCATCAGGGGCGTTTTTCAGGGGTTGGTGCGGTGAAAGGTGCCGGAAACGGCTGTCAGGCCGCAGAAACGCGCTGAGGGCCTCTCAGGCAGTGCAGACAACGGATGTTATGGTAAATCTGACTCACTGGCAGGTACAAAAAAAGCCCTGCGGGGCTTTTTTTGTAATGCTTATGAGGAAACTACTGCTGCTTAGAATCCATTTCCTCAATGTGATTGTTCACAATAGATCTGAATTGCATTGGTGCCTTGATGTTTGGAATTGGCGTGTTGGTTCCGCCGGTACCTTTAATTACGATCGACCCATAATTAAAGATTCGTCCTAGTATCCCTTGATGTATGCCAAGGCTTTCAACTTTATCAATACGGAGTTCCACCGTATTACGTCGGATCAACCCTACTTTTGCGATGACTCTTTGGTTAGTCAATGCAAGCTCCGTTGACCAAACTCTAAGAAGCACAGGGACTATTATAAGTAATCCTAAGCCGTAAAAAGGTAGCAACAGGATTCCGATAATTACTGGGATGATTGTTGGAATCCAGGAGGTTTGAGCGCGAGATATTACAGATTCATTTCTCGTCAATGATTGGTCTACGTAGCTTCCCATAAGGTTACATCCATTTAGAAAAAATAGGATTTTTCCCTTTTTAAGATGAATCGGCAATAGAAACCTTATATCCGCGTGGTAGATATACAAAAATTAAGGGGAGCGTAGCGACTCTCGGACTGCTCGGTTCTTTTATTTCTTGCCATGAAAGTAGCTTGATTCAACGGTGGTGAACGCTGCTGCTACGCCCCATATACTCCTGGCGTTAGAAACCTTTATCCCATATCTGTCGAATATCACAGATGATCTTCTTGAGATCGTCTTTCTCTGCGGGTAATCTCTTGCCTTGGAAACGAAAAAACCACCCTGGCAGGTGGTTTTTCGAAGGTTAGTAAATCCTGGCAGATTTTCTAACCGTGGTAACTGGCTTCAGCAGAGCGCAGATACCTAAACTGTCCTTCCAGTGTAGCCGCACTCAGGCCACCACTTCAAGAACTCTGTAGCACTGCCTACATTATCCCGCTCTGCTAATCCAGTTACCAATGGCTGCTGCC
>NZ_CP154360.1:0-4017 GCF_041937165.1 Enterobacter adelaidei | reverse complement strand
CACAAAACAATCAAAGAAGTGTCGTCAGAAGTCGATTTAAACCGCATTAGAACCGTTCTGAATACTCTTCTAACTCACTATGATAAAACCTTAACCGCGAACAAGTGAGAACCAGCCAATGGCTGGTTTTTGCTTGTGAGGGGTTGGCCTGCCCGGTCAGGGCGGTTTTGTCAGTTGTTTTTTTATTTTTTCCGACAGGTGAAAAATCAATATATTTCAAAATGTTTCAAAACTTCCAATTGATTTGATTTTGTCAGAACTTTGTCGGAACTTTGTCAGAACCAAAAAAAGCGGTTTTTCCTTTAAAAACAAAGGCTTTGTCGATTTGTCAGAGTGTCAGAGTGTCAGAAAGAGGCGCAAAAAAAATGACAGAGGTTTTCCACCAAAACACTTGACAACTATTTTTTAAACGTTATATATATAATATAATCAAAATAGGAGAATTAATTATGAATGAAAAATCAATTGAAGAAATGTTAGCTGAAAAGCAAATAAAAGAATTTAACAATTCAAAATTTGGTCAGTTTTTTAACAGCCAAAAACTAAAAGAACAAGAACTAACATATTTAAATAATAAAGCATTAGATATAGTTAACGAAGAAGATTTGTTTGAAATAATGTCCTTAATACCTCAACCTTTTATTACTGATGAAAATAAAAATGTTGATGTATTAAGTCTTATATATAATAATTTTTTAGAACATACCGAAATACCATTAACACTTCCAATTTTTTCGTTTTTAAGTTTTTTAAGTGCTTTTTGTGTTAAAAATGAAATCACATATACAATTCCATTGAGTGATGAAAAACTACCACTTGATACTTGGATTACAATTTTAGCCCCATCAGGTAGCGGAAAATCATTTTCAAATTCACAAATGAAAAAAGTTATTCCAACCGGAATAGATGGGAAAAAAGTTATTGAACCAAATTTTGTAAAACCAAACGGCCCTGCAAAATTTATTGAAGATTTATCAAATTTACCGACTACTAAAAGTGGCGAAAATCAATTTGGGTTTTGGATTGAAGATGAAGTTTCACAAATGTTTAAACAAGTAGAACAGATTGGATCTCCACTTTCTGAAATTAAAGAATATTTGCTCAAAGCATACGACCATGAAAAATTAACCAGAAAAAGCAAGAAAGAATCAATAGAAACTAAAGGCATTATTTTAACTTTATTATTTATAAACACTTTTGAAAGTTATGCGAATAATATTTCAAATGAATCTATGACAGATGGTTTAATGCGTAGATTTAATTTAATATACACGGAAAAAGATATTGAACGAGATTTTACCGATTATTTTTTATATAACTTAAAGAAAATAAGAGATGATAGATTACAAGATGAGGTTGCTGATTTGTTTTTTTCTATAAAACCAGATCAAAATTTCACATTTTCGGATAATTGTTTTAAATTATATCAAAAGTATTTTAAAATATTTTGGCATAGAAAATATAAAAATATACTCACAGATAAAGAAAACTTTTACAGAACTTATATGATGCAAAGCTGGAAATTTGCTGTATTTTATCATTTGATATTAAAAAGAGAAGGAACGGAAATTCAGGGAGATTGTTTAATATACGGAATGAAAATATCATTACTTTTTGCTAATAGCATGAAAAAATTTTTTGATTTCAAAATTAAAAAAAATGTTCCAGACAAAAAAATAGAAAAAATAAAAACTGATTTAACAAAATATATTGTTTTTTTAGAAAATAACCCCGATGCTTCTTTCAGAGAACTTTGCAGAAAATATACACTGAAAAAAGTTGATGCCATAGCAGTATTAAAAAGTCTTCAATGTGCCAATATTCAACACAAACTTATTGAAGATTTGGAGTAATTAACAAGCGAATTTTAAATTGTGCCATATTCAAATATATTTTCGCTTGTTCAACCCCTCAAAAATAATAAAGCCCTCACGGGCTTTTTTATTTTCTCACGGTTTTATAAAAGGTCAAATTATATTCAGTTTTACCCTTGACTTAAGGTTTTAATTTGTTATCTATGTAATAGATAGCAAGTTAGAGTAATACTTCGTATTCCTTTACTTGTGAGGGGTTCCCCCTTCAATCCCCTAAAAACCAAAAATCAAAACCTAAACCAAGGAGCAAAATATGAGTTATCCAAATATTTTTCACTATTGCGAAAATTGCGAAAAAGAAACAACCCACTTCAATTTGCCTAGTCTTTTCACAGACTTATCATTTGAGTGTGTTGAATGTGAAAACGTGATCCTTCTTGAAGAAGGAGCAAAAGTTACTTTTATAAAGTATGAAGATGAAAACGAATAATATGAAAAACTATAAAGATAAATATCAGAGAAAAAATTTTATCTCTCTTTGTTTGAGTGATGAAGAATTATCAGAAGTTGAAAATATCGCTGATAGATTAAATATGAAACGAGCAGCCGCTGCTCGTGAAATATTAGTCTCAAACTCAAAGAGACTAAAATCACAAATAAAGAAAAATGATAATTCTGAAATCTTATTTTTATATTCTAAAATCTCAAACAACATAAACCAGATCGCAAAAAAAATGAATACAAATCTTGATAAGTTTTTGTCAGGGAACGGAGAAGAATTTGCATTATTAATTGAAGAAATATTCGAAGATATGGAGAAATTAAAAAATGATACATAAACATATCGGAGGAAAGAAAAATCAACGAAGTGTTAAAAACTCACTTGATTATTTATTAAGAACCAACAAACCAGAAGAACAAAAATTTGTTGAGGTTTTATCTCAAACAAACAGATCTGATATTGAAAATTTCAACGAATACATAAAAGAAAAAAACTTCAAAAACCCTTTCATAACTAGTGTTTTATCTTTTGAAGAAAAAGACATCGATCCAGAACTAAAAACAAAAATAATGAATGATTTTGAAGATATGATGTTTTCAGGAATAGATCCAGAAAATAGACCTCCGGTCATTTGGATACAACACAAAGATAAAAACAGACTTGAATTAAACTATACAACTTTTAATTCATTAATGAATAAAAAACATTTTCAATGTTATTATCATTTATCCGATAAAAAATTATTTAACTCATTTTGTGAAAAAATAAACTATGAAAATAATATCAGTTCTGTTTTAGATGTTCAGGAACATAAAGCAAGAAATACCCTTGTTAATACTTTAAATAATAAAATACCAGAAGAAAAAAAGGTAGTTGTTGAAAAATTACAAGAAGAGATTTTATCGAAAATAATCACCGAAGAAATAAACAACAGAGAAGAATTAATATCATTCATTCAGTCTAAAAACATAATAATAAACAGGGTTAGAGAAAATGCTATATCAATAAAATTTGATAAGGCTGATAAGCCTATCAGCTTAAAAGGAGATATATATGAACAGAACAGAGATTACAAAACTTATAAAACAGAATCAACAATCGATCACAGAGCAGATCAGCAGTATGTCGAAAACCAACTCAGACACCATAGAGAAAATTTTGACACAGAGCTTAAAAAAAGACACAGCAGAAATAGAACTCGTTTTAAGCCAACACAGAGCAAAGACCAAAAAAATGTTGAGTTCAGAATTAAAAAAGCAAATGACAGTAAAAATGTTAGATCTGAAATATCAGACAATAATAATGTTCCTTCTAGGAATGAACCTGATATTGATTTTTTTCATAATAATAAGACTATGGAGGATGTAAGCAATGAGCAAAATTTCACAAATGATAAAACAAAACCAAGAGAAGAAGAACAAGCAAAATTTGATCTATCAAGAGAAATTGAAGCAGTTAATACACAACAACAATTTATTCGTTCAAGAGTTGAAGAAGCTGGAAGAAATCAACAGCAATTCAGAAAGTCGCTTGATAAAACTGAAGAGCGATCTAGAGTATGTAGAAGATCTCTACATTCAATTATTTCTAATATTAGAAGATACGTCAGAACGTTTTCAATCAATACAAGACAGAACCAGAGAAGACAAGAAATCGAACACAGACAAAAAATCTTCCTTGAAAAGCTCAAAAACCAGCAAA
>NZ_CP154359.1:0-4028 GCF_041937165.1 Enterobacter adelaidei | reverse complement strand
AAGTATTAAAGTCCAAGTATTTAAGTAATCCGCTGGGCTTGTAGGATGCTTATACATTATATTGTTATTAACACTAAAAGCACTTAAATAGCTTAAAAATGAAAATATCGGTAAAGCTGGGGGTATGTCGGTTTCACTAACAAATTTAGAATATATCAAAGATAATGGATCTATATTTTCTGATAAACCTAAATTATGGGGGTTTGGTATTATAGGTAAAACATCAATAAAATTTATATTCACTTCGTGAGTTTCTACTTTTGGATCTTTGTTAATTGCTTCTGCTATTTCATTCGTTAAAACTATTTCTTCTTCTGTTAAATTAAATACCTTTTTCAATCTTATCATAATTAAATCCTCCTATTATATATACAGTTATAACATAGGATTTTAACTTGTCAAATATTTACATTAAAAAAATCAGACATTTTTTATTTTGTCGGATTTTAACCCCAAAAAATGCACTGCCAAAAACATACCACCCCCCCCCTGTTTGACACTCTGACATTCTGACAAATCTTGTAAAGTATTGATTTTAAAGGATTTAAAAAAATTTTTGTCAGAGATTTGTCAGAAAAAATCAGTACTCTTTTGACAAAGCTAATGACAAAAAATGTAATGTGTTGATTATTAAAGGAAAATTAACTTGTCAGAATGTCAGAACTTTTCTGACAAAATGGATTTTAAAGAAAACAGGCAATTTTCAGCCCTCATTTGTCAGAAAATATCATGTTTTTTGCTTTGACTTGTGCTGTCATTGTTTTTCTGCAAAACATATGACGTTTTCTTTTGTGGTTTTTATGACACTATGACACCTTATGACAGAAAACCGTCCTACCGGACAGGTCAACCCCTCACAAGCAAAAACCCCACTATGTGGGGTTTTCACTTGTTCACGGTTAAGGTTTTATCATAGTGATCTAGTAGTGTTGTCATCATTGCTTTAATGTGGTTTATATCGTCTTCTGTTGTAACTTCCCTGATTTTGGATTTTGAGTTTTTCTTCTTCGATTTTTCTTCTTTTTTCAAATTTTTGTCTGTGTTCATTCTTCTTTGTATATGCTGAAAACGTTCGTATGTATCTTCCAAAAGTAGAAATAATTGAGTGTACAGATCTTCTACATACTCCAAATCTTCCCTCAGTTGTATCAATCGACTTTCTGAATTGCTGTTGTTTTCTTCCAGCTTCTTCAAGTCTCGAATTAACAAATTGTTGTTGCTGATTAATTTGTTCAATATCTCTTTTTCTTTCTGATCTTGCTGTTTCTTCTGTTGTTGTTTTTGTTTTATATTCTGGATTAATTGACTCATTATTTATTTTCTCCAAAGTAAATAAACTATCGTTATTAGTTGTAAAGCTGTTGTTGTTGCCAGTAAAACCAATATTATTGTTAATAGATCCATATTCAATATTGATATTTTCTCTTTCAATGTTTTTTGTATTCTCTGATTTATTTTTGTTCTGTGAGATCTTAAATCTTTCTCTATTTCTAATTTTTCTTTTTTCAATTCTTCCTGAAAATGATCTTTTAAGTTCTGTGAGTTTTGCTTCAACAAGCTGTGGATCTCGTTTAGGTTTTGAGTCGTATTCTTTTCTATAATCGCTGTAATTTCTTCCCTCTTCATATATATCACCTTTTAAAACAATTGGTTTATCGTCGTTAAAAAAATCACATTTGACAGATATTTGATTTTTTCTAACTCTATTAATTTTTACACCTTGAATGCTTTCAATGTGTTTAATTGTATCTTCTCTATTTTCTAACTCTTCATTAATAATTAATGCTAATATTTCAGTATTTAATTTTTCTACAAATTCTTTTTTGTCTTTTGGTATATTGGTTTTTGGTGTGTTTACTAATGTATTTTTATTTTCCTTTTCTTCGAATGGGCTTGATAAATTATTTTCATAATTAATTATTTCAGAGTAGTTATTTACCAATCCACGATCTCTTTTATCTAAATATACAGTATATGATCTTCTGTCTTGTAAACTGTTAAATGTTAAATAATTTAACTCTACCCTTCCCTTGTCGTTGTGTTCTACCCACATAACTGGAGGTCTGTTTTCTTGTTCAATCCCTGCAAATAAAATATCTTCAAACTCTGTAATTAATTTAGTTTTTAATTCTTCGGATATGGATTTTTCTTCAAATGATAAAACACCACACACATATGGGTTTGATTTGTTTTTATCTAAAATATAATTTTCAAAATTGATTAGGTCTTGTTTTGTGGTTGTTGATAATATTTTTATGTCTTTCTGTTGTTCTGGGTTTTTCTCTCTCAATAAATATTCAATACTTTTTTTTATATTTCTTTGACCTTTGCTTTTTTTACCTCCTATTATTTTATGGTACATATTATATTCTCCTTTTTATTTCTTCTATCTCATTTGTTATTTCCTCAAACAAATTTAAAAAATCTTCTGAAAACTCATGGGAAATAAATTTATCAATATCAGTATTTATTGCTCTTGCAATCTGGTTAATGTTTACTCCTATTTTATGGAGTTCAAAATATACATCACCAGTTTTATTTTTTGCTATTTCTTTTTTGAGTTTAAAATCTTTATTGAGAATAAGATCTCTAACGGCTGTTGCTCTGGGTTTTTTCAACATAGAAGCCAGTTCTTCAACCTGTGCAAATTCTTCATCATTGAAGCACAGGGTTATGCTGTGCTTCCTGTTGTATCTATCTTTGTAGCTCATCCTATGCCTCCTGTGTTGGGTTTTAAGGGGATTGAAGGGGGAACCCCTCACAAGCGACAATACGAAGTATTGTCTGAGCTTGCTGTTATATAGTTTTCCACTTATATATTAATTAATACATATAAAAATTAAGTCAATACCTGAATAAAAAATAATCAAATCAAATTTGGGTTTTATATATAACCGTGAACAAATAAAGCCATTTGTAAAATGGCTTTTTTGTGAGGGGTTGACCTGTCCGGTAGGACGGTTTTATTTTTTGGCTTTGGCTTCTTCTTTTGCTAATACTTCAAACAATGGATGGTATTTTATTAATTTATTTTCTCTGATTGTTTTAAGGACTTTTAAACTTTCAATCTTTTTAAGACTAAATTTTCTATTAAAATCTCTCAATGTAATTTCTACATTATCAAGCAAAAAGTCTTTGTATTTTTGCAAATTGTTTAATTCTTTTTCTGCTGCCTTTTTTAAATATTCTTTTCTAACTTCTTTAGCACCAGATTTTAAATCTACCTTGTAGTCTAAAAATCTTTTTATACTGGATAAAAACATTAATGAAACTTTTATGCCATAGTCAAAAGATTTTGCCTGAATTTCGGTTCCTTCTTCTTTCAGCAAAATATGATATATTGCTGCATATTTCCAACTTAACATAAAATATGTTCTGAAAAATGTTCCGTTTGTTTCCTCCCCTAATATGTGATCAAATTTTTCTTTGTAAACCATATAAAAATGGTCATAGATTTTTCTGCATTCTGGTGAATATGTATAAATTACATTTGTTTTTACAGTTGAAAAGAAATTATCTAATCCCTCTTTGAGTGATTCGATTATTTCTTCCACTGTCCAAGTTGGGACAACTTTTTCACCTCTTTCTGCATAAACAAAATTGTGTCTTCTTCCTAATCCATCATTAATACTTTCCTGATCAAAGTTTCTTGCAAAACTATCAATAGTATTCAAAAATAAACCACTCATAACGATACTTTCAGTTTCAATAGTATCGTTCTTCGTAACTCTACGGGCTTTATCATTATCATGGATCTTTAACATTGTTTTTCTGGTTTCAACCATAGAACCCCCCGGCATTAATTTTTTCATAAACTGGGAGTATTCGTCTTCTATCCAGAAAATCGGCTGTATTGGTTTTCCGAAATTATCAATTTTCTTTTCTGCTTTTGCTAACTCTGAAATGAATGCTGCCGAACCGTCAGCACCTTCAAAATTAGGTCTAATCATTGGCTTTTCTTCTATATCTTTTGGTATAGAACTTTCAATAATTTTCGCTGATGTGGTTTTTGCTGCACCAGAAGGTGC
>NZ_CP154358.1:0-5281 GCF_041937165.1 Enterobacter adelaidei | reverse complement strand
GGCACTGTTGCAAAGTTAGCGATGAGGCAGCCTTTTGTCTTATTCAAAGGCCTTACATTTCAAAAACTCTGCTTACCAGGCGCATTTCGCCCAGGGGATCACCATAATAAAATGCTGAGGCCTGGCCTTTGCGTAGTGCACGCATCACCTCAATACCTTTGATGGTGGCGTAAGCCGTCTTCATGGATTTAAATCCCAGCGTGGCGCCGATTATCCGTTTCAGTTTGCCATGATCGCATTCAATCACGTTGTTCCGGTACTTAATCTGTCGGTGTTCAACGTCAGACGGGCACCGGCCTTCGCGTTTGAGCAGAGCAAGCGCGCGACCATAGGCGGGCGCTTTATCCGTGTTGATGAATCGCGGGATCTGCCACTTCTTCACGTTGTTGAGGATTTTACCCAGAAACCGGTATGCAGCTTTGCTGTTACGACGGGAGGAGAGATAAAAATCGACAGTGCGGCCCCGGCTGTCGACGGCCCGGTACAGATACGCCCAGCGGCCATTGACCTTCACGTAGGTTTCATCCATGTGCCACGGGCAAAGATCGGAAGGGTTACGCCAGTACCAGCGCAGCCGTTTTTCCATTTCAGGCGCATAACGCTGAACCCAGCGGTAAATCGTGGAGTGATCGACATTCACTCCGCGTTCAGCCAGCATCTCCTGCAGCTCACGGTAACTGATGCCGTATTTGCAGTACCAGCGTACGGCCCACAGAATGATGTCACGCTGAAAATGCCGGCCTTTGAATGGGTTCATGTGCAGCTCCATCAGCAAAAGGGGATGATAAGTTTATCACCACCGACTATTTGCAACAGTGCCAACGCCGGGTTATTCTTATTTGTCGCTTCTTTACTCGCCTTTATCGGCCTTCACTCAAGGATGTATTGTGGTTATGCGTTATATTCGCCTGTGTATTATCTCCCTGTTAGCCACCCTGCCGCTGGCGGTACACGCCAGCCCGCAGCCGCTTGAGCAAATTAAACAAAGCGAAAGCCAGCTGTCGGGCCGCGTAGGCATGATAGAAATGGATCTGGCCAGCGGCCGCACGCTGACCGCCTGGCGCGCCGATGAACGCTTTCCCATGATGAGCACCTTTAAAGTAGTGCTCTGCGGCGCAGTGCTGGCGCGGGTGGATGCCGGTGACGAACAGCTGGAGCGAAAGATCCACTATCGCCAGCAGGATCTGGTGGACTACTCGCCGGTCAGCGAAAAACACCTTGCCGACGGCATGACGGTCGGCGAACTCTGCGCCGCCGCCATTACCATGAGCGATAACAGCGCCGCCAATCTGCTGCTGGCCACCGTCGGCGGCCCCGCAGGATTGACTGCCTTTTTGCGCCAGATCGGCGACAACGTCACCCGCCTTGACCGCTGGGAAACGGAACTGAATGAGGCGCTTCCCGGCGACGCCCGCGACACCACTACCCCGGCCAGCATGGCCGCGACCCTGCGCAAGCTGCTGACCAGCCAGCGTCTGAGCGCCCGTTCGCAACGGCAGCTGCTGCAGTGGATGGTGGACGATCGGGTCGCCGGACCGTTGATCCGCTCCGTGCTGCCGGCGGGCTGGTTTATCGCCGATAAGACCGGAGCTAGCAAGCGGGGTGCGCGCGGGATTGTCGCCCTGCTTGGCCCGAATAACAAAGCAGAGCGCATTGTGGTGATTTATCTGCGGGATACGCCGGCGAGCATGGCCGAGCGAAATCAGCAAATCGCCGGGATCGGCGCGGCGCTGATCGAGCACTGGCAACGCTAAGCCGGCGGTGGCCGCGCGCGTTATCCGGCCCGCAGCACCTCGCAGGCGTGCCGGGCGATATGACTGGCGGCGGCATCGGAAAGATGCCGGTCGGTAATGATGGTGGTGAACCGGGTCAAAGGTAACGCCATAAACGTGGCCACCTGATTGTATTTCGAACTGTCGCACAGCAGGATGCTTCTCGCGCTGACCTGGCTGACGGTCTCCTTGACGGTAACCTTGTTCTCATCAGGGGTGAATATCCCGCGACTGTCCCAGCCGCTGGCGGAGATAAAGGCCGTATCGATAGCCAGGTGGCGTAACGTACGCGCCGCCGATTCGCCCACGCAGGAGCGGTTCTCCCGGCACAGAGTGCCGCCGGTGTGGATCACGCCGCACTGGCTGGCATCGATCAGCAGCTGGGTTATCTCAAAATCATTGGTGACCACCTGGAGATCGTTCCGGTCGAGGATCGCCCGCGCCAGCGCCAGGGTGGTAGTCCCGGCATCCAGATAGATGCAACTGTTTTTAGCGATATGACTCGCCGCCAGCGCGCCGATCGCCTGTTTCTCCTCACTCTGCAGCGTGCTTTTCACCAGATGACTGGGTTCCGCGGCCAGCCGGCTGACGGCGCGTACGCCGCCCGAGACGCTGACCAGCAGCCCCTGCTCCTCCAGTTTACTGACGTCCCGACGGATGGTCATATGGGACACGCCGAGGATCTCCGTCAGCTCGTTAATGCTTACCGCCCCACGCTGCTCCACCAGGGCTAAAATACGCTGATGTCGTTCTATTGGAATCACCGCTCTCCCCTTACCATTTTTTCACACCAGGCGTCACCACCCAGGCTACGGCCCTGGCGACACCCGGTGTTGTTATCGCGCTTTGCCGCTGTTTTTTACGCTATTTTAGGGCAAGAATCGCCGCTGTGCAGCCTCTTTCCGCCTGTGAATTTTTTATATTCATGTGGGTTATTCGTGATAACTCTCACATAAATTCACATGATAACGCTTTATTCTATCATTAAATCACATTAATTAACTAATGTTCACAAGGAGACCAGCATGGCTGCACACACTAACGTCTGCGTGATTGGACTGGGTTCAATGGGCATGGGCGCCGCCCGCGCCTGCCTGCAGGCGGGCCTGAACACCTGGGGCGTTGACATCAATCCCGACAACTGTCGCGCACTGCTGGCGGCGGGCGCCAAAGGCGCGGGCCCCAGCGCGGTGCCGTTCGCCGCGGAACTGGATGCAGTTGTGCTGCTGGTGGTCAATGCCGCCCAGGTGCGGGGGATCCTGTTCGGCGAGAGCGGCCTCGCCGCCCATCTGAAGCCGGGCACCGTCGTGATGGTGTCGTCCACCATCGCCTCCGCCGATGCTCAGGCCATTGCCGAGGCGCTGGCGGAGTACCAGCTATTGATGCTCGACGCGCCGGTATCGGGCGGCGCCGTGAAAGCGGCCGCCGGCGACATGACGGTGATGGCCTCCGGGAGCGATGCCGCCTTTGCCCGACTCGCGCCGGTGCTGGACGCCGTGGCCGGCAAAGTCTACCGCATCGGGAGCGACATTGGTCTTGGCTCGACGGTAAAAATTATCCATCAGCTGCTGGCCGGGGTGCACATCGCCGTTGCCGCCGAAGCGATGGCGCTTGCCGCCCGCGCCGGGATCCCACTGGAGACGATGTATGACGTGGTCACCCACGCGGCGGGTAATTCCTGGATGTTTGAGAATCGCATGCAGCACGTCCTGGATGGCGATTACTCGCCAAAATCCGCTGTCGATATTTTTGTCAAAGATCTCGGGCTGGTGAATGACACTGCCCGGGCGCTGACCTTCCCGCTGCCGCTCGCTACCACCGCGCTGAATATGTTCACCTCCGCCAGTAATGCCGGATTCGGTCGGGAAGATGACAGCGCGGTGATCAAGATTTTCAACGGCATCACCCTGCCGGGCCATAAACAGTGAGGAGAGACAACATGCAGCTTGGTGTCATTGCCGATGACTTCACCGGCGCCACGGATATTGCCAGCTTCCTCGTGCGCAACGGCATGCCGACGGTGCAACTGAATGGCGTGCCGACCCGCGATATTCCGCTGACCAGCGAGGCGGTGGTCATCAGCCTGAAAACCCGCTCCTGCCCGGCGGAAATGGCCGTCAGCCAGTCGCTGGCGGCCCTGCGCTGGCTGCAGGCCCAGGGCTGTCAGCAGTTTTATTTCAAGTACTGTTCCACTTTCGACAGCACCGCGCAGGGCAACATTGGCCCGGTGCTGGATGCCCTGCTGGCCGAGCTGGGTGAGACGCGGACGGTGATTTCCCCGGCGCTGCCGGTTAACGGCCGCACGGTCTATCAGGGATATCTGTTCGTCGGCGAGCAACTGCTGAATGAGTCCGGGATGCGCCACCATCCGGTGACGCCGATGGAGGATGCGCACCTGGGCCGCTTAATTGAGCGCCAAGGGCGCGGAAAAGCCGCGCTGATTGCCTGGCCGATTGTCGCCCGGTCGCCGCCGCGCTGGCGGCAGTCAACGATCCGGCGGTGCGCTATGTGGTGCTCGACGCCCTCAGCGAACAGGATCTGCTCACCCAGGGCGTGGCGCTGCGGGAGATGAAGCTGGTCTCCGGCGGTTCCGGCCTCGCCATCGGCCTCGCCCGCGACTGGGCGCAGCGCCATGGCGCCAGGGGGGAAAGCGCTCAGGCCGGCATGCCGCTGGCCGGTCCGGCGGTGGTGCTCTCGGGCTCCTGCTCGGTGATGACCAACAGCCAGGTGGCGGCCTATCGTCAACAGGCCCCCGCCCGCGCCGTCGACTTAAGCGCCTGCTTTACCGATCTGGAGAGCTACGTCAGGACGCTGACTGACTGGGTGGACGCGCAGCGCGATGCGCCGCTGGCGCCGATGATCTATGCCACCACCGAGCCGCAAACGCTGCAGCGGATCCAGGCGCAGTATGGCGACAAGGCCAGCAGCGAACGGGTGGAACAGCTGTTTGCCGCTCTTGCCGCCGCCCTGAAGGCGAACGGATTTACCCGCTTTATTGTGGCCGGAGGGGAAACGTCGAGCATTGTGGCGCAGACCCTGGGGGTTGAGGCGTTCCATATTGGGCCGACCATCTCCCCTGGCGTGCCCTGGGTGCGTGACACCCGCCAGCCGCTCTCCCTGGCGCTGAAGTCAGGTAACTTCGGCGATATCCAGTTCTTTGCCCGTGCCCAGCAGGAGTTTCGTCATGACTGAGCAACAACTGCGAGAGGAAATGGTGCAGATTGGCGCCTCGTTGTTTAGCCGCGGCTATGCCACCGGCTCCGCTGGCAATCTGTCGCTGCTGCTGCCGGACGGCAACCTGCTGGCGACGCCGACCGGCGCCTGCCTCGGCGAACTGCAGGCTCAGCGGTTGTCGGTGGTGACGCTGCAAGGGGAATGGATCTCCGGCGACAAACCGTCGAAAGAGGTCACTTTTCACCGGGCGGTCTATTTGCACAACCCGGCCTGCAAGGCGATCGTCCACTTGCACAGCCACTATCTGACCGCGCTCTCCTGCCTGCAGGGGCTCG
>NZ_CP154357.1:0-5357 GCF_041937165.1 Enterobacter adelaidei | reverse complement strand
CGAGGGCTTTACTAAGCTTGCCCCTTCCGCCGTTGTCATAATCGGTTATGGCATCGCATTTTATTTTCTTTCTCTGGTTCTGAAATCCATCCCTGTCGGTGTTGCTTATGCAGTCTGGTCGGGACTCGGCGTCGTCATAATTACAGCCATTGCCTGGTTGCTTCATGGGCAAAAGCTTGATGCGTGGGGCTTTGTAGGTATGGGGCTCATAATTGCTGCCTTTTTGCTCGCCCGATCCCCATCGTGGAAGTCGCTGCGGAGGCCGACGCCATGGTGACGGTGTTCGGCATTCTGAATCTCACCGAGGACTCCTTCTTCGATGAGAGCCGGCGGCTAGACCCCGCCGGCGCTGTCACCGCGGCGATCGAAATGCTGCGAGTCGGATCAGACGTCGTGGATGTCGGACCGGCCGCCAGCCATCCGGACGCGAGGCCTGTATCGCCGGCCGATGAGATCAGACGTATTGCGCCGCTCTTAGACGCCCTGTCCGATCAGATGCACCGTGTTTCAATCGACAGCTTCCAACCGGAAACCCAGCGCTATGCGCTCAAGCGCGGCGTGGGCTACCTGAACGATATCCAAGGATTTCCTGACCCTGCGCTCTATCCCGATATTGCTGAGGCGGACTGCAGGCTGGTGGTTATGCACTCAGCGCAGCGGGATGGCATCGCCACCCGCACCGGTCACCTTCGACCCGAAGACGCGCTCGACGAGATTGTGCGGTTCTTCGAGGCGCGGGTTTCCGCCTTGCGACGGAGCGGGGTCGCTGCCGACCGGCTCATCCTCGATCCGGGGATGGGATTTTTCTTGAGCCCCGCACCGGAAACATCGCTGCACGTGCTGTCGAACCTTCAAAAGCTGAAGTCGGCGTTGGGGCTTCCGCTATTGGTCTCGGTGTCGCGGAAATCCTTCTTGGGCGCCACCGTTGGCCTTCCTGTAAAGGATCTGGGTCCAGCGAGCCTTGCGGCGGAACTTCACGCGATCGGCAATGGCGCTGACTACGTCCGCACCCACGCGCCTGGAGATCTGCGAAGCGCAATCACCTTCTCGGAAACCCTCGCGAAATTTCGCAGTCGCGACGCCAGAGACCGAGGGTTAGATCATGCCTAGCATTCACCTTCCGGCCGCCCGCTAAATATCTCCTTTTGGGTTGTTAATAAAACATCCAATAAGTTGACTGTGCGTGAAAAAGAAAGTTTTGTGTGATGGCGTTGAAGATCGCACCGTTAAGCTCTTATGTGGGATGGTGCAGAGCTCGACGACTACCGATAAAACGCAACCGCCGCAAACAGACAAGAAAAAGCCCCAACTGATAACAGTTGGGGCTTCAGTATTGTGATTGGTGGAGCAATAGCACCCTGAACCCAAAACCTTCTCGCTCAACCGGTAGTGGCTGATAACAACTCGTGAGGGCTATTGCGGGTTAAGCATTTAGCGATGTCTAGGGCCAGACTGGACGTCTGAACGCAAGCCGCTGATACTGTACATAACCACAGTATCAGCGGAGGATACCCATGTCGCTGGCAAGGAACGCCACGGCGAGTCAATCGCCCACTCAAACAAACGGTTACGAACGCCACCAACCCGACCAGACGCTGCTCTACCAGCTGGTTGAGCAGCACTACCCAGCCTTCAAAGCCTCACTCGAAGCCCAAGGTCAACACCTGCCTCGCTACATCCAACAAGAATTCAACGACCTCCTCCAATGTGGCCGTCTGGAGTATGGTTTCATGCGGGTTCGCTGCGAGGATTGTCATCACGAGCGTCTGGTCGCCTTCAGCTGTAAACGACGCGGCTTTTGCCCTAGCTGCGGTGCCCGCCGGATGGCCGAGAGTGCGGCGCTGCTGATAGACGAAGTCTTCCCCAAGGAGCCCATTCGCCAGTGGGTGCTCAGCTTTCCTTTCCAGCTACGCTTTTTGCTGGCTCGCCATCCCCAGCTGATGGGCCAGGTCTTGAGTATCGTCTATCGTACACTCTCAACTCATCTGATCAAAAAAGCCGGTTACACCAAAGCCTCTGCACAAACTGGCTCAGTGACTCTTATCCAACGCTTTGGCTCCGCGCTAAATCTCAATGTCCACTACCACATGCTGTTTCTCGATGGTGTCTATGCCGAAGATGACTATGGCAAGCAACGCTTCCATCGTGTCAAGGCACCCACTTACGATGAGCTGAATACGCTCGCTCACACCCTCAGCCATCGCATCGCTCGCTGCATGGAAAAGCGTGGGATTTTGGAGCGTGATGCCGAGAATACGTGGTTGACACTGGAAGAGGGCGAAGACGATACGCTGACTCAATTACATGGTGCTTCGGTTACGTATCGCATTGCCGTCGGCCCCCAGCAAGGGCGCAAAGTCTTCACCCTGCAAACCTTGCCAGGGCGTGAGGATAAAGCCGACTCAAGCAGTCGAGTAGCCAACCATGCTGGTTTCTCGCTACACGCCGGTGTGATGGCCGAAGCGCATCAGCGGGATAAGCTTGAGCGCTTGTGTCGCTACATTAGTCGGCCAGCGGTTTCAGAAAAACGTCTGGCATTAACCGCCAATGGGCAGGTGCGTTACGAGCTCAAAACTCCGTACCGCAATGGCACCACCCATGTGATCTTCGAGCCGCTGGACTTCATCGCCAAACTCGCTGCGTTGGTACCTAAGCCGCGAGTCAACCTCACACGCTTCCACGGCGTCTTTGCACCGAACAGCAAACACCGAGTTCAAGTAACACCCGCCAAGCGGGGCAAGAAGCCCGACAAATCGGAAGGTCTCGATACTAACTGGCGTGACAAGAGTCCTGCAGAGCGCCACCGCGCCATGACCTGGATGCAACGCCTCAAGCGAGTCTTCAATATTGATATTGAAGTCTGCGAACACTGCGGCGGTCACGTCAAAGTGATTGCCAGCATCGAAGATCCGAAGGTCATTGAGCAGATTCTCAAGCATCTGAAACAGAAAACAGCCAAGGCGAATGCCGCCAAGCAGCGTGAGCTGCCACCAGAACGAGCGCCGCCACTGACTCCCAGCCTGTTCGATCCATCACAGAGTCGTCTCTTTGACTGACGACCCCAAATCCAACACTGCTCAACACTGCCAACTTTTAAACGGGGCGGTGGGGCAGTTTGTATCTCTCGAGCTATCAGGCTAGAGATTTTACCGCCAAATCGAACCTTATTAGAGCGGTTTAGGCTGGACCGGCAGTTAAAATTGGGGCTTGAGCGGTAAACGAGTGAGGGAATTTCAGGTAAGATACTTCGGATGAGGAGCAAAAAGGTGGTTTATACTTCCTATACCCGTTAGCACCCTCCCTGATTAAAGGAAGCCGTATGGATATTATTGATAAAGTTTTTCAGCAAGAGGATTTCTCACGCCAGGATTTGAGTGACAGCCGTTTTCGCCGCTGCCGCTTTTATCAGTGTGACTTCAGCCACTGTCAGCTGCAGGATGCCAGTTTCGAGGATTGCAGTTTCATTGAAAGCGGCGCCGTTGAAGGGTGTCACTTCAGCTATGCCGATCTGCGCGATGCCAGTTTCAAGGCCTGCCGTCTGTCTTTGGCCAACTTCAGCGGTGCCAACTGCTTTGGCATAGAGTTCAGGGAGTGCGATCTCAAGGGCGCCAACTTTTCCCGGGCCCGCTTCTACAATCAAGTCAGCCATAAGATGTACTTCTGCTCGGCTTATATCTCAGGTTGCAACCTGGCCTATACCAACTTGAGTGGCCAATGCCTGGAAAAATGCGAGCTGTTTGAAAACAACTGGAGCAATGCCAATCTCAGCGGCGCTTCCTTGATGGGCTCAGATCTCAGCCGCGGCACCTTCTCCCGCGACTGTTGGCAACAGGTCAATCTGCGGGGCTGTGACCTGACCTTTGCCGATCTGGATGGGCTCGACCCCAGACGGGTCAACCTCGAAGGAGTCAAGATCTGTGCCTGGCAACAGGAGCAACTGCTGGAACCCTTGGGAGTAATAGTGCTGCCGGATTAGCTCGAATGCAAACACAAGAGGCAAATATCACTTGAGTTCCGCGCTACAACAAGGCAGATTCTGCTATAGCAGAGTATTACCGCCGGAATGCCGTTTCTCTGCTGCCGCAGCCGACGTTATACCTTCCCTTCAAAGGAGGCATTATGAAGACTCAACTGCCCTAAAGAAAAACTTACAGGTGGATTATGGTCAGACGTTATCTCCCCCTTAACCCGCTGCGCGCCTTTGAGGCCGCCGCCCGTCATCTCAGTTTTACCCGCGCGGCGATTGAGCTGAATGTCACCCATGCCGCCGTCAGCCAGCAGGTCAGGGCGCTGGAAGAACAACTCGGCTGTGTGCTGTTTACCCGCGTCTCGCGCGGGCTGGTGCTGACCCATGAAGGTGAGGGATTACTGCCGGTGCTCAATGAGGCGTTTGACCGGATTGCGGATACTCTGGAGTGTTTTTCTCACGGGCAGTTCCGTGAGCGGGTGAAAGTCGGTGCGGTGGGAACATTTGCCGCAGGCTGGCTGCTGCCGCGTCTGGCCGGATTCTATGACAGCCATCCGCATATTGATCTGCATATCTCCACCCATAACAATCATGTGGACCCGGCGGCGGAAGGGCATGATTATACGATCCGTTTCGGTAACGGCGCGTGGCATGAGTCAGATGCGGAACTGATTTTCAGTGCACCACACGCTCCGCTGTGCTCACCGGCCATTGCAGAACAGTTACAGCAGCCGGATGATGTTCACCGCTTTACCCTGCTGCGCTCATTCCGCCGGGATGAATGGAGCCGCTGGCTGGATTGTGCGGGCGGCACACCGCCTTCCCCGTCACAGCCGGTAATGGTGTTCGATACCTCACTGGCCATGGCCGAGGCGGCACAACTGGGTGCCGGGGTAGCGATCGCACCGGTATGTATGTTCAGCCGCCTGTTACAGTCAGGCGCACTGGTACAGCCGTTTGCCGCAGAAATCACCCTCGGCGGCTACTGGCTGACGCGGTTACAGTCCCGTACGGAAACCCCGGCCATGCAGCAATTCGCCCGCTGGCTGCTGAATACGGCGGCGGCGTAAAACTCACTCACCTTCCAGGCTTTTTACCCGCAAATCATCACCTTCACTGATGCGCAGCCGTTCACTGCCGCAGTGCGGACAGCATCCGGCGTGCTGCATGATTTCGGCCTCACGGCTGCAATCCCAGCACCATGCCTGTGCCGGGATAACATCAATATGCAGTGTGCAGCCCTGCGCCACGGTATCACGGCAGGCGATATCAAAACAGAAATGCAGTGCACTCTCCTCAACATCCGCCAGTGCGCCGACTTCCAGCCAGACATCCGTTACCCGCGCAATGCCGTGCTGTTCAGCCTGTTCGCGGATAATGTCCGCCGCAC
>NZ_CP154356.1:0-87128 GCF_041937165.1 Enterobacter adelaidei | reverse complement strand
TTTATTAACCCGCGGTTATCCACAAACGAAAGTATATACGCATATCACAGTCAACGGAAATACATACCCCAGTTAATACAATTGCATACCGCAATAGTTGATCTCGCACACAACAGTCAACATACCACACACCACAGTTAATGAAGATAGTCTCCAGGATCAGGCGTAGCGGGGCGCTAAACGATCCGGGGATCTCTTTTTGATCTCAACATGATCTCCTTAAGGATCAATTACTGGATCGAAATATGGAATAACAGCCAGCATCCAATACATATGGACCACTGACATGACACAATGTGAATCTTGGTACAACAACCCAGTAATACAACACCAGGAAAGGCAATAGTCTTGACTGTGATATGCAGAAAAATGCATGTAATTACTCTTCCCTATTCCTATTCAGCTTCATACCGCAGTCAATAATCTGCATACTATAGTCAATTCCTTACCATTCAGTTCCTTCCAGTGGAGCTTCGTTAGCTTCAGAGCGTCAGCCACACCTTGTTAGTACGGAGTAATTCCGCTTCCTCGACGCATGCGCCTACGCGCGCATACTTTCTGCGGCGAGCGGATGATATTGACTGAAGCATGCGGCAGCCTTTCAGGCGGATGCTGAACTGAACAAGACTATATTTTGATCGGCTTTGCAATATTTAAGACGGTTTGCAACTTTAATGTTGCTTTGCGCCTTTTACCAAGATTTAATAGATTAATGCAAAGATAATAATAAGGAACAAAGAATGGGACTGATGGAAACGCTTGACCAGTGCATTACGGCCGGTCATGAAATGACGAAAGCTATCGCGATTGCACAGTTTAACGATGATAGCCCGGAAGCCAGGAAAATTACCCGTCGCTGGCGTGTGGGTGAGGCCGCCGATCTGATTGGCGTTTCTTCTCAGGCAATCCGTGATGCAGAAAAAGCAGGACGCCTTCCCCATCCTGATATGGAAATGCGTGGACGTGTAGAGCAGCGGGTGGGCTACACCATTGAACAAATCAACCATATGCGGGATGTATTTGGCACCCGTCTGCGCCGTCCTGATGACAGCGTTCCGCCCGTCATCGCGGTGGCAGCACATAAAGGGGGTGTCTATAAGACATCTGTATCTGTACATTTGGCACAGGACCTGGCGCTGAAAGGGCTGCGAGTACTGCTTGTCGAAGGGAACGATCCTCAAGGCACAGCCTCCATGTACCACGGCTGGGTCCCTGATTTGCATATCCATGCCGAAGACACACTGCTGCCTTTTTATCTTGGTGAGCGCGATGATGCAGCCTATGCCGTCAAAGCCACCTGCTGGCCGGGTCTCGACATCATACCTTCATGCCTGGCTCTGCACCGCATTGAGACAGAACTAATGGGAAGGTTTGACAACGGGAAACTGCCGACAGAACCTCATATGATGCTTCGCCTGGCCATCGAAACAGTGGCCCATGATTATGATGTCATTGTTATCGACAGTGCACCGAACCTCGGTATTGGTACCATCAATGTCGTCTGTGCTGCAGATGTACTCATCGTGCCAACGCCAGCAGAGTTATTTGATTACACCTCTGCCCTTCAGTTTTTTGACATGCTGCGCGACCTGTTAAAAAACGTGGACCTGCAGGGTTTTGAACCTGACGTTAGAATTCTTCTGACCAAGTACAGCAATAACAATGGCTCACAGTCACCCTGGATGGAAGAACAGATCCGCGATGCCTGGGGAAGCATGGTACTGAAAAACGTTGTTCGCGAGACCGACGAAGTCGGTAAAGGTCAGATCCGTATGAGAACGGTGTTTGAGCAGGCTATCGATCAGCGCTCATCTACAGGAGCCTGGCGAAATGCGCTGTCTATCTGGGAGCCTGTCTGTAATGAAATTTTTGATCGCCTGATTAAACCTCGCTGGGAGATCAGATAATGAAACGTGCACCAGTCATTCCAAAACATACCGTAAAAGATATCCGCCCCGAAACTGAACCTTCAGCGGCACCCGCTGCACCGATGGTTGATTCATTAATTGCACGGGTTGGAGCCATGGCCCGCGGGAATACCATTCTGCTTCCGGTTTGTGGCCGGGAAGTGAAATTTATTCTGGAAGCGATCCCGGGCGAGAGTGTTGAGACGGCATCAAGAGTCTGGTCAGGTAATGAACGTGACCAGGAACTACTGACCGAAGACGCGCTTGATGATCTGATTCCCTCTTTTATGCTGAGTGGTCAACAGACGCCTGCGTTCGGACGAAGGGTAGAAGGTGTCATTGAAATTGCTGATGGTAGTCGCCGTCGTAAAGCCGCCATACTGACATCATCAGATTATCGTGTTCTCGTCGGGGATCTCGATGACGAACAGATGATGGCTTTATCACGGCTGGGTAATGATTATCGTCCTGTCAGCGCTTATGAACGGGGCAACCGTTATGCACAGCGGTTGGAAAATGATTTTAACGGCAATATCTCTGCTCTGGCTGAAGCTGAGAATATTTCCCGTAAAATCATCACGCGTTGCATCAACACGGCCCATTTGCCAAAATCAGTGGTTGCCCTGTTTACTCATCCTGGTGAACTTTCCGCCCGCTCAGGGGAGACGCTGTACAAAGCATTTTCGGGAAAAGAAGCTTTATTGTTGCAACGGACACAACAGCTTCATGAGCAAAAGAAAGCGGGAGTTATCTTTGAATCCGAGGAAGTTATTGGTTTACTGACGGATGTTCTGAAAGAGCCATCAGGTAAAAAAGTAAACCTTAATACCCGTCATCAATTTGTACCTGGTGCGACAGCCCTATACAAAGGCGATAAGGTGATTTTTAATCTCGATAAATCTCGTTTGCCTGCCGAGTGTATCGAGAAGATAGAAACCATACTGCGCGACTTACAAAAAGTTTAGCCTGTTTAATGATACACGCGAGAGTCTTCATTAATTTCCAATATCCTTAATGCGTTACATGCTGCTTCGGAATATATACATCCGAAGCAGTTATTTTCTGCACTATAGCCCAGTGTTGTAAAAAAGATCTGTTTACTTCTCCCAACCTGATTGTTACCACAATCTAAAGATCCAGTTTTTTCTAGTTTTCCTTAACTAGTTCCGCAGTTCACCCCTCAACCTGCATATCAGAACTCAGACGGTAACCCATCCCGGAATACTGATTTCATACACCAGATTAACTGGGACCACGGTCCCACTTCCTACTTGCGTGTCAGAACTCACCCGTCAAGCCCGCTTGGAATATCGATTCCACACGCCGGATTTAACTGGGACCACGGTCCCACCTCCTACTTGCGTGTCAGAACTCATCCTTCAACCCCGCCTGGAATATCGATTCCACACGCCGGATTTAACTGGGACCATGGTCCCACTCTATTCAGCTGTTTCTATCACAATACAGATTTTGAGATTGTTACTGTGATTCCTGTATTAGGTGCGTAAGAAGATTATGTTCGTTTTGTTCCCTGGTGCTTCCTCGCTCACTCGCGGGCTTCACCCTGTCGTTCGGCTGCGGCGAGCACTACTGGCTCTCTCAGAAAAGCAGAATTTATCTGATCCTCGCAACGGGAATATCTTTCCAGCGGGTGGTGTACGCAGGGGAGAGCATATCGCGTTTCATTTGCCATGATGGCGCTATCCCTCGCCCGGCAAACCAGATCTGTCCCAGACCGGAATGATTAATGCCATCGAGAACCTTCATCAGCTCAGAGCTGTGAGGACGTGGCGGACGTTCGTCGAACAGCTGCAGCTGCGAAACGCCGGAGCCGGTGAAGTCATTCAGCATCACACCGGCTTTGGCATACAGGTGCCCATCCTTCCAGATACGCTCCAGAGCCGTTGTGGCGGCCGCAATAATGTCCCGGGTGTCCTGAGTGGGTGTAAGCAGTTTCTCCGTGGCCACGTTGCCGTAGTAAGGCTCTTTAACGGCGAACGGAGACGTTTTGATGAAAACGGAAATATGCCGGCAGTACTGGCGCTCTTTCCGCAGCTTTTCAGAGGCCCGTTCTGCGTACTGACAGACAGCCTGGCGGAGCGAATCGTACTCCGTGATTTTCTCTCCAAAGCTGCGGCTGCAGACGATCTGCTGTTTCGTCGGTGGTGCTTCCTCAAGCGACATGCAGCTTTCCCCGTTCAGTTCGCGTACTGTTCGCTCGAGAACGACGGAGAAATTTTTGCGTATAAAGGCCGGGTTCGTCAGGGCCAGATCGAGCGCGGTCCTGATACCCAGTACATTAAGTTTGCGTGCAATACGGTTTCCCACGCCCCAGATCTCTTCGACCGGCTGCAGTGAAAGCAGTTTCCGCGTTCGCTGAGGATTCCCCCTGGTCAGGGCGAGCACACCACGAAACTGTTTCCACTCCTTTGAGGCCCACTGGGCAGATTTTGCCAGGGTTTTCGTCGGCCCGGCACCCACGCCGATGGTCAGACGGGTACAGTCATACACGTGCTGGCGCAGCTGCCGGCCGAAGTCCTCCAGGTCCATGCAGTGCTCAACGCCGGTCAGGTCGAGGAACATCTCGTCAATCGAATACTGTTCCACCCTTGGGGCCAGCTCCTCCAGGCAGCTCATCACGCGCGCTGACATCGAGGCATAAAGTTCATAGTTGCTTGAGAACGCGTATATTTTTTCCGGATACGTTTCGTTTTTCATCTGAAACCACGGCATGCCCATTTTGATCCAGGGCTTTGCCTCGGCACTTCTTGCGATAACGCAGCCATCGTTATTACTGAGCACCACAACCGGCTTTCCTTTCAAATCCGGGCGGAAAACACGTTCGCAGCTGGCATAAAAGCTGTTCACATCGGCCAGGGCAAACATCAGTACATCTCCCTCGGGCGGTGGATGATGTGCGTGACGACGCCAAAGATATCCAGATCGTCCGGGTCGGGATAAATCGGCGGCCAGGCGGCGTTCATTGGCTGCAGCGTCAGTCGTGGCGTCAGCAGAAGCCGTTTAACCGTAAACTCCCCCTGCACACTGGCCACAACAATATCGCCGTGCCGGGGCTTCTCTGCACTGTCCACAACCAGCAGATCGCCATTGTAAAGGCTGCCGTCGGACATGCTGTCACCGCTGGCACGGAGATAGTAAGTCGCGCTTGGGTGCCGTATGCAGTAATCATGGAGATCCAGGTCGGACTCGACATAGTCAGCGGCAGGGCTCGGAAAACCGCAGCTGGCCAGGTCTGCAAACAACGGATGGGCCTGTGGCGGGAGTGCTTTCCCGGTGCTGAAAAGCTGCAGTTTCATCTTTCCTCCTGACGTCTAAATATACTGGTTATGCATACAGTATATTTAACAGCGTGAGGATAATCCAGATCACCTGCTTCATGAACAGGGTGAGTAACCTAAGTTACTCAAAATGCTATTTAATATCATTATGGGACATTTAAATTACTCATAATGAGAAGTATGGCTTTTATTTTGCCATTTTGCTCTTATAATATGTATCAAATTGAGTTTAATTGACGGAGCATAATGATGAATATTTACTGCGATGATGGTTCAACTAATGTTAAGCTGGCATGGTTTGAAGGAAACGAGCTGCAGACCCGGGTTTCTGCTAACTCCTTCCGGCATGGCTGGAAAGTGGCGGAATTCAGTGCCGCAACGTTCAACTATCAGGTGGGCACGCTGAAATACACCTGGGACAGCGTCAGCCGGGATGCCATCCCGACAACAAACGTGGAATACCAGTACGGTGATCTCAACCTGCTGGCCGTGCATCATGCCCTGCTGAACAGCGGACTTGAGCCGCAGCCGGTGAGCCTGACCGTGACGCTGCCCCTGAGCGAGTATTATGACGGGGACTGCCAGCGGAACGAGGAGAACATCCGACGCAAACGAGAAAACCTGATGCGTGAGCTGGTTCTGAATAAGGGCAGGGCATTTACCGTAACGGACGTGAAGGTGATGCCTGAATCACTGCCGGCGGCGTTCTCCCGTCTCGCGGAGCTGAAGCCCGGACCCGCTGAGACCACCCTGATTATCGATCTCGGCGGAACCACGCTCGATGCCGGCGTGATTGTCGGACAGTTTGATGATATCAGTGCGGTACACGGCAATCCGTCTGTCGGCGTGTCACAGGTCACCCGCGCAGCTGCAGGCGCGCTGCGGGCTGCAGACAGCGAAACCAGCGCGCTTATTGCTGACACGGTCATCCGCAACCGCAATGATCGTCAGTATCTGCAGCGAGTGATCAACGATGCCGGAAAAATTGACGATGTTCTGAACAAAATTACAGAGGCAATCACTTCCCTGGGCGCGCGTGTCACCAGTGAGCTGACGGTCTTCAGGAGCGTTAACCGGGTATTCCTGGTCGGGGGAGGGGCATCCCTCATTGAAGAGGCTATACGTCAGGCCTGGCCTCTGGCTCCTGACCGTATCGAGGTTATCGGCGATCCGCAGCTGGCGCTGGCCAGAGAGATTGCCCTTTACAATAAAGAGGACTAAACGTGCCGGACGGCCAGTATTCTTTCTATCTGCACAGCGACGATCGCACCGACATCACGGCGATGGCGACCATCAGCACCATCTCACAGCCCCTGCGCGGTGACTTCATTCGGACCGCCGCCACCGCCGGGGCGGTGATGTACCAGACGGATGCCCGTTTACCGGCGCTGATCCCGGTGTTCTTTGACGGACATCTGAGTGCCATCCGGCTTTGTGCCGTGATGGCGCTGGTATCCGGCACCTGGTCTTCACTCTCAGGGCTTCCTGATGAGCCTGATGGTGGCGTGGCTGCTCTGGCCATGTCACCGGAGACGGAATACCAGCGCCGGCGTTACACCCTGACGCTTCAGGATGACCGGAGCAGTGAACGGGTTGAGCGTGTGCTGACGGGCGTGTCATCCCGCCTGCGCGGAGAGCTGCTGAGAAACCTGATTATCACCGGTCTGGCCCTGCATACGACCGCACCGGAGCTGCCGCGTCTGCTGGCCAGTATGCCGGTACCGCCCGGCACGGTCAGCGAGCTGCAGGTTCTGGTTCAGCAGATGGCTGGTACGGCTGACGTGAGTATGGCTGCAGTGCCGGAGAACCCAGCGGAGCCTGCCGCACCGGTATCCGCTGAAGCGACCAGCATAAAGAAAAATATGCGCCGGGCATTCGGAGACTAAGCATGTCAGTGATTAAACAAAAAGCAGTGCAGTGCATTCATAACTTTCTGCGCGCCCGGAACGTGCCTGAATCTCAGTGGCCGGAACGGGTCAAAAAGACCGGCAGGGGAATGATACTGGCAGGCGTGGCCGTCGTGGTTCCTGGCGTTCTGGTTGATAACATCTCACTGCCGGTGACAATCGCGATGCAGGTCTGCTATGCCTCACTGATCGGCCTCGGGGTTCTCCTGGCGTTTGACGAGAAAAAACCAGAGGGGCGGGGATGAATATGAACATTAACCTGAAAGAAACAGTATGCAGCTTGAAGAACTGACAGGAGACGAACGTACGCTGGTCGTTGTGGCACTGCAGGCGTTGTTCCGCGAGAGATTATCCGCATCAAATGCCGTCTTTACGGTATGTAGCCTGTCCGGAAAAGAGCAGCCGCCGGAAGATATTTTTGGGCTGCGTGAAGTAGAGGATGCGCTGAGACGTATTGGTGCAGCTCCTGCGCGTTAAATCCGGTCCCGTACACTTCAGAAAAAAACGGCAGGGTGACATCTCATCCCTGCCGTCAAAACTAAACGCTTAATTTTTCGGCGATTATAATGTATTGTTTTGTGATGTAAATCACATTTTAATTTAATGTGAAATTTTTCCTCCGCTTTACATCTCCCGTAAAAAATTACCCGCCGTGCCTTCACGCTAACCCGGCCGCTGCGGTCGCAAGGGTTCACGTTGTCTCCGTCCTCACCCGTTCGCGCCCTGCACGGTGCATTCAGCCCGTGAAGGGCTTGCGCTGCGGCTTCGGCGTCGCCCTGGCGTCCTCCGCTTTACGCCGTGTTTTTGTGGCGGCACGGCGCAAGAGGGTGCCGGATGCTGAGGACACAACCATGTTCAGACTGACCTGTATTGAACTCGATAACGGCGAGTTTGCCGTCTATATCAATCACCATTACCTGGGGAGTGAAGATGCCAGCGGAGAGCGACTTTCTCTGGGGGAGGTTCTGGAGCAGCTCTCCCTGCTGCCGGGCGTGGAATTACAGACCCTGCTGGAACCCGTACCGGAGTGCGATGACTGGTGCTGGAACGACATCGCTGATCGCGTCCTGCCGTCGCGTCCTGCATGTCGTGATGATGTGACGGTGGCAGGGCTCATCGCCAGGCTGAAGCAGTACCCACCGGATGCACTGTGTATGGGGACGTTCTTGCTGGAAGATGATTTTCTGTCCCTCGATGGCAGTCTGTCGGAGGAGGAAATTGCAGAAGCCATGCGTATCTGCGACCACAGCCACGATGCAGGCATCGGTTTTAACTGGGACACGCTGCAGTTCGCTATCGACCACGTGAAGGGGCGCTAAAAAAAAGGACACCTTCCGGGGAGGGGTGTCCTGAAATGTGTCATATTCGTTGTAAGTGAAAACCCATCAGATGTTTTCGGCACAGATAATTGCACAATCGCTGCCTTTTTTCACCTGCCATATATCCGACTCAAAAAAAAGACGTCTCCGGTCGGGGACGTCCTGAAATCAAAGGCACACATGTAAGATAACGGCGCGAATCCATTATCAGTGTGCATTCTGCCATACCTTGTCTGACTCATCAGCTACCAGAACCGGTAACAAAGGTTGTCGGTTCTCTCCGCCTTATTGCCGCCAACCGGCGGCGAGTTCAACGCCGTGCCTTCACGCTAAACCGGCCGCTGCGGTCACAAGGGTTCACGTTGTCTCCGTCCTCACCCGTTCGTACCTTTCACGGTGCATTCAGCCCGTGAAAGGCTTGCGCTGCGGCTTGCGGCGTCGCCCCTGCGCCCTCCGCTTTTCGCCGGGTTTTTGTGGCGGCACGGCGCAAGAGGGTGCCGCATATCAGAGAGGAGTGTGTCTATGTCCCGTTTTATTCTGGGTGACTGCGTGCAGGTGATGTCCCGTTTTCCGGCGCGTGCCGTCGATTTTATTCTTACCGACCCACCGTACCTGGTTGGCTATAAGGACCGTACCGGCCGCACCCTGGCCGGGGACAACTCTGCCGAATGGCTCCAGCCCGCCTGTCATGAAATGTACCGCGTGCTGAAAAATGACAGCCTGATGGTGAGTTTCTATGCCTGGAACCGCGCGGATCTGTTTCTGAATGCGTGGAAAACGGCCGGTTTCCGGGTGGTTGGCCATATCGTCTTTGCCAAGAGCTACGCCTCAAAATCGACGTTCGTGGGTTACACCCATGAGAGTGCCTACCTGCTGGCAAAGGGAAGGCCGCAAACCCCGGACCGTCCCATCCCGGACGTGATCCCCTGGAAATACACGGGCAACCGACATCACCCGACGGAGAAGCCGGTGCAGAGCCTGCGGCCGCTGATTGAATCGCTCACGCGTCCGGGGGCTATTGTCCTTGACCCGTTCGCCGGCAGCGGCTCCACCTGCGTGGCAGCCGCCGAAGCCAGCCGCCGCTATATCGGGATCGAGATGCTTGAGCAGTACCACGCCGCCGGCGTTCGACGTCTGGCACAGGTTGAACGGGCAAGAAGGATGCCGGCGGCCAATGACGGCGCGTTTTACCCCGACTATCCGGAGGCGGCATGAACTACCCGGGCCTTGAACACCTGCGCGCGGACGTGGCCGCGCTCAGCAATGCCATGTGTGACGTGCGGATGCTGCTGAACCGCCTCGAATCGCAGCACCGGCACGACGCGGCAACGCTTACCGAACGTATGGCTGCGCAGACTCTGCGCCGGATCAACACCCTGCTTCTTGAAGCCTACCGCGAAGCCCTGGTGCTGGACGAAACCTTTCAGGACTGACTGACCCTGCCGGGCTGATGCCCGGCCTGTAACCCCTAACAAGAGAGAAAAAACGATGTACGGAACCCGCGAAGAACTTTGTGTACAGCTTGAAAACATGTTCACGTTTGACGAACCCCTGGTCCTGCTGGTCTGGACGGAAGAGGGGATTAGCGTGGCCTGCCGTGAAGCCCAGCCAGAACCGGACGGGACTGAAATCCGGAATCTGATGAAGGCGATCGGCGAAATGAAAATGACGCAATACCGTCAGGAGGGGGTAAATAATCTGACTGTCAGCGATCTCCTGGCCCGTCAGCGCGAAGCGGCAAACCGTCAGGTGAGTGTTCCGGCGGTACTCCTGTCCCGCGTCCTGCGTAACTATGAATGCGAGCTGGAAAACCGGATCGGTATGGCCTGGGAAGCCGGGCGGCAGGAGCCTGAATCCGTCAGGAATGAGCTGAAGGACGTTCACGCATTACAGGAGACGCTGGCCGCGTAAGGGAGAGAGCCGGGGTAACGCCCCGGCAACCGGTGGCCATCCACTGCGAAAAGGATGTCAGTGCCTTCCGCTTTTATCCGCCGCTGCCCTCCGGGCCACGTCGGGACAATGAAACTCCTCTGAAGCTCCGTGCGGTGACGGCATGCGCCGTGACTTCACTGTAGCCCGGCCGCATCGGCCACAAGGGTTCGCTTACGCCTCCGTCCTCACCCGTTCGCACCCTTCACGGTGCATTCAGCCCGTGAAGGCTTTGCGCTGCGGCTTGCGGCGTCGCCCCTGTGTCCTCCGCTTTTCGCCGGTCTGTCGTGTCGTCACGGCGATGCCGGAACCGAGAATATGTTAACCGTGGAGGATCTATGAACCAGACCGTGACCTGTGATGCTGTTCGTCTTGAGGGTGCGCAGCGCCTGACTTTCCTGCCTGATTTGTTTGGCGGCGATTTTATGACGTCCGAGGCATCCGTGTACGCCTACGCCCAGCGTTACTGCCCTGAGTATCAGGGGGGATTCTGGCAGTTTTACCGGCTGCCGGAAGGCGGCGGATATATGGCGCCTGACGTGGAGAGCCTGACCCTGTGCAATCCGGACAACTGGTTTGAGCAGACTGTCAGCGGGGAAGTGGCGGGGATCATCCTCACGGCGCTGGTACTGAATCACCGGAGCTGGCACCACAGCAACCATGACCATGAAGAACTGTGCCGCCACTTCTGCCGTCGCTATGAGCAGCTTATGGCATTTGCTGACACCCATCCGGAAAGCGCCACCATCTGGCGTGCCCTTGACTGACTGACCACGGGCGGCGATGCCGCCCGATAAAAGGAGAAAAACATGATTGGTACAGCAAGAGAAATTGCCCTTGAAATGTTCAGACATTCCGACCTCGATGGCGAGAAATACGTTTTCGCCTGCTGGAATCGAAATGACATTCGTTGCGTCTGCCTTGACTGGGATTTAACCGATGAGGAACTGGATGAAGTCCTGCGTCGGCTAAGCTCATGCCTTGAAAGTGGCGCTGATATCGGCCAGATACGGGCGATTGTCGAAACCATGCTCGATGAGCGACGCGAGAAGCGAACCGTGACTATTCCCGCGAAATCGCTGGCCTTAGTCATGCAGCTTGCAGGACGGGAGATGCAACGTATCGCAGTATGCGCGGAGGATGGCGGCGGATCAGCTGAAGAAACCCTGAAAGAAGAAAACGACGTCATGATGCGCCTGCGCGAGGCGCTCGATGCCTGACAGAAAAGCCGGAGGCATTGCCTCCGGAAGTCATGATGCAGGTACTCGACGGCTATCCGTCCTTTGCAGCACTGGCTGCACACCCGAAACGTATTACCGGTTAACCGGGTGCCGTGACCGGATCGCACTCCGGCCACGGCGGACCATCACTTAAACACAGGAGTAAAAATCATGGCCGCCACCAATACTACGGCAAAAAAAACTGCGAAATCCACCTCTGCGAAAAAGACAGCGGAGAAAATCGCGCAGACTACCGAGCAGAAGCTCGTCCGGCTGCTCGCTGATACGCCCGTGCAAATCTTCCCGTACTCCCGCCTGTCACACACTGACTTAAACACGCGCATCATTCCGCATACCGATCAGGAAGTGGAAGAGATGGCAGACAGCATTCAGGCAATGGGCATCCTCCAGAACCTGATCGGTGCAGAACTGCCGGACGGTACGATCGGCATTGTCGGCGGGGAAGGTCGCCGCAGAGGCACAGGCATTCTGGTGATGCGCGGTGTGCTCGATGCAGACACGCCGTTTGTTCCGGTGAAAGTCCTGCCCGTTGAGATGGCTGTGGCGGCCTCGATGATCGAGAACGGTCGACGTAAAAACATGCATCCCGCCGAGCAGATTATCGGTTTTCGTACCCTTCAGCAGGAAGGTAAAACGTCCTCTCAGATCGGCGCACTGATGGGCTATCACCCGCGCCACGTTCAGCGCTGCCTGAAGCTGGCGAATCTTGCCCCCTCCCTGCTGGATGCGCTGGCGCGGGATGAAATCTCCCTTGAACAGTGTGAAGTCCTGACACTTGCTGATACTCATGAGCGTCAGGAGCAGGTCTGGAAAGAGGCTGTTGAACAGTGGCGCGATCCTGCCGTACAGACTCTGCGCAAAATGGTGACCGACGACAAGATGGCCATCAGTCACCCTATGTTTGAGTATGTGGGTGAGGAAGCCTATACCGCCGCTGGCGGTACGCTGACCGCCGACCTGTTCAGCGACAGGGACAGCACCTTTGCCGATGCGGCGCTGGTGAAATCTCTGCTGGCTGGCAAGCTCACCGTGCTCGCCGCTCGCGTTAAGCAGGAGCAGGGCTGGGGCTGGGCTGAGTTCCGTATGACGGAACTGCGTGCCAGCGGTGAGGACGGTGAACAGTACCGTTTTGCGATGCCGAAAGCTGTCCTGACGGAAGAAGAACAGAAGCGCGTCAGTGAGCTGGAAGAACAAAGGGATGCCACTGAAAGCTACGATTACGAATACGAGCTTCAGCAGGATATCGATGACATTTACTGCGAGGCGCAGTACCGCGAAGCCACGCCGGAATTTCGCGCCGCGCACGGAATCTGGGTGTCATGGGACGGTAGCAATTTTCAGGTTCAGCCTGGTATCCGCAAGCTGACCGACGAAGACCGGGTAGCTGAAGAACAGGCGCGTCAGGAACGTGAAAGCAATGTGATCAGACACACCACGCCTGAAATTCCCGCCGACGCCTATCCGGCAACGCTGGTAAAAGCTATGTCAGCCGAACGGACTCTCGCCGTTCAGGCCGAGCTGGCGGGTCGTCCCGACGTATCGGTGGCGCTGCTGACGTGGACACTGTGCCTCAGTATGTTTGACCGCAGCTACGGTAAACGCAGCGAACCGCTGAAAGCCTCCGTGTCCTCGAATCAGTATCACCTTGCATCACTGGCTCCATCCGGTGAAGAAGGGAAGGCGCTGACGGCGCTCAAAGCGCAGAAAGAGGCGCTTCAGGCAACGCTGCCCGAAAACTGGCATCTCGATTTCACGTGGCTGCTTTCATGGTCAGCGGAGCAGGTGAACACCCTGCTGGGATTCTGTGCCGCGCACGGTATCAACGGTATTCAGGAACGTATGTACAACCATACGCAGAAAAGCGAACTGGACGGGCTGGAAGCGGCGCTGGACTTTGACCTGCGCAAATGGTGGCAGCCGGATGCTGAGAGCTACTTCGGCAAGCTCACCATCGCCCAGATTGGCAAAGCCTACGAAGAAGCCGGACTCAGTGCCCGCGCCGGAGAGATTGTGAAGCTCAAGCGCCGCGATGCGGCGAAGGCCGCCGAGCAGGATCTGAATGCTCAGGGCTGGCTGCCTGACTGGATGGTGCGCACATCACCAACCGCTGAGGCTGAAGAAGCCACCGAAACCGACGCTCACACCACTGACCACGCTGCTTAATACCGGAGGCCGCCGCCTTCGGGCGGCGGGAACAGACATGACTATGCAATATGACCTGAACCAAATCAACAAACTGACCGCCTCCGACCTGGAGTTTATCCGTCAGCAGGGCGAGGACGCGCGCCGCGCCCTCAGCGATACCGTGACCGGCCTCCTGTCGACACCAGAAGGATGGCGCGTCTGCGCCGAATACCGCAGCGAGTTCGGCGGCTTCTTCCCCGTCCAGTGCCGCTTCAGCGCGGACGGCAGCGATGACTGGCATCTGTGCGTGTGCAGCCCCGGCGAAGTCTCGCCTTACTGGCTTCTGGTACTGCTCTCCTCCGGCGGGGAAGTGGTGCGTACCCTTTACCAGAGTGACACGCTACAGCCTGACCGGATAAGCCAGCTGATCGCGCAGCTGGCAGGTATGCGCCGCTTTAACTGCACTGCCCGCACCGTGGCGAACCTGATGAGCGGGGATGTGACAGCATGATCCCATCCTCACACGCGCTCGTTTCCCTGAAGCCCGCCCGTCAGGCTGCAATACAGGCTATCAGCCATGTTGAGTCTGCCCGCGAACGCGGCGCACGACTGCCCGCCATGCCGTATGTGCGTACCTTTCTGCGTCTTCTCACGGGCAGCGGACGCCTCAACGCCACGGTGGCCAGTAAAATACCTGGCCTGCACTGGGTGCCAAATAACCGTCATTCGAACCTGAAACAGGTCGAGGAGGCGCTTAACACGATGATCGCCACCAGTGGCGAAGCCTGCCCGCTGCCGCTCACGATTGACGTACAGGCCGAACTGTTTCCTGAGGTCATGCACACCCGCACGGGTCGACGGCTGCACCGGTCCGGCATTAAGACCACGCGCCAGCTGCGCCGCCAGTCCCGTGAGTACGAACAGCACTGGAAACTGCGCCAGAACCTGCTGGAGCAGGCGAAAATTGACCTGAATTTTCAGTCTCCGGAAACCGTCTGCACCTGGTACACCCGGTGGAGCGACGAGTTTGACGCGGCAGAGCTTGCCGGACCGTTCTGGCGCTGGCAGTCGCGGTTCGCGTCGCTGAAGGAACTTGACTGGCTTCGCATCAGCGGTGAGCCGCTGTATACAGTGATGTATGAAATCCCGTTTATTGTCCGAGAAACACCTGAGCATGTTCGTGTCGCTGAACGCTGGCAGGTGCCAAATAAGCTGGCTGACCGGAGCGGTGTATGAAGTGGCGCTATTCCCTGCGCTGGAAATTGCCGCACAAGCCCTGCCCAGGTCTACTGGAGCTGGTTTCAGTTGTCGTGGAGGCAGGGCAGGCGGCACCTGAGGAGGTGATGGCACGCTGGGTTGCTGGCTCAGGTTACGCTGTTTGCGTGGATTTTCTCGGTCAGAAACAGATCCAGCGCTGGAGCGATGAACGGAAAGCCGCAGTGAGAAGGCGCAATATGCAGGCACGGATTAATCGTGTTGCCCCTTTGTTTGCCGATGAGTTAATCGAGCGTGAGCTGGCTGCAAGTCAGGCATATTTCAATGGCAAGTCCGCCCGATGAATCAGATACAATGTTGTCTGACTGCTCAGACAAAACATATAAGGAAAGCAGAATTATGAGGTACTGGTTGCTCGTTATCTTCCTGAACGTGCTGTTCTATTTAATCGTTAAGCATGCTGCGCCAGAATGGCATGGTACGCCTGGTTATTATGCAGGCCAGATCATCTGCACACTAATAGCTCTGGTCATCACATGGCGTGATCCGCCTGGCTGGTTAAATGAAATCCTGCTCGGCGTAATGAAATACGGAGTTCTGAGTGCCGGGATCATCTTCTTTGTCTGGGGCGTCGGGTACAAGCTGGCATTCTGGGGGCAGGGTAATTCTGATGCCGAATTTGTAAGTGCATTTGACGTCATTTTGCCCAATCTTGCGCTGGTCACGGGCGTAGTGATCGCGGGATGGGGATACCTGAGATATTTCAGGCGTTAAGCAGCATAAAGCGTGGATATACCTGGTAAGAAAGAGCACCTGCCCGGTATAATCGACGTGGCGCTTGAGGCTTTTTGCCTCATGACGTGAAGGTGGTTTGTTGCCGTGTTGTGTGGCAGAAAGCAGAAAGCCCCGTAGTTAATTTTCATTAACCCACGAGGCCACCTGTATGCCTAGACAACATCAGGATAGCCTCTTAGATGCCGCAAGGCAAGGAGAAGAAGGCCATGAAACTGCCACGAAATACCCTGCTCTGGTGCGTATTAATAGTGTGTCTCACACTGCTGATATTCACTTACCTGACACGGAAATCGCTCTGCGAAATCCGATACAGGGACACGAACAGGGAGGTGGCAGCTTTTATGGCTTACGAATCCGCTAAGTAGCTAACCCCGGCGGGGGGACCCCCCCCCGCCATTCAGGGGCTGAGACTGTGTGGACATGCCTGAAGCGCCTTTATGAAGGGGTTGCCGGTTCGCCGGTAGCCCCTTTTTCCATCCCGAAGGGTGCAGTCGCATGCATGAACAACCCGGAAGGTCTGTTCCCCTGCGGGGAACGGGGGAAGGGGGACGCGCCTTCGGCGCTGCCCCTCTGCTCCCTCCGCCTTGCCCTCTCTCCTGCCTGATTTTGCTGAAGTCAGCGCGCCATTAGTTACCTGCCTGTATCTGGCTTCGGCCTGGTTTTCCCTGTGTTCTTCATCCCGGGCGTCATATCCGTCGTCCTGCTGGTTAACTTCCTCAGCTGCAGCTCCGTGGCCATAACCCGAAAACAGGGCAGGGCGATGGCCCCCTTCGGCTCCCGGCCAGCGCTGCTGTCCGGTCGTCGAGCCCCACTCCGCCAGGGCGGCCGCTGCGCACCCGCCAGGCTCCGCCGAACCCCTCCGGGTTTCGGGCCATACGGCTAGGGTCTGATGGCGAAGGTCAAGGGCTGCGGCTTCTCCGGCCGTGCCGTCCGGAACGCCTTCACCGCGCCGGCTGATGCCGTCGCTTTAATGGCGCCACGCCGTTCCGACGTGTCGGGTGTGTGCATCCTGTTCCCCCGGTGAAGCCATCCCCCGTGTGTCCTCACGCGGAGGGCTGCTTGTAGCACCGTCGGGTCGTCATCCAAGGGGTGAAATGCACTCCGCCAAAACTTTTTTTCGTGCCGCAAAAACTTTAGTCTCCGCCCCTTTCCTTCCGCCCTTCGCCGTTGCTCCTTTGCCCTTTGCCGCGAGAGAACTCACCAGGGAGATGGACTGCCATCACCACAGGAGAAAACCAGGATGCACACACGAAACGTCAACGTCAAAACCGCCGCTCAAGAATCTACCGGAAGATGTGATTCAAACCTCACCACGTCCCAGTTTACGGATCTGTTTTGCTGGGTCCTGGCCGCATCGGAAGGGGAGCCACAACCGGTAATTTTTACGCCGCCAGAGAATGCCACTGAGCTGACGTTAATAAATGACGAATGCCCGGATTATATCTCTGTCTGGGTTGTAGATGGTCGCCCGGTGGCAGCTGCAATCCCGCTGGATAATTTTCACCGCGTTATTTCTTCATCTCTTACTAAATAATCAGGAGTAAATAAAAATGGTCAGTTTCGCAAGCCGCTATCGTATGCCTGCCTCGATCCGCAAAGACCGTCCGCTGACGAATGATGAATTACAGCGCATCGTTCCGAGCGCGTTCTCATCGGATAAACACGATTCACGCTCTGAACGTTATACGTATATCCCGACCATTAACATTCTTGATCGCTTACGTGATGAAGGTTTTCAGCCATATTATGCAACGCAGTCACGTACACGTGACCAGGATAAAAGCGACTTTACAAAGCATATGCTTCGCCTGCGCCGTCATGACCAGATTAACGGAAAAGAAGTGCCGGAAATTATTCTGCTGAATAGCCATGATGGTTCAAGCAGCTATAAAATGATCCCCGGCATGTTCCGTCAGGTTTGCAGTAATGGTCTGGTTGCATGGAAGGATTTTGGTGAAATCCGCGTACCCCACAAAGGGGATATTGTCGGGCAGGTTATTGAAGGCGCTTACACGGTGCTGAAAACATTCGACGCGGTTGATGAAAATATAGACCTCATGAAAAGCATTCAGCTCACTTTGCCTGAGCAGCGCCTTTTTGGTGCGACCGCCCTGGAACTTAAATACGATGGAAAACCAGCGCCGATTACACCGGAGCAAATTATTAACCCTCGCCGTGTGCTCGACAGAGGCCAGGATTTATGGACCACGTTTAACGTGGTGCAGGAAAATGTGATCCGTGGGGGAATTCGTGGCAGAACGGAAAAAGGGAAGATGACCAGAACGCGGGAAGTCACCGGAATAGATGGTGACATCAAATTAAATCAGGTGCTCTGGAAAATGGCGGAGGAGTTTGCAAAACTGAAGGCCTAAAAATTAAGCCGCTCAACAGAGCGGCTTTTTACTGCACGCTATGTGACGATGCTGTTTCTGCAATTTTAATATCATGCTCCTTTCCCGCAGCTGGCGCGAGACGTTCTGAAAGTAACTTTTTTCTGGCCAGTAATACACGATATATATTTTTGATATCCTGTGCATAGGCCTTGCGCTGTACAATGAGCTTTTTGCTCGGTCCAGTATTATACATCCCCACGCTGTCCCAGTTTTTCCCGTATGACCGAAAGTTGTGCGCCAGTACCCATGCTCCCGTATAAACGCAGATACATGGATCATTTAACAGGCGCTCACGGGTAATATTGAAGTTTTTAAGTTTACCGTAATGGGAACTGTTCACCTGCATACCGCAGACATCTTCCGTTCCATTCCTGTTTGATCCATTTATCGCATCCGGTACAAGATGGCTCTCTTTAATCGAAATTGACATAAGCAGCAGCGGATCAATTTGGTAATCTTTCCCGGCCTGATCAAAGCACATCTGCGGAGCTGCGCCAGCAGATAGTGAAAGAGTCAGTAAAGCAGCAGGCAGTAACGATATTTTCATGGTTTGGCCTTTTAGCGAAATAAACGGGCTCTGGAGAGGCGCTTTAAAAAATACCCCGGCGGATCGTCGCAATCAAGTAAATTCACTACAAACGCGCCTGAGCGCTCTCCTGAAGGGATTTAACACCTGTCCGAAATAAACATGCCAGAACGGTATACGGTATTAACATGCCGCTCTTTACTAACCCTTTAAAACATCACACCCCACGCAAGACTTCGTCTTGCAGATTTTTCCTTTCATTTCAGTGGGATGTTTGTAAGAAATTTGCGCGCTTTTGGAATGTGACCGTTTAATGTCGTACATACCGACACTACACTATCGTATAATCCTGATACCTGTTAGTGTCGGTATGTCACACATGTATCATACAATTGTAGATATGCTTTAATTACATTGAATTATATATCGCACAGTGTCACACTATCGCACATCATAGTGCTGGATTGTACTACTGTATAGAACAGAAATGCACAGCAGTATCAACCCATTACAGCCTTGCACAGCAATGTGGAAATCCACCAACAGGCCATACATAGTGTCGGTTCCGACACTAACTTAAAACAGGTAAGAAATATGGGAAGAGTCGGCATCTACCTTAAAGATAAAATTGAACGCGAAGTTCGCGATATTGTTCAACAAGACCTGCAGAACGGCGCTAATGCTGGAGAAGCAAACATATCAGCTACCTGCAACGAATTAATCCGGCTTGGACTGCTTGTTTATAAACGCGATGGCGAGGATGGCAATCAATTTGATATCGAAGGATATCGAAGAGACCTCATAAGAAAAGCAGCCGGCTCACGCGAAGGCACAGTTCTCATTGCCACCCTAATCGCTGAGATGTATTTAAAAATGACAGGAAAAGACGGCGAAGGCAGCCTTGAAGATACGCTTGATATGATTTTAAGCGGCATAAACACAGCCGAGAACGAAGCAGAAGCAAGGCACTTCATCAACGAAAAAGAATAAATCTGTGAGCCGGACACCCCGGCCCACATCGATCACAGGGACGGTTTTTCATCCCAGGGAAGGTCACTTTTCTCCACCTCCTTTATTTTTTCTTTCAGGAACACCTCGAACTCCATGCAAAGAACTTTAAGCGCCTGCACATCCTCATTCTGGTCAAGTAACCTTTCCGTAAAATAACCCAGCGTATTCATCAGACGGGTGAGCATTTCATCATTCAGACTACGGTTATGCACCTTCGCCATTGCCCTGATTTCATCTGCAAGGTTTTCAGGAATTCGCATGCTATATCCGGTTGTTTTCCCCGGAAGCAAAACTCTTTCACCCTCACGCCACATCCACAATTGCTCCTGCTTGGGCGAGGATTTAATTTCTCCAGCATCATCAAGAGATTCACCATCAAGTAATTGCCCTAGCCACTCTTCAAATCTCACCGCCAGAGCAATGAGCCGCTCACCCTCCGCAGTTTTAATGACAGGCTTGCCGGGCTGATAATTCAGCGACAACAAAAGCCTGGCAATAATTTCCTCATTCACACTTCTGTTGCCAGCTCTGGCACATATTCTCAGCTCCATAAGCAGATTATCCGGTGCACGCAATCGCCACTCCACCGCCTCACCTGGCTGGAACTTGCGTGGACGGCCGCGACCATCCCACATTTTTTCTTTTACTTTCATAGCTATAGATCCCATAGACCATCTCCGAACTTACTGGTCAACAAAGCCTACCCACTTACATATTCGGATAAATCTGAATGGTTCCAAAAAGTGTGACATGCGTCACAGTTTTTTTTTTTTAGGGTCATGGGACAATTGCGCCCGCGTAAACAAGCACTTACGCGATTCACTTTTGTTTACTTCGGAGAAAACAAACATGTTAACCAAAGGCAGTGCCCTTAACGTCGGTAAGGGATGGGCGGTAGCGTCTTTATTCCGCAAAGCACGCGAAAATCGCCAGGCTAAATTTTACTTAAAGTCAGCAGGCGCTTTTTTAATTGCACTTATGGTCACTCACCCGGCATTCGCATCTGGTACCGACCTTCTTTCCTCGCAGAACGCCACGGTTAATTCCACCTTCGGCTCCGGCTCATCACTGGTTAAATGGTTCTATATCGCCGAAATCATCATGGGCCTGTTTATTTACATTAAGGCCCGCTCACTACTGGTATTCGTCGGTATCGTTATGGCAATCATCTTTACCCGTGTCGCCTTCGGTATCGCGAGCTAAATGATGAACGGGGAAGGAGACAAATATAACTTCCCGGAAACAATGAACCAGCAGAACCGCTATTTAGGCTTACCGATTGACGAATTTATTGTTACCGCACCCCTTTTAGTTTTGGGGGTGCTTAACAACCTGTCACTCGAACTTGGTGTAATTGCGGGAATCCTCTGGTTCATCGTCAGATATCTGAAAAAAGGGCAGGGGTCGTACTGGTTGCTTAATTTCTGCTACTGGCACCTGCCATCACTTTTATTCAAAGTAACCTTTCGCCAGATACCTGACTCAAGTTTCCGGCACTGGAGGGCATAGTTTTTCATGAAACTGAATATTAAAGGAGAGCGCGATAAACAACTCCGCTATGCGTTTATTGGTCTTTCAGCTTTAACTTTACTCATGAGCGCAGGGAATGTACTGACAGGGTCACTGGCATGGTATTTCGCCACAACCCAGAAAACCATCACCACGCCGTTAACGTTTAACCGCCCATTTGCATCAGATTCTAAAAGTGTCGATGCGACCGGTCTGACACAGTTCGCCGCTTCCTTTATTTACTGGCGACTCAACGTTACCCCGGAAAACATCGAACATAACCAGAAAATGATTCTTGGATTTGTCCCCTCCGCCGAACGGGACGTACTCAAGAAAGCCCTGGACATAGAAACTGAGCGCATCCAGAAAGCGGGCATCACCACCCAGTTCGACACGAAAGAAATTCGCGTCATGGATGATGGCTCCGTGCAGTACAGCGGGGTACTGAAATCCTCCACCACAAACGGCGCAATCATCACGCCACTGAAAGACCAGGAAAAAACCTACCGACTGAAACTGAGTTATGACAACGGTGTGATTAACCTCCACAGCTTTGAAGAACTCAAGCCGGTATCTTCCACTAACTGACAGGACTGCCCATGAAATTTCGCATTTCACCGGCAGCTGCTGCTGTGTTTCTGGCAGCGGGATTATTTACCAGCGGCCTCCGGGCCGCTTCCTCACCCGCAGCCATTCCGTTTGAGAACGACGCCGCCTTTAACGTCACTCTCAGCAACACCAACCCGAGTAAGGTTGTTGTAGACGGAGAACTCATTACCAGCATCAGCGGACCAACCGGTGCGTATGACCAGAGCCAGACCGAGGACGGAGCGCTTATTTTGTCTCCGCTTGTTGGCCAGAACTTCACCCTGTTTATCCAGACTGACCACGGTTCATCGCTGAGCCTGAACGTCAGGCCGCAGCCGGGTAACGGCAAAACACTGCGCTTCACCCCGATGTCACCACCACTTCGCAAGAACGACGATGCGAAGGCATGGGAAGAAGGGCAGACCTATGAAAAAACGCTGGTTGCGCTATCCCGCGCCGCAGTCAATGGCCAGGTGCCGGACGACTACCGGGAATACCCGGTCAGCCGCATGCCGGCTTACACACCCACCAGTGATGTACGCCTGACGCCTGAACGCCAGTTTGTGGGCAACCACCTGCGGGTTGTTCGCTTCCGGATGAGCAACCCGGGCAGCATCACCCGCAGCCTCCGCGAGCGCGATTTCTGGCGCAAGGGCGTCCGGGCCGTAATGCTGTCGCAGAATCAGCTCTACGCTGGCGGTGAGGGCTATGCCTGGATTGTGTTTTCAGATGACGGAGACGCCCGCTCATGACCATCAGCCTGAATGAAAACCTGAAAACCCGCCGCAAGCAACTGGCCATCCTGGCCGCCGTCATCATTGGCGGCGCAGCTGCAGTAGGCGGCGTAATGTGGTACGGGCAATACCAGCAAAAACAAAAGCAACCCGCACCGGTTGCAACACCAAACCTGACCGGCGTTGTGACCGCGACGTTTAACGAACAGGTCAACGATGCCGCGCTGACACAGCAGCAGGCAAAGACCTCCGCTCTTGAGCAAAACCTTGCCACGCTTGCTCAGCAGTTCGCGCAGAACAAGCTCACAACCGAGCAGAAGCTGGCCGAGAAGGACGCTGAAATACAGCGCTTGAATGACCAGCTAACGAAAGCCCCCGGCAGCAACCAGACCACTGGCCAGCAGACACCACCTGTTGGCCAGAACGGAACACCACTCCCCGGTCCCGTTGCTGGCGGTCAGGCCCGGCCACCCGAATACACCGTAAAGTGAGCTGATGTTAGCGAGGGCTTATATGAATGTATTTGGTTCACTTCCTGAGGGGCAGGGAATGACCATCATTGCTGGCTGGGCTGGCTATGAATTCACTCTATATGGTCTGGAGCCCCAGGAGTGGCATTCACCGGTTTATAAGGATGTGGCCTCCTCAGTCCGTTCTGTGGCTGCATACATTAATGCACAGGACTGGGAGGACGGATGTCAGCAGGCCAGATATGAACTGAGTCTGATGTAATAACCCGACGTTTTCCCACTCGCGCTATCACGTAATTCATCACCCTTTTCAACGTTTCTCCCCTGATAACACACATCACCGAACAGGTGATGCAATAACGGCCGGACAACACTCTATGAGCTTCGCAGGAAAAAACCTCACTCAGGGCGGGCAGATGACCGCCTACCGCTGGCGCATGTTCATTCAGGTGAACAACTGGATAGGATTCTGGATCTTCATCCTGTTCGCCGTGCTAACTACCGCCATTTTTCTCTGGCGAATTCCACAGGAAGCCCTTGATAACGGCTCCCTGTGGTGGTTTGCCAGCATCAACAGCAGTTTTATCGATCTGATGCCGGCAACGGGGACGCCAAAAATTTACGACGTCCACTACTGGTATGCGCCAACCGCGACGATGATGGTGCTCAAAATGACCCTGCCGCAGATCTATACCGACCTGTATATGCAGGAGATGGGCAACCAGTGCCTGACTGAGCTGCAGTGGGCGGCCGGCGCCAGCGGGTTGTTCAGTATGGTGGTGTTTATCGCCGTGACATGGTTTATCGCCAGTATCGGCAGAAAGGAAAGTGAAGATGAATACATTTCCGGGATGCAGCTGACTGATAAGCCAGCTGAAGTGAACAAGCTCCTGCGTAAAAACGGTGAGTTCTCTGACCTGCGCGTGGGTGATCTGCATATGGTCAGGATGGCGGAGGTACTCAACTTCCTGATGCATGGCACTATCGGGGTGGGGAAGTCGACGCTGATACGCTGGTTGCAGAGCTGAGCGGAGGCAGTGAAAACGTCACCGGAGGCGCGGTCCCGTACGCTCATCATTGCGCAGCTGAACGCCGACCGTAAGGCGATAAATGCTGGCATTCATGCCGCGCTGGCAGCGCGGGGAGAACTGGGGGAGAAGGCTATTAAGGTGCCGGTGCTCGATAAAATCACCCATACGCGCCATGAGTTCAATAAAACAGAGTCCTGGGAAGCCGGGATGGTGGTTAAACGCGGTGACCGCTACCAGGATGTGGTAGCCGTTGACCGTAACGGCAGCACGGTGACGGTACGTGATGAGGAGGGGAAGATTGCTCTGGTTTCACCGAAGGAGCTGATCACCGGTGACGTGCAGCTGTTTCGCCGCAGCGAGATGGAAGTCCGTTCCGGCGATCTGCTTAAGTTCACGGCGACCGATCGCGAACAGGGGCAGATGGCCAACCAGCGCTATACGGTGGAGTCGGTCAGCGAGGAGGGGAATATCCGTCTGAAGGGGGAGAACGGTCGCGTCACCATCAATCCTGAGAAGGTCCGGGCGCAGCAGAATCTCGACTACGGCTGGGCCGTCACCGGCTACGGCGCACAGGGGGCCAGCAGTGATTATGTCATTGCGCTTGAGGGCACGAAAGACGGACGTAAGGCACTGGCTTCCCGTCGTGCCTTCTACATTTCAGCCTCACGCGTCAAGGAGCACGTCCAGATTTACACCGACAAGAAAGCGGACTGGGTTAAGGCGGTAAAAACGCCGGAGCGTGATATCAAAACGGCGCACGATGCGCTGGCACCAGAAACGCAGCGCAAACAGGCGAAAGCCATCTGGGCAATGGGGCAGCCGGTGAATAAAACGGCCATCGGTCGCGCCTGGGTGCGCCATCAGGGCATGCAGGATGCGTCACTGACGGCAAAAATCATCCCGGCCACCCGGCGCTTTCCTGAACCGGCGCTGGCGCTGCCGGTGTATGACAACAATGGCAGGAGTGCGGGCCTGGCCATGGTTTCCCTGGTTGCCAGCCCGGAAGGGCGGATGACACAGGGGGAGACCCGGATGGTCATGACAGAACGTGCCCGTGGTGCGGTACTGCAGCGAAGCCAGTCAGGCAACACGATTGTGGCCAGTGACCTGGCGGCCGCGCTTGATGCAGTACGACATCACCCGAAGGACGGCGTGGTCTGGCAGACCGGCGATGAACCGCCTTCAGCATGGTTGCTTAAGGTGAGCGGTGGGACAAAACAGGATGTGTCGCCGGGTATTGTCTCCACGCTGACTGACGAGCAGAACGTACAGCAACTGCGCGAACAGATGCTGGCAGACCAGATTCGCAATGAAGACGCCGGACGGAACAGGCAGCCGGAGTCGTTGCTGCCGGAAATTCCGCAGGAAGAGGTGATCAGACTGAAACCGGAAGACATTAACCCGCGTAAACCGGAACCACTCACCCCGGATGCAGATGTAATCGCCAGGGTGAGAGGTGAGGAAAACACCGGTGGACAGGAAATGAAAGCTGCTGCAGGTGTCAGGAGTGAGCTGGAAGGTGCTGACAAGGCATCCGGTGAACAGTCGCGGGCATCGCGTGTGATTGCAGATCTGGCAAACGCTGAGCGCGACATGCTCAGGGTGGCAGAAAATACTGAACGCGGCCGCATGCCGGAGCGTGAAGAACAGACCCTCACCCGTACCATTCAGAAAGAACGCTAATCCCCCATTTAACAATGAGACTCAGACGATGAAAGTACACAAATTAGCAGCATTAATAGTTACAACATACATTGGCTTTATTGCAACAGCACACGCTTCGGCCCCTCAGCCGATATTCAGCCCGGAGCAGGAGGCCCGTATCGGGGAAATCGCAGCAGACTACCTGGTATCCCACCCGGAGATACTGGTGACGGTCAGTCATAAGCTGCAGGAACAGCAGAAGGCACGTAAGCAGAAGATGTTTGCACTCAGCGTGATGGAGAATCAGGCGAACCTTCTGCATGATCCGGATACCCCGGCTTACGGGCCTGATAATACAAAGGTCGCGGTGATTGAATTCTTTGATTACCAGTGCGTGTTCTGCAGCCGCTTTGCGCCGGAGCTGGAGAAGGTCATGAAAGCGCAGCCGGACGTCCGCTACCTCTTTAAGGAGTGGCCAATATTTGGTGGCCGCTGGGAAGCCTCACTTCAGGCAGCGCAGCAGGGGCTGACGGTCTGGCAAAAGAAAGGGCCGCAGGCCTATGTCACCTATCACAATGCCATCTACGCCACCGGGCATAATGAAGGCAAACTGACGGTGGAGGATATTCGCGTTGCAGCGTCAAAGGCGGGGCTGGCCACCTCAGCTCCTGGCGACCATACCGCGTCTCTTGAGAAAAACAGCAATCTGTCGGAGGCGCTGGGACTCACCGGAACGCCGGGGATCATCGTCATGCCCGTTAGCGGGGCGACTCCCGACACCATCACGGTTTTCCCGGAAGCTGTAACCGCTGACAGGCTTCAGGTAGCAATCCGGAAAGCCACGGCCAGATAGAAGATTTCAATTTCCTGTTTGCTGTGCCAGCCACATATGCAACCAACTTTTTTTAGCATATAGTTAAGTTCAGTAGTAAAATGCAGCGCCTCGTCGAGAGATGATGATTATGGAGCCCGTCGTGAAATTTAAAATCCAGCACTTGCAGGCCGCAGTGGCACTGGTTCTTGCCAGTTTCCAGCCGCAACCCAAAGCGGTTGCGTGTCAGCCTACGATTGTTGAACGGGTTTACGAAATGGGCTCCAGAGTCAACAAAACCGATATCAGCGAGCTCACTGTTGCTCTCAATGACGTAGCTGAAGAATTACGCTCAAGTCGCATCGAGCTGGCACGGTATGCAGACAGCGATTTCGCCGGCGCTATCAAAGTCGCCAGCGACATCAGAAATCATACTATCCATGTCGCAGGTATCGCAGAGTCCTTTGTTCTGATGCTGCCGGAAAAAAAAATCGTTCAGTCGTATGACAGGAATTCTGTTGAGTTTGCATTCTTTAAGGCCATTAAAATGGTCAGTCTTGCGACTAAAAACTACCTCAGTCTTATTGATCAAATCACACGAACGACAGAAGTGCGTGACTCTGGAATCAACCTCTCGGCCATGAATCACCTGCTGGATTCAGGCAACAGGGCAGCGGCTAAATGGCGTTAACAGCTGAGTACAGTCATGTCACGTGGGATACTTTTTTCCAGCCCACGTTTGCCGTTTACCCTGAGCTGGAGAGCCAGTTACAAGCAGAGTTCATTACGTATAAATCAACTGGCGCACCGTCAAATCTTCTTGGAAGGGACGCCCCTTTTGATTACCCGCCATTCGCTGTCGATGCTAACGTCCAGCATATTCACGTTAATCTGCATTTCCAGCTCACCTGGAGTGCCAGACAAGAGAATTACAACCGTACCTCAGATCACTATCTCATTTACACAGAACACATGTGGGATAGCGGCCGCTTTCTGCTGATGGGGCTGATAACACCGGCTCATGAACGTATGCCCGCGAGAGATACACGGTTACTCAGCTACTTTTCTGAAGTTGCAGAAGATTTTCACGCTTCATAACCCTAAAAATCACATATGGTACCCGGCAAAAGAACGAAAAGGACCGGCCATCCCGCATATCCAAACCACCCCGGTTCAGAAGGGGAAACGGGATAGCCGGCAGACCTACTTTAACGGAAGTTCCAATGTGACACCATTTCAGAAAATTGCAAGCATGCGAGCATCCACACCTACTATCTTGTTAACTTGTTATCTTAACGTGTTGTTAAGTTCATATCAGATCCAGACGGTCGCGCGCCGTTCGCAGGCGCGCCTCGCCGCGGCGATCGTACTGCTGGGTGGTGGTGACGCTGGCATGACCCATCGCATCCTTCACCGTAATCAGGTCTTCCCCATTATCCAGCATGGCCGTGGCAAAAGTACGCCTTAAATCGTGCGGGGCGCATTTCGCTATTCCTGCCTGGCGCTGGCGCACCTGCAGGACATGGTACACTGCCTGGTCGGTGAGACGGTCATTCGTCAGGGTGTCAAAGCGACGGATACGGGTAAACAGCGGCCCGTCTTTTTCTCCGCGCACTTCATCGATCCACAGCTTTAGCCGCTGCCAGGTGCCCGCCGGCATATAGGCCAGCCGTTCCTTGTTCCCCTTACCCAGCACCCTGAGTGCTCGCTCAGTGGTGACAACGTCACTCAAATCCAGCCCCACGGCCTCCGACCGGCGCAGGCCGCAGCCAAGAATGACACCCAGCATCGCCGCATCCCGGAGGCCGATACTGGAGCCATCATCCTCGCAGGTACTGAACAGCGCTAGGATCTCCTCCGGCAGCAGGGCCCGGCCGCGGGGGAGACGGCTGCCGCGCAGGTTGCGCACCGCCCGGATGTGCTGGAAGCTTTCCACGTCCATCAGCCTGAGCATCCAGGCTTCCTTCGCCACGCCCTTGAGTGCCGAAAGGTAGGTGTTGACGGTGGCCGTGGCCCGCCCGCTATCGCGCAGCAGCTCGGTCACAGCCATCACGTGATGACGCCGCAGGCTGCCCCAGCTGCAGGCATCCATGGAAGCTGAACCGAGCATGTCCGCGACGATGCTAAGGAACGAGGCCATGGTCTGCCGGCTGCGGGGGGAATTCAGGGAAAGCAGGTACGCCCGGGCGGGACTGACCGGACCCTCGCCGCCTGTCAGCGCCGGCAGGAAATCCCCATCAGGTGGTATGACCGCCGGCGACATGGACAGGTCAGGATCATCATCAGGCATCTGTGTCATCCAGGGCTCCGTCAGGGCCGGAAACCGTCCGGCGCGCTGCGTGAAAAATCGGGGGAAATGATACCGCCAGAGCGTATCGCAGAAAGTCTACTTTTTCAAAGGTACATTTTAATAAGTAGATAAAGCAGCTATCTCGCCTTGATACTGGTGGTATTGCTCTTTACGAAACCTAGTCCGTTCCCTTAGCGGAAATGCTTATAGTTCCTTTGGATTGCTCGGCGCTGTGCTGGCTTTAGCCGTAACGAATATGACGAATGACGTCTTTTTCAAAGTGGGCCAGATAACCCTGATTGGCCTTTCCGCTAAGAATGCGATTCTGGTTATCGAATTCGCGAAACAATTGATGAAAGAAGGAAAGACCCTTATTGATGCGACATTGATTGCATTGAAGCAGCGCTTGTGGTCAATACGGATTACTTCTCTGGTTTTCACATTAAACACTGTTCCGCTGATGCTTACCATGGGGCCAGTGACAGCACAAAGCATGCGATCGGTACCAGTGTATTCGGCGGGATGATTAGCGGAACGCTACTGGCCATTTCCTTTGTTCCGGTATTTTTCGTAAATATCACCCGATTTACTGGCATGCGAAAAGACATACCGGGGAATAGCCGGAACGGCTAATCTCTGCGCTATGTTCCGGTCAGTTTAAAGCAGGCTTCTTGCTGAACTGGCTGGCATTACATTATCAAGGATATTATGAACATCATTATCACACAAAGGTTAATTTAAGGGAGAGGATGCGGCAGCACTTTTCGATTACCTCTCTTCACCACGTGCTCCTTGCTTTTAGGTTGAAAAGTTACATTCACTAGCCGAGGCGGAGGTCGACGTGGCTAAACGAGCCACTGACCCAGCACAGTTTGCCGTTTGTCTAAAAACCGATACGTTAATCGGATATCTTTTTGCGGACAATAGCAATAAGCCAGACAGCAATACCAGGTCAGTAGGCTGACACTTTACTCAACGTTATGAACGCCAGAGATATGCGAACGAGTCATTTGCTGCATTGTTTGATTATTTATTTAAACAGACGTTTGTATGCCTGGGTGGAAGTTTACAATCTGGCTTCTCAAAAATTTTGTGAACGTTACACGCAGAGGTTGCAGAGCAATAGTGGCCCAGAAAAAATGCCTGCTAATTGAAATGAACAATATTCTTAGTGTTTTTAATGGTAATGCAGTTACTGAACACAATTTTATTGAACACAGATCAATGATCTGACTCTCCACTAAATCAAAATTTCAACGTACCTTAGTCTTTGTCTATTTTTGAAAATAATAAGTAGCGGTAATTCTGAATTGTTTATGAAGAGGTCCCGTACGCCTGCCGTTCACCATCATAAGCTAGCCGGATGCTCGTAACACTTATTTTGGCAATCCGACGGAGCTGACCGACTCTGCTAGTTACTTGAGGATGCCAAGACGCGCCGAACCAATCAAGTAAATGAAAGAAAACAGACAATGCGGCGCCGGAAACAAATACGAATGTTCAGAGTATGAGCAGTTGATATGCACGAAAGGAAGAAAAAAGGCAGGGAGATTAATTCCCTGCCTTTTTTATCATTTAATCAAGAAGTCATCAACATTGCCGCCGTTGGCAATGTGTTCAGCAAAAACTTTAGGTGTACGGCCCTGGCCAGTCCATGTTTTAGTTTCACCGTTTTCATCGGTGTACTGGTATTTGGCCGGTCGTGCTGCACGCTCTTTTTTAGGTTTTGTCTGGCCGGTGGAGAATTCAAGCAACTCTGACGGGTCAATACCATCATCCAGCATCAACTGGCGCAACTTATTCAGCTTCTCTGTACGTTCCGAAATCTCGTTACGTTTTGCTTCTTCTTCATCACGACGTTCCGAAACGATGACATTAAACTTCTCCAGAATGTCTTCCAGAGTTTCGAGAGGCAACTCACGCGCCTGAGCTCGCAGTGAACGGGTGTTATTAAGTGTTTTCAGTTCTTCAGACATTTTAGCTCCAGAGGGTAGTAATCATAATCTCAGTTGATTATGAAACATTAAAAAATAAAATCAACAGAAAGCCAACTGAATTAATGAACAATGTCGAACGGATTCACTTCTTTATGTTTCTTAAAATGAATGAACTGCGCTTGAAGAGCTTCTGAGACATTGTGCCTTGGTATACAGGTTGTAAAGTCGCATGGGGTTCATACATGTTAGATGGGAACGATACTTAAAATGAATCACAGGTAGGGATTTACCCGGCATATTTATGATGTTAAAAAGTTAGAAATACAAAATTAGTTACAAAAACCTTATGGCAACTCATACCATATACCTGGTTTAAAATGCATCAACCCTGACTACTTGAGAGTGTTTTGATAAGCGTGGGTCAGGGGTAATGTTACCCCTTATATGAAGATAATCTGAGTTCAGCTTTGATGTAAGGTATTCGCTGATAGTGGCTATGGCAAGCATAATGCTGAGTCAGGGCAACTTTGGTCGAAGATAAATAAACGCTCCCGGTTAAAGTTTTACTTACCATTGCAGGAGTAATGGTTTACCGGGTGCGCATATTTTATGCTCTCTGTCGGTTACTTTGTGTTAAGGGGATTCATTTTTCCGAATCTTCTCATTTTCACGGCTTTCCTTTAAAAGCTCGTCAATCACACGTTCCGTTATTTTTTCCACGGCCTCGCTTCTTGAGAGACCTTCCATATCCGCAAGCCTGTCTATCTTCCGCAGTATTTTCATACGCAGCGATAAAGAGACCGCTGTTTTTTTATCTTTATCCAGAATGACGCGGCCACCTGACTCTGTGCTTTTCAGTTCGGCATTCTTTGCCAGATCATCACTCATCCGTCGCAGCGTTTTTTTATCAAGGTTACCCGGCGTGATCATCTGGTAAGAGTGACTGGCCTTGCTGTACTTTATTTCTGCTGAATAGTCTTCCCTGAGTGCTTTAAGGGCCCGTGTCAGGGTTGGCTCTGAACATTCCAGGCTGGTGATGATATCGGCGGCAGGAACCGGTTTCCCGGTGCCCAGTAAATTAGCCAGAGTGAAAATGCGGACCTGTCGCGTATTGAGTTGCATCGTTAGTTAAAGCCTGCGTCAAAAAAAAGTGGTTCAATTGCCTGAAAGATAAATGTCGTGCTCATCTTTCTGATAACCGGATAGTCTCCAAGCGCTTCCACCGGATCCACATGTTCTATCCCGGCAAAATTAATCGACGCCATCTGTGCTCTGCTAAATTTGCATGACAGGATGTATTCGTCTTCAAGATACCCGGTCCGTTTACTGATGCGCTGGGTAAAACCTGAAACCACCACGTAGTCAAAGGGTAGTGTATGCAGGGCAATACCGGCCAGGCGCAACAGGCACCCATGAACATGGCGTGCGTAATTTTCTCGCTGTGCTTTTTGCGTCATGGCCTTTTCGGTGATTTCTGTACCGCGGGCATTCACACCGTAAGTTTTATCAGGCATGTCTTCTATCTCAGGCAGATCGACATCGAGCCAGACCGTGGACTGTTCAGGTTTGACTTCGAACGTCACCAGAGTTTCCCGTGGCCACTCAGTTTGCGCCAGTACCTCACCCAGTCGGGACTCAAAGAAAGCACTGTCCCTGCGAAACTGGTCACGGGCTTCAGCCTGCGATGCGATCAGCCTGCTTTCATGCTCCTTAGCCTCGAATTGCCAATTGGCATACTGTTCAGCCCAGGCGGTGCGCTGCTGCTGATAGCGATGCTGGCGGAGCGTATTTTCTCGTTCCGTATCAGCCAGCGTCTGCTGCCATTGATTCCTGAGCTCCTCAAGACGCTCTGCACGGGCCGCATCGGATTCAAACCATTTCCCAAAAAATCCTACACTAGTGCTCTCATCCGGTTGCTCTGGTAAGGGCATCAACTCAGGTTTCGCCGGACGTACCGGCGCCGGTACCAGCCAGGGTTTCTGACGACTGGCCAGATATTCTGTTTCCAGTTCGGACCAGCTGATACCCTGGCGGGGATCCGGCGTCAGCTCATGGATATTGGCAATACTGCTCACAACAGACATCAGTGCGCCCACTTCCTTTTCGAGCTCCAGCCGAATAGAAGGATCGGGTTGTGCGCTACGGGCAGTACGTGAGCGGGCTGAGCTATCCAGTCTGGTGCGATAACTCAGGCCGGTACCCGGCAAACCCAGGTTGGCATAAGTGCCCCGGCTACCAATGGATACAGACGCCCCCCGCGGTCCTACGCTGAGACTCGGTGCGCCGTTACTTAAGTTCAGCCGTACGCCGGGAATGATGTTGATCGTTTTACGAAATCGAAATCCCATTACGACATCCTCAGTTTTTCTGTGACAGTGGCATCAGTCTGATACCCTCTGCGCTTTGTTCCGGGATCATGCCATATATCCGGGCTCGTTCCAGTATGCTCGCTGCCCAGCGGCGATGCGTTGCCGGTTCGCACATCGCGCCCTGCGATTTGAATACAGCCTGAGTGGAGTTGAGGATCCGGAGCGCATCCGAATGTTCGCCTGCTGATACCTTCAGTGCGTTTTCGATAACATCAATCTGAGCAGGGTGGATGGCCGTTTTACCCACCAGCCCATGCGCCATATCAAGCGCCAGCTCCCGCGCCATAATGTCATGATCGTCAATATGCTCACAGACTGGCGCCGTCAGCGCAAAATCACGCGGACCGAATACTGACACCAGCATTTTAATCACGTAGCCCATAGGCCCGTCGTAAAGTGTCAGATTCCGCGGCCGTCTCAGCGAGACCACATTCATCAGGTCATTTCCGCCGATACGCAGGGCAATGAGCCGATCAAGGCATGGATGAGAAAGTAGCTTTTCCGCAAGTTCACGCATCCGGAGGACATCAAACACGTCGTCGGTTTCAAGGGTCGGCATAAGACAAAGGTGCGTGTCTGCCATTGCCGCCCACCATTCCGGCAACGAGGCCAGAGTGAATTTTGGCAGTACAAAACCGTCAACGGCGCTCAGGTCGACATTCTGAACCAGCCATTGCCCCATTTCCGTATGTCGCGGGCGAATAAACACCAGCGGCCAGTCCTGGTTACCGGCACGTAATTTTTCCTGGCTGAGGCGCTGCAGCAGCTGTCTCAGATTTTCCAGCGCCCGGGGGATATCTGTTTCACTGACCGCATCCTCCAGACAAATGACCAGCGAGCGAAGTCCCGGGATCTTGCCGTCCAGGATAGCTCCCTCAATATCGTAACGGGTTGCGGGCATGTACAGCGTGGCGCCAAGATTCCAGGGCGAGAGGCGATTTTTCATCAGAGCACCTTTTTAATAATGGTCACGGCCCGGTACTGGCCAAGTGCGTCACCCATTTCGGTAACGATGATCCCTTTATCGCGGGCCAGGCCTACCAGTAACTCGACATCCGGATCGCTGACTGAGCGTACAAACACATGATCGGGTACCCGGCGTAATACGGCGCGGGTTGCTTCAGCGATACCCGGTTTAATCCGGTTGATGCTGTCGACCGCATACCTGTCAGCAAGGAGGGCGATCACATCACGACTCTTCTGCCACAGACCGGTATTCGCTGCCATATTCCAGTCGAGCCCGGGTACAGCCGCGGGATCGAGTTTTTCGCGATAATCGGCAACCGTCCCGACCAGCAAGCGGCTGCATTCGTACTCATTCAGATGTTCGCACACGACGCAGCCGTGTAACCCTTCAGTAGTCCATACAGAGCGTGAAATAAGGCCTGATACCGGCGCCCCCATAATCCCGAACGGGATCAGCCAGTCATCATCGCTTGCCGCCAGCCAGGAGCAGCCACACGGGTCAGCGAGCACCACAAGGCGGGGGTGTTCCGGATAACCGCTGCGTCCTTCCAGGGAGCGAACCAGTTGACCCGTGATCGCGCCTTTACCGGTCCAGCCATCAACGAACACAATGCCATGTGTGCCATGACGGGATTCAATGATATCCAGGGCAGCGGTATCGATGCCGCGATCACGAATAATGCTGATCCCGTAGTGGAAGGATGTTTTCCCCATGTCCCGCAGCGTCTGATGCAGCATCACGCCCAGAGGCACACCGGCCCGGACGAGACTTGCCAGAATAATGGGTTCATCACCAAAGCGGTTGGCCAGTTCGCGGGCAAGTTGTGTTACTTCGTGTGCCAGTCGGGCCGCGCCACGATCCAGTGCGCGTGAGAATAGATCCAGATGCCAAGAGGTAGGGGCAGGCTCCTGGCTCAGCATGTCTGAATAATGCTTTTTGCCGGACTGGATCAGCGCCTCTTTTTGGTCAACCGGCGTCATTTCCATTTCAATGGGTTTGAGCAGGAACTGGACATCACTGGCGTCGTAAGAGCCCGAAAAAGGAATGAGTGGCTGCATCTTACAGTTCTCCAAAAATTTTCATTGAGACGGCTTCAGCGAACTGGCTTTGACGCGGGATCCCGTACCAGCTGCAGAGCTTCATAAAGCGGTGATCGCTAAGACTGTCACCGAGCCCAATCACCGGGAATACACCTCGCTCGGCACGTAATTTGTTCAGCAACCAGGTAACGGCCAGACCTTTTTCCACGGGATGAGGAAGCCAGGCAACATTGTTGCTGTTACGGTGGATATAGAAGTCCGCGACCGGGAATACCGCTTCAATCTCGTCTGCAATGGCATACAGCTCATCAAGCCGTGTGCTGTCGCGGTGCTTCATCACCAGATAGACGGGTGTGCCGTCATATTCATAGTTGAGTCGCGCCCAGGCGTTAATGCCCCTGGCTTCCATCATCTCTGTGATCGCACGTTGCATGGAGATAAGCCTCTCTTCGTACTGCGCCAGGCCCTGCAACATGTGCGCTTTCCAGTCCTCGTCAGGCTGACCCTGTGGGTTCAGGATAACGGCACCATGGGTTGTAATCGCCCAAGAGTGGAAGGGGATCTGCACGCGGCTGATTTCTTCAGTGCCGCGGGCCGTCACCGGAATAAGTTCAGCCTGCTCCAGTAACCAGTCCACCAGCATGGACTGCTCTTCAGTCATGAAGCTGCGTGGCGCTAAACTTCTGTCCAGCGCTCCGGTTTTAAAGGGCTCCAGCGCGAGCTCATCCACCATTTTGCGTCGGGTCTGGAAGAGGGTGTCATCAAGGTCACTCAGGACAACGGGTTTATTCATAGCTAATAATCTCCACACTGGCGGCTACTCCTGCCAGCGTCTTCATCAGGTGACTGTCCACGCTGGCCGCTGGCGTCTCGGTGCAAAGCAGAACGCGATCAAACCGCTGGTGCGCAACGTTGTATAAAAAATTGGGAATGCCCAGACCATAGTTATCCGTGAAGGCAATAGCCGACTGAATGGCGAAGCCTGTGGCTATCGGTGATCGGGTAGTGGAACTGTAAAACGCATCCGCACCGGCCTCGGCCAGACGCTCAGCAAGCAGGAACGGTTCCCACACAAATTCACCTGTGCCCAGCACCAGCACGCGTTCTCCCGGTGAGATGGTGATATTACGGCCCAGGTCATTAGCGGGCGCCGTCATCCCCAGTCGGCCCCAGGACTGTTTGCCGGTGATGGGGAAGTTACCCCGGGAAGTCACATTCACCGCTGGCATTACCGGGACGGGCGCGTCCGGGATGGGTTCCCACTGCCATGCACCGCTGACCAATGACAGCGTGCGCACCGGCAAAGGACAACGCGTTTCCAGCGCATCACCACTCCAGTCGGTGAGTGTGACAGCCACAACCTGCTCCAGCTGTGGCAACCGGCCAGTATTGCGCAGTGCCGCAAGGAGATTGATGAAGGTGTTACCGGTTGTGGCTTCATCATCAATCAGAACCAGGGTTCGCGCTTCGGTCACTCTGCGGCGCATTTCCGCCTCAGCGGGCAGGTAGATCAGATGATCTGTCGCATGGCTGTGCTCTTCCTTAAATTCACACAGCAGTTCACCGTCCTGAGGATGGCGCGTTGAGGTCAGGTAAACGGAATCCGCGTACTGGTGGCGAAGTTCATCAAACACGCCAGCCCCGAGACCTACCGCAGTCTCGGCCATCCCGATAAACAGCACCGGTCCGGGAACGGACTCCGGAAACTGGCGGGCCAGACGCTGGTATGCCTGACGCATTGTCGAAGGAGGAACCGGAATATGTCTGCCCAGCACTTTGCTGACAAAGAGAAAAGCACGTTTCGGGTTATGGCGCTCAGCAATATCAAAAAGATCGTTAAGGGACATCTCGCCCCGGGCGCGTGTGACCTGAATCGTGCCGCATAACAATGCACGTCGATAAACAGTGTCTTCGTTCAACAGTGACATAGTGAGCCTTAATTAATACGGTTGGTGAGGTCGGCTGGATAGACGATGACATCGGTAATGGATCGCACCGTTGCAGGCTTGAAGGAAACCATCGCGTTATCTATCACTTCATTTTTCGACATCAGGCCCAGCTGGTGGAAGGCAAACAGCCCCGGCAGATTTACGCCGCTGCGCAACGTGTATCCAATCCCACCTGACGGACGCATATTCGTCTCAAGCAGCACTGGCTTGCCGTTGTGGTCATTACGCGTCTGCACATTGGTGAGGCCGTCCGCGTTCATAGCCCGGGCACAGTTACAGGCCAGCTCGTATGCTTCGCCGCAGTTCACCAGATACTGAAGCGCACCTTCTTTGCGACGTCCCACAGCTGCGAGGACTTCACCCTTGTGCGCCAGAATATCGACAGAATATTCGGGTCCAGGCAGATACGGCATCAAAACAAGGGGGGTAAACGTCTTAGCGGCGCTCAGCGCTGCAATATACTGGCCGGGTTTCACGATCCGGTTTTCCGGGTTGTTGAATACCGCTATGGAGGAGGCCTCGTCATCGAAACGCCAGAATCCCATGCCATAAATACCCGTGACGGGTTTGACACATAGCGGAGTATCCGCAAAAGGAGGATTAGCAAGATGGTCCTGCAGCGCCGAAATCGAGTTGATGCGTACAGAAGGGACGACCGGCAGTCCACATTGCTGCATAAAGTCAGCGAAAGTAACTTTATCGTCGGCAAGCGTCAGCCAGTCAGAAGCCGTCGCGCCAGTGGTGAGCGTAGCGCCCGACGCTTCGATTGCAGCACGATGCTGTTCGAACCACTGACTATTTCGTCCCGTATGAACAGCATTAATCCCGTGTTTCCCGATAGTGTCGAGAATGAAAGCAAGGCGGCTTTCCGGGTCAGAGGGTTCGATTAGCGCATAGTCAGCAACGGCAAGCAATTCATTACGTTCGTGACGATGAGAGGCATAAACAACAAGATTGAAGTTATTAAATTTAGCGAAAGACTTCATTCCCTGAATAATATCACGCTGTGATGAAAGTCCTTCCATAAGCCAAATTTTGTTTTTCATTTTTTAAGTTATTACCTGATAAGTTCAAGCTGTTAAGGCGGTTATGAGAGTCTAAGAATGTCTTAAGTTGATGTCAATCATAACATGATTGTTAAATGCGGGCATTTTCAACGCTGTGACTGTGATCATGCAGGGGGTTTATACACTTATATTTCAGCAACCTGAAAGATTTAAGTGCGCAACAATGTAGCGAAAATACAGCCCTGGATCAAAAAAACCTAAAAATTTGTTCTTGCCTCAGAACTTCATCATGATATGATTTTTTACGTTAGTGGATAAGCGTTATCTCTGGGTTAACTTTCTCATCACCATTTAAGGAAATAAATATGGTTTCATTAAGCAAGAATCAGACGGTTTCACTCACTAAACAATCTTCTGCACTCAGCCAGCTTCAGTTTGGTCTTGGCTGGGATCCAATTAAGAAAAAAGGGCTGCTGGGTGGGTTGTTTGGTGGCAGTGGTTCCATCGATCTAGATGCCGGATGTGTCCTCATGGACAGCGCCGGAAACAAAATCGACACCGTCTGGTTCCAACAACTGAAATCCAAATGTACGGCTGTTGTTCACAGCGGCGACAACCTGACAGGTGAAGGCGATGGTGATGATGAAGTGATCAATGTCAATCTGAGCAAACTGCCTGCAAATGTCGAGTACCTGGCCTTTACCGTGAACAGCTTCCGTGGTCAGTCGTTCAACGATGTCGATAATGCATTCTGCCGTGTAGTTGATCAGACCAACAAAGAACTCGCCCGTTATCAGCTGACCGAGCAGGGCGCCCATACCGGCATCGTTATTGCGTCCCTGCGTCGTAATAATGGCAACTGGGACTTCACGGCCCATGGCCACCCATGCCGCGGTCGTACCATTACCGATATGCACTCCGATATCGTTTCAACGGTAGTCCGCTAATGAACCTGACGCCGGGGGGCAATGCCCCCGTACCATCACAGGAGCTCCGGGTTCGAATCACCTCAGGTGGTCCGGTTGACGCCTCTGCGTTTCGTCTTTATGCAGACGGAAAAGTGCAGGGGGATGCGGATATGGTCTTCTACGGCCAGCTGCGCAACGATGATGGCACTGTCAGCCTGGTGAGTGAGGGACAGTATTCAACATTTACTGTCGCTCTTAACCGGCTGAGGACCGATGTCCAGAAAATTGCCTTTACCGTTACCTGTGACGGTGGGCAGACCGTTGCTGGTCTTCGCAATCTGTCTATTGACGTAGAGCAGGGTGCAACCCGTCTGGTTAGCGGCGTCGTGGATTTAACGGGCCGTCAGGAAGCTGCGCTCATTCTGGGTGAATTCTATCGTCGTAATAACGAGTGGAAATTCCGCTTCGTTGCTCAGGGTTTCAATGGCGGACTAAAGCCGCTGGCGGAACACTTTGGTGTTGATATCGCAGACTCACCGGCTCCGGACACTACAACTGCGCCGCCTGCCGTTACGCCACCAGCACCAGCTCCGGCAGCTAATAAAGTAAGCCTGAGCAAGGTTTCCCTGACCAAGGAGAAACCAGCAATCAGCCTGGCCAAACGCGATAACTTTGGCGAGATCCGTATCAATCTTAACTGGAATCGCGCAAGCGGCAGCTCAGGACTGAGGGGCATGTTTGGTTCCAAAGGGATTGATCTGGATCTGGGTGCCTTTGTAGAGCTGGAAGACGGTTACAAATCGGTAATACAGGCGCTGGGTAATGCCTTCGGTGATTATCATGACGAACCTTATGTTCAGCTGCAGGGCGATGATCGTACTGGCGACAATGCTTCAGGTGAATGGCTGCACATCAACGGCCGCGAATGGAAGCACGTTCGTGAGGTCCTGATCTATGCCTTCATTTACGAAGGTGCGGCCAGCTGGGATAAAACAGATGGGATCGTCACCATCCATGTTCCGGATCAGCCGCCTATTGAAACCCGGCTGACAGAAGGCGATAACCGTCGCACCTTGTGTGCGATTGCCCGCCTTGTCAACGAAAATGGCGCCATCAAGGTGGAGCGAATCAACCAGTATTTCAAAGGCCAGTCTGAAATGGACAAAGCCTTTAACTGGGGCTTTCGCTGGAGCGCCGGTTCTAAATAACGTCACATCAAAGGATTTAACCATGAGTTTTTTCGACAAAGTTAAAGGTGCGCTTAATTCCGGGCGCGACGAACTGACCCGTCAGGTTGGCCGTTTCAAAAATAAGAAGTTCATGCAGGGTACAGTCGCTGTCTGCGCCCGTATTGCTGCCGCCAGTGACGGCGTAAGCTCGGAAGAAAAACAGAAAATGATGGGTTTTCTGCGTGCTTCCGAAGAACTGAAAATTTTCGATACCAATGAGGTTATCGAGTTCTTCAACAAACTGGTTTCAAGTTTCGATTTCGATGTTGAGATTGGTAAAGGTGAAACCATGAAGTACATCCTGGCGCTGAAAGATCAGCCTGAAGCCGCACAACTGGCATTACGCGTTGGTATTGCTGTTGGCAAAAGCGACGGTAACTTTGACCCGGATGAGAAAGCAGCCGCACGTGAAATCGCTGTCGCGCTCGGCTTTGACCCGGCTGAATTCGGCCTCTGAGATACATCCTTTAAAGGTAAATTATGGTTTCGACACATATTGGTTTTCCGGTTGAGACAGTCACAGTGTTTATTGCGCTGTCACTCGGTGCCATTTTCATTGACCTGTTCATGCACCGTCATGACAAGCCAATTTCGCTGAAAAGTGCCGCGCTGTGGTCCGTGTTCTGGGTCATTGTCGCGATGGCATTTGCCGGGTTCCTGTACGTTCACCACGGTGCTGAAGTCGCAAGCCTGTTTGTCACTGGTTATGCACTGGAGAAGGTGCTTTCTGTCGACAACCTGTTCGTGATGATGGCCATTTTCTCCTGGTTCTCGGTACCGGATCGTTTCCGTCACCGTGTGCTCTACTGGGGCATTATTGGCGCCATCGTCTTCAGGGGCATTTTTGTGGCCATCGGTGCTGGCCTGCTGAGCCTGGGGCCGTATGTTGAAGTGGTATTCGCCCTCATCGTGGCCTGGACGGCTGTCATGATGCTCAGAAGTGGCGGTGATGAAGAGGAAGTGGAAGACTATTCGCAGCATCTTGCATACCGGATGGTTAAACGCTTCTTCCCGATCTGGCCAAAACTTCAGGGTCACGCTTTCCTTCTCTCTCAGAAAGAAGTGGATGCCGAGCTGGCAAAACCTGAAAACAAAGATGTGACCATCGGTCGCGGTAAGAAAGCATGGCGCTACGCCACGCCGCTGATGCTCTGTGTGGCAGTAGTGGAGCTCTCCGATGTCATGTTTGCGTTTGACTCGGTCCCGGCCATCATAGCCGTCAGCCGTGAGCCACTGATTGTCTACAGTGCCATGATGTTTGCTATCCTGGGCCTTCGTACCCTGTATTTCGTACTCGAAGCCCTGAAGCAGTATCTGGTGCATCTGGAGAAAGCCGTTATCGTACTGCTGTTCTTCATCGCTGCCAAACTGGGGCTGAACGCAACAGACCATATCTGGCACCACGGGTATAATATTGCGGCCACCACCAGCCTGTACGTCGTGCTGGGTGTCCTGGCCGTCGGGATCATTGCAAGCGTCATGTTCCCGGGCAAACCAGAAACAGAGGGAAAGGAGAGCTAATCTCCTGAGAATTTCACTAATTCTATTACTAATGCATGAGGCTGAACTATGAGTGTTTCTCTTTCTAAAGGCGGTAACGTATCCCTGAGCAAAGCAGCTCCAACCATGAAAAATGTTCTGGTTGGTCTGGGCTGGGATGCTCGTTCCACTGACGGGCAGGACTTCGACCTGGATGCTTCTGCGTTTCTGCTGAGCGCCAGTGGCAAAGTTCGTAATGACGCAGATTTCATTTTCTATAACAACCTGAAGTCAGCTGACGGGTCCGTTACCCATACCGGTGATAACCGTACCGGTGAAGGCGATGGTGATGATGAATCCCTGAAAATCAAACTGGATACTATCCCGGCAGACGTGGATAAGATTGTGTTTGTGGTGACGATCCATGATGCACAGGCCCGCCGACAGAGCTTTGGTCAGGTATCCGGTGCGTTTATCCGCCTGGTGAACGACGATAACCAGACTGAAGTCGCTCGTTATGATCTGACTGAAGACGCCTCCACAGAAACCGCCATGCTGTTTGGCGAACTGTATCGTCACAATACCGAATGGAAGTTCCGTGCGGTCGGCCAGGGTTATGCTGGTGGCCTGGCTTCCGTGTGTGCTCAGTACGGCATTAACGCGTCCTGATAAAAGTCGCTTTTCTGTCCCCGGGCTGTTCATTCAGCCCAAACCCTAATTAATAGCAGGAGCTTAACAATGGCAGTTTCTCTCGTTAAAGGCGGTAACGTATCCCTTACTAAAGAAGCACCAACCATGAATGTTGCGATGGTTGGTCTGGGCTGGGATGCGCGTGTCACCGACGGTCAGCCATTTGACCTGGATGCGTCTGTGTTCGCGGTAGGTGATGACGGTAAAGTGCTTTCTGATCAGCACTTCATTTTCTTCAACAACAAAACCAGTCCTGACGGCGCCGTGGAACACCAGGGTGACAACCGTACTGGTGAAGGGGATGGCGATGATGAGTCGGTCAAAATTGATCTGACCAAAGTGTCAGCTGACGTTAAAAAACTGGTATTCGCTGTCACCATCTATGACGCCGAAGTCCGTAAGCAAAACTTCGGTATGGTGAGCAACAGTTTCATGCGCGTTTACAACAACGATAATGCTGCTGAAATCGCACGCTTCGATCTGTCTGAAGATGCGTCCACCGAAACCGCTATGATCTTTGGCGAACTGTACCGCCATGGCGCCGAATGGAAATTTAAAGCCGTAGGCCAGGGTTTTGCAGGTGGATTACCGGCGCTGGCATCCCAGCACGGTGTTAATATCTAATAATAATTACATACTCAACCCCGGTGCTGTCACTGGGGTTTTTTTATAGGTGTCTGCACATGGCAAAGAAAAAAGATGATGGTTCGGCTGTAATACTACTTTTTGTTGTAGCGTTTTTTGTGTTCCTGCCCTTTCTGATATTCGGGATGTTCTTCTACCGAAAATTAAAAAGAAAATACTCAGCAATACCAAACATCCAGCGTGTTTACGATATTGGCGTTCTGTTTAAAACGTTGGGTGCCTCCATTGCTGTAATTGTGGTTTCAGCCGTACTGGTTCTGCAACTGAGTGCACTTCCGGCTAAATTTGTATCGCCAGGAACCGCACATTACATTGCGAGAGTTTTATTCATTCTCTATCCGATTGTCATGATATGGCCAATGAAAAAAATGGCTGAGCGCATCGCCATTGAGTACTTCGGCATCGTCTTCAATGACAACGACAGAACAATTATCCTCCCTGCCGACATAGGCAATATGGGACTGGGTGACTGGCTTCGCCTCAGGTTCCTGAGCAGAATGGGCGAGCAGGACAGCATAGAGATACGCAAAATATCGAATATCACCCGAGAGAAAGGCGTCAATTTCTACATTCACGGTGATTTTGGGTCCCGCCGTATCAACTTTTCCAATAAACAAAAGCGTGACGAATGTCTTTCGGCGCTGCAGGCCAGAACCCGCGTAAAGGGTGGCAGAGACTACGGTTATTAAACAAGGAGCAGAAGCCATGCAATTACAGTCAGGTCAGAATATCCCTCTAACTTCATCCTCTATCACGCTCAACCTGCGATATCCGGTGCGACCGGCTTTTCGCGGCGAACCCGATACCTGCGTTTTCATGCTCAACGCACAGGGAAAGGTGAGTGGTGATAACGATTTCATCTTTTTTAATAATCTGAGTTCACCGGATGGCGCCGTTAAACTGACTCCTGGGACACAGCAATCAAGCGTGCATATTGAACTTAACCGTGTATCACCGGCTGTTCAGAAAATTGCCTTAACTCTCGTCATCGATGGCAGCGATACCATTACCGGCCTGCAGCAGCTGAGCCTGCAGGCACCCGGCATCGCATCATTCGATCCCGAGACGGCAGGGCGCAGCGAGAAAGCCATCATCGTGGCGGAGGTCTATCGTCATAACGGCAACTGGAAGCTCCGGGCGCTTGGCCAAGGTTTCAATGGCGGGCTTGAGCCGCTGGCCATCAGCTACGGTGTTGACGTGTCATCTCAAGCTCCGACACCGGCTCCTCAACCTTCAACAGCTCCGACGATAAGTCTTGAGAAAAAGCTGGAGAAACAAGCGCCACGCCTGGTCAGCCTTGCAAAAAAAGCGACCGTCAGTTTGACCAAGCACAAGCTTAATACGCTGCAGGCGAGCGTAGCGTTTGTGCTCGATGCCTCTGGCTCAATGACCGGAGAGTTTTCAAGAGGGCATGTGCAGTCTGTACTGGATCGCATCGCTGTTCTTGCCGTTCAGTTTGATGATGACGGTGAAATGGATCTTTGGGGCTTTGCTGAAAAGCACCGAAAATATCTGAATGTCACGCTGAGTAATCTCGATAATTATGTCGAAACCATTCAGGGGAGTGGCAAACGCTCAAGGTGGGAATTACTGCCTGGCTTGGGTGGTACGAACAACGAGCCACCAGTGATGGAGGAGATTGTTGATTACTACCGGGACAGTAAGCTACCTGTCTATATCGTATTCATCACGGACGGCGGCATCAGTAAAACAAAAGCGATAAAAGATGCTATTCGTCGATCCGCAAATTATCCAATCTTCTGGAAATTTGTCGGCCTCGGAGGTTCGAATTATGGCATCCTGAAAAACCTTGATGATTTTACAGATCGTAAGATCGATAACACGCACTTCTTTGCCATGGATAATTTCGCAACCGTTAGCGATGAAGCACTTTACGATAATCTTCTTGAAGAATTCCGAACGTGGATTGATGAGGCTAAGTTAAAGAATATTCTGTAATTTTGAAGGCCACGTGCCTGGTGTAATTCCAGGCATATTAAGATTAACCCAGGCAATTTAACTTAAGTTTAATTTAATATTTCCGGCGTTAATGGCATGTTAAAATGCTGTAAAGCGAACAAATACGCTGTTTATTTATTGTCCGGAAGGTATGGATGTCGTATCTTCCGGAATTCTTTACAATGCCTCGTATGATGACATTTTTGTACCAAGGACCGTTGAAGCTAGAAAGTTAACTCTGGCTAAACACTTAGCTACAGCTTTTTAAGCTAATTGTATTAGCATCATCAATATGCAACATATCCTTGATCGTAATACTATATCATTCATCTCTGGTCACTATCACGAAACCTTTTCTTTTTTGCCTCCTGCATCGCCTGATGCCTTCTTCGTCTGGGCACCTCATTGGCGCCAAATATAATAACAAAAGCAATTATTGCAATAACAACAAATAAAATAATCATTTTCCGTCCTTTTTGAGTTTTTTATCGATCCCATCTTCTTCCTTTTCAAGCGACTTTTTACGTCGCTTTTCAAGATGGTCCGAAGCTTTTTTTCCTGCAAAAGCTGATGAAATAGCCGTCACTAATAACCCAACAGCGGCCAGGATGTTTTTACTTTGTGACAAGACCATACTCCTCGTTCAGAAATGTGTAGAAGCCTTTGTCTATATTGCCATTATCGAAAGGTTCCCGGCCATGGACATCGATTAAATTATTACGCAATTTTTGTATCTGCGACTTTAAATCATCCACCGGCATTTCGCCAGAAGCGTACTCATACCTCAGCAGTTCAAGCGAGACAATCGTTTCCAGTTGGGCGACATCTGCAGCATTAAGATCTTTGCTTTGCCGCAAACGCTCAGCTGCTGCTGTTACTACAGCAGGCTCGCAACAATCATCGGAGTCTTCAAAATGATAAAAGTTTTTTGTATTAGTGGCATGGTTTACTAAGCGCATACAGTTTTTATCCAATCGTCAAAATTTGATTCGCTGTCATTAAGTACGGCAATAGATTTTTCATAATGAGTCATGACCTGACGATGCTGTTTATGGACTATCAACACCGAACGGGCGCTGTTCCAGAGGAACGGACCGGCAATAAGGTAGTTCAGCTTTCCGGTTCGTCCAAGAGTTCCTGTTACCAGCAGAAGCATCTGTATAACAAGCGCAGTGCCATAAGCGATCACCGCAAGTTGCGTCTTATGCAGCTCTTTTTCATCTTCAGGAGTATCCAGTCCCCTGTGGGCAAAAGCGCCATAAGATAGTAAGAGCATCTTCATAACAGCGTAGGTGGATGCATCAGCTGCGTTAATAGTTCCGTACTCATCTCCCAGAGCTTCCATTAAAGGATTCGAGGCTGCATACCCTGTAGCTTTGGTGGGGTCCTCTTTCCACTCTGTAAAAAAAGAAGAAAAGGGCAGAGGAAGACCTTTCGTTGTGGGTAAATCGGAAAGATAGTGGGTCAGAATATGCAGTATTGCCTTCAAATGCAGGCCGAGGCCACTGCTACCGGGAAAGTTACTTTCGAGATACTTGAGTACCAGGGAATAGACCGATTGCCCTCCGACATCTTGCCCGCCATACGTATAACCGTCAGGCAGTTTCTGATTGAGATTAAAGTCGTGCCCAAAGATTGAACGATGGTTACCACCTGCCCGGTAGTCTAAGGGACTGGGGCCTTTATCCTTAGGCTTAAAATTCTCATGCAGCTTTACGAATTTCTCTTCAAGTGCATCTGCATAGTGATTTGTCAGTTGCGCAGCTCCAACTCCCATGATCCCAATGCAGACTGCCACAACAATATCATTGGGATTGAGTGAACGATAATCTGTTGATATCTCCAGGTCTGCAAGCATCGTCTCGAAATCCACCGTACCGACTGCCATTTTGGCCCGTTCATCCAGGGACAAGTGCGCGGTGGTAGGATCAACTATAATTTCACCTGTGTGCCTCTTCACCAGATAGTCAAGGTTGGTCGCTCTTTGATCCCAGTAAGCATCTTCCGGTTCTGCTATGAAAACCGATTTAATTTTGTGCCATATTTTCGCCATTTCGTCCTCATGAGTTTACTAAGCGGAGCTATGTTCTAGGCTGGCTGTCCGTCAGCATGACGGAATAGTGGATGCCATGTGGCAGACTGATTAATAATGGCTTATTGAGTGTCAGCGGGATGGTCTGTGGTGCAAGTGGTATTGTCCTGACAACACCTCCTACCAGATGGGCATTCACGTATTGCTCGTGATCATAGTAATTTATCTCACCACTGATTTCGGCCGTACTGTTTCCTTTATGTGGGTAAAAATCGATATAGATCGTCGCTGCTGCAAATTTTCTGTCCAGATCAGAGGTGAATACTTTACCAGGCAACGGACGGAGTGCGTACAGTAGCAAATTACGGGTATTGTCTTTTTTCAGAAGGCTTTCCGCGGTTACAGTTACTGTGGTTGGTCCTGAAACTGGTGACCGCATTTCCGTTATCAGGTACTGCGTTCTGTTTTCTGAGGGCATAGAACTGCATCCCATCAGCGTAAGACTTAAAACAGCAACTCCTGTCATTCTGTACAATTCAAGTTTCCTTCTTTCATTATCATTAAATGATAGTCATTCTGTCAGTATCGGCATAGTTTGCAATTAGTTGATACTAATATGCTCAGAGGGTTTGAAAGGCAATACACATCCGGCTCATAAGTTGATGGTGTTAGTCACATCTGCTTTGGTTGTTATCCTTTAAGCTGGCTACTCCACTCCTCGTCCACTAATGATCACGCGCAACTTCCGCTTTTCACTCATAACCGCCTGATGCTATCCGGGGGATTTAGTGTCAGAATTGGATATTGCTATTCTCATGATATGTTCGTTGAAGGAGAACATTTTGAACCTGAGTAAAGATGGATACCCACAGGGTCTGTTAGTACGGGCAGTGTGGGACTGCTGTAATGAGCTTTATCAGAAACTCGGTCGAGCACCCTCCCGACAGGAATTCAATGATGAAATTGGCAAACGCGAACCCCATCGCATAGGTATTAGCACCCATTCCCGCCAGTGGGGAGAATGGATGCGTCATCATAATTTTTCAACGTTTGATGTTGATGTGTCTGGTATAATTCCTGAAGAAATGCACTATCCGCAATATCTCCGCGTATGGTATGCCGTGACACAACTGAATTCCGCTTCTGCTACAAATATTGTTAAGTGGATCCGTAACAGCAATGCCCCCCTGAAAGAGACCGAGATTCGCATTCAACTGGATGCATTAACCGTCAATAGCAACTCCCGGTATCGATATCTTGGTAGCCGAAAAAGCGCTCGGACTGACCTGGGTAGCCCATACGATTTGTTATTTCGTAGTGGAAACCTACGAAATACACGGTATGAACTGTATGTGCAGGAGCTGCACGGCATATGGGACATTGGCGATGATGGTAAGACGCCAATTCAGATTGCAGTCCCCAGGCCAGGCGACAGGATGGTAGTTGAAGCGAGAGATGAATTATTCAATGAATTGCCTGAAGATGAAGGTGACTTTCGCCTTAAAGCCCTACGCGAGGTAATTATTCGAGAAGGGCAACCAGTATTTAGACGAAAGCTCATTGAAGCTTATGAGGGTAAATGTGCAGTAACGGGCTGTTCAATCCAAGTGTTACTTGAAGCTGCACATATTACCCCCTACGCAGGAGCTTGGCATACCCGTGCTCAGCATGGGCTGTTACTGAAAACAGATATCCATACTCTGTTTGACCGCGGTTTGCTCTGGATTGATACCGAGTTGAAAATAAGGATATCAGAACAGTTGGCCGGAACAGAATATACAGAGTTAGATGGCCGAAATCTCAGGTTACCTAAAGATAAGCAAAACTGGCCGTTAACAACTCATCTGAAAAATCATCGCCAATATTGGATTGAAAATCGTAAAGACGTTGAAAGTGCTTAACGTTACTACTGTCTGCATCTCGCTCACAGCGGAACTTTATCTCTTAAGTCGGTCCGTTTTGAGCCAGAAGCGGACGTGGGAATTTTTGCCGACTTGTAAGTTGGACTGACCCCGCCCCGGTAGACGATCCTGCCCTATAGTTTGAGCATAGGAGGAGCGTATGGGCACACCACGATTTACACCTGAATTTAAGGAAGAAGCCGTCCGTCAGATAACAGAACGCGGTTATTCCGTTGCCGAAGTATCCGACCGTCTGGGCGTTTCTGCACACAGCCTCTACAAGTGGCTACGGGCTATCAAACCTGATAACAGCGAACAGCATGCCCGGGATTTACTGGAAGCCAAAAGCGAGATCCTGAAACTCCGGGCGCAGCTAAAACGCACCGAAGAAGAACGGGATATCCTGAAAAAGGCCGCGCGGTACTTTGCAAGGGAGCCCGACTGAAGTACCGCTTTATCAATGAACACCGCACTGTATGGGGTGTGATGACGATGTGTCGGGTACTGAATGTCGCCCGGGCCGGGTTCTATGCGTGGCTGCACAACCCGGTCTCGGCGCGTGATAAAGATAACCAGCGTCTGCTGATGCTTATCCGCGACTCATATTCACTGAGCGGAGGCGTATACGGTTACCGGCGGGTTCATGGCGACCTGAACGAAATCGGGGAAACCTGCGGCAAAAACCGGGTGGGTCGTATTATGCAACAAAACCGGATCAAAGCCGTACGCGGCTATAAAGCGCCGCGTCGTATCGCCGGCCGGCCTTCAGTGGTTGCCCCTAATCGCGTGCAACGGCAGTTTACTGTTGTCCGGGCCAATCAGGTCTGGGTCACAGATATTACTTATATCCGCACCTGGCAGGGCTGGCTGTATCTGGCGGTGGTTATCGATCTCTTCGCCCGTAATGTGGTCGGCTGGTCGATGAAGCCCACTCTCTCACGCGAACTGGCACTCGACGCGCTGATGATGGCCGTCTGGCGGCGAAAACCGGACGGCGAGGTCATCGTGCACTCAGACCAGGGCAGCCAGTACGGCAGTGACGACTGGCAGCGCTTCTGCCGGGCTAATAACCTGGCCCCGAGCATGAGCAGGCGTGGCAACTGCTGGGATAATGCGGTGGCCGAATCGTTCTTCAGTTCGCTGAAAAAAGAGCGGATCAGAAAACGCATCTATAAAACCCGGGATCTGGCCCGGGCCGATATCTTCGATTACATTGAAGTGTTCTACAACCGGGCCCGGCGCCACAGTCACCTCGGCGGCCTCAGTCCGGAGGCCTTCGAACAGGCCTCATCGTGAGGACAGAATTTGTCTACGGGCGTGGGGTCAGTCCAATTCGCTAGAGCAACTGGCCAAAAGATTATTGGCGAAGCTAAAGCACACAGCAAAAGCATGAGTGGACAAACAGTTGCTGCGTTCGTTGGAAAGCTTTTGCCGCTAGGTCTTCTGGAAAAGAAGGTGCATGGATTGTTTCTGTCATTATCACCATTAACACCGGAGGCGGAAGATTATTTTCGAACTGTCGAAAATATGGGGTTAACGACAAAGGTAGGAAAGGAACTTTATAACCAAATAACTGCGACTTTGCATTTGCCGACTGAAGAATTTCTATACAGGGAAATTAAAGGTTATGACCTTGTGGCCCCAAATATTCTCAAGACTGATACAGGGTTGTATAAGTTATTTATTTTAAAAGAGGTGAATTCAGGAACGCCATCAAATTTTGTGGTATTCAATAAAAGTGGCAGCCAAATTGATGATGAAAGATTTTTGGAAGATTTAAAAATAGGGGTTTCAGAACTTGCTGGTTTGGATTTCATTATGCCTAGCAAGAAAAAAATAGTTGACGAAACGCCTCAGGTAAAGCGTGAAATAGTTCGAGGATTAACTGTTGGGACTGAATGGGCTGACTATAGGCTACCTGCAGGGCCAACTGTGTTCGTTGGCAGGAATGAATTCATAGGTGAACTTCTTTCTCACATCAAACATAATGAGCTACCACATGTTCTTCAGATAAAAAGTCGCTCTGGAGTAGGAAAAAGCTCCCTTGTATCCTTTTTAGAAAACAAGCTCTCAATGGATGGAGTTATTACTGAATTACATGACTCAAGAGATGTAAAAACAATATATGATGTTTTTTATCTTGTTCAGAGGTTTACCCAAAGCAGCATTATTGCGACTAATTTTATAGAGCTTGATGAACAACTGAAAAACTTGCAGCTTTCACTAAATGGCCAAAAGGCAGTTTTCTTTGTTGACCAATTTGAATCTACATTTTCGAATCCTGACATATTCGATTGCTATGAATACATTGCGAACTCAATAACAAAGCTTCGTGGTGGCGTATACATAGTGTTTGCGCGTAAAAATGATCAGCTAACAACCTATGACAACAGTAAAGTTTCTCTTAATAGAATTAATCAGCTATCGAAAAGCTTTACTCTTCCGGATTTTGAAAACAAAGAATCAATACTTCTTTTAGAAAAAATAAATGAAAATAACTCCAATATTCTCAGCAAAGAAATACTACCCTATATTATTGAATTTGCGCAGGGTTTTCCTTGGCTTTTAAAAAGAACGATAGCTCATGTTTTAAAACTCACTCGAAAAGGTGACTCTCAGAGGGACTTAATCAGTGCGGGCTTAAAACTGAACGACCTTTTTGAAGAAGAGCTTGAAGGTTTGGATGAAATTGAAAAAGATTATCTAGTTAAGATTGCAGCCAAGCTACCAGCAGATTTCAATGAACTTCAATACCAATTTGACGAAGACCCAATGCTTGTAAAAGTCCTCGATAAGTTAACAGCTTACAGATTGGTACGCTTGAGTGGTTCTACTTATGATACTTATAACGATGTTTTCAAAGAATATCTTGTATACCAAAAGCTTCCCGAGTTTAGACTGCTAGTTATTTATAGAATGTATCCAAGTTCTGTTATATCTCAGTTTCATAAACTGATAACAATGAGAAAGCTGACAATTACAAAAATAACAGAAAACCTAAATGTAAGGGAAGGTTACGCATTTAATCTCGTGAAGGAATTGCGGAATTTAGACTTGCTTGATGCAGTTAAAAGTGGTGAATGGATAATTCCAACAAATGTAAGAGATATATATTCTCAAGGTACTCTTGCTGGTTATCTACGCCGAAAGATTTTAGACAATCAACTCGTCGAGACTTTACTTAAAAAAAATCTTTCTGGAGAAAAAATTTTCGAGAGCGATATACCCACGTATTTTTCCGAATCTTATCCTTTTATTGAGGCATCAGAGAAAACATGGGGATTATACTCTACGATTTTAAAGTCATGGTTGCTTGCCCTAAAAATTATAGAAATTGATGGAGAAGGTCGCATTATTGCCTCAGATGTGTCGCATAATGATGCAACAGCTGAGTTAGGAAATCTTAAGAAAATTTCGGGCTTAAGGGCAGGAAATAAAGGGCTTTTCTTCCCTGTAACATCTCACGCCAAAATGATTGAAGTTACCAGTTTGATACTGAACGGTGAAGAGCCTACTGGAAAAGAAGCGCTTAAAGCAAAATCTGATTTAAATAATGCTGGTGTTTTAGTCGGTGGACATTTAGCAGTATCTAATATTGAAGAGCTTAATGAGGCACTTACAGCTCAAATACTTGATGACGGGTATGAGGATTTCTGGAAAGCAATACATGCTGATCAGCCCTGTTATGAAATTTTTAAAGGTATTGCAGGGGAAGGATTAACTGAGTCCACCCTTAAATGGCGCTTAAGAAAGTTAACAGCTTTAGCAAAAAAACTGAAAATCATACCAAACAAAAGATTCAAATATTAATTACTGTCATAACGTTAAAAAGTAGCGGATGCATTCCTCCGCTACTTAACTTACACTCAAGGAGCGATTATATTGAATATTTTCAAAGCCTGTGGGGGCATCAATGTCCGCTCTTCGCTCATAACGGACTGCGCTCACTTATTGCAGTGAGCGTTACCTTGTGTTTAATGCCAGCCTGGTATAGTCAGGTTGACAGTACCGGTTTCAGGCTTTCGTCGGCTTTGTTGAATAAATCAGATTTCGGGTAAGTCTCCCCCGTAGCGGGTTGTGTTTTCAGGCAATACGCACGCTTTCAGGCATACCTGCTTTCGTCATTTTGTTCAGCGCTCGTACCAGGGCCATAGCCTCCGCAACCTGACCATCGTAGTCACGCAGCGTCAGTGAACCCCCGAACAGCTGTTTTACCCGGTACATCGCCGTTTCCGCTATCGAGCGACGGTTGTAATCTGTTGTCCATTTCCACCGCGCATTACTCCCGGTCATTCGCTGATTAGCCACTGCACGGTTACGGTCTGCATATTCACCGGGCCAGTAACCCGCACCTTTTCGGGGTGGGATAAGCGCGCTGATTTTCTTACGCCGCAGTTCATCGTGACAGAGCCGGGTGTCGTAAGCGCCGTCTGCCGATGCTGCCCTGATTTTTCTGTGAGTCTGCCGGATAAGACCCGGGAAGGCTTCTGAGTCCGTCACATTGTTCAGCGACAGGTCTGCACAGATGATTTCATGTGTGTTGCTGTCAACTGCCAGATGCAACTTTCGCCATATACGACGGCGTTCCTGGCCATGCTTTTTGACTTTCCACTCGCCTTCACCAAAGACCTTCAGCCCGGTGGAATCAATCACCAGATGCGCGATTTCACCCCGGGTGAACGTTTTGAAACTGACGTTAACCGACTTTGCCCGCCTGCTGACACAGCTGTAATCCGGGCAGCGTAGCGGAACGTTCATCAGAGAAAAAATGGAATCAATAAAGCCCTGCGCAGCGCGCAGGGTCAGCCTGAATACGCGTTTAATGACCAGCACAGTCGTGATGGCAAGGTCAGAATAGCGCTGAGGTCTGCCTCGTGAAGAAGGTGTTGCTGACTCATACCAGGCCTGAATAGCTTCATCATCCAGCCAGAAAGTTATGGAGCCACGGTTGATGAGGGCTTTATTGTAGGTGGGCCAGTTGGTGATTTTGAACTTTTGCTTTGCCACGGAACGGTCTGCGTTGTCGGGAAGATGCGTGATCTGATCCTTCAACTCAGCAAAAGTTCGATTTATTCAACAAAGCCGCCCCGCAGAGTCCGGAACGCTGATACGGATCCATATCATTAGTAACAGCGAAAGTACTGACATAATACCGAACGTCAGGCGCCAGCCAAGATAATGCCCAAGCCAGGTTCCCAGCGGAACGCCTAGTGAGAGCGCCAGCGGTGTCCCAGCCATGGCTATCGCCATAGCCCGACCCTGATGAAGCGGCTCAACAATTCGGCGTGAAAACCCCGCCAGCAGGCTCCACGCCAGTCCCGCAGCCGCCCCGGCCCCCAAACGCGCTAACAGGGTCAGGTAAACATTTGATGAAAGTGCGGTAATGGTATTAAAAATGAAGAATCCCGCTACGGTCATTAATAAGACATATTTCCGATTCCACGACCGGGTAACGATAGTTAACGGAATAGCGGCAAATAATGACCCGAGGGCGTAGACGGTGACCCACTGGCCTGCGCTAGCCAGCGAAATATTCATTCCCTTACTGATTTCTGGCAATAATCCTGCTGGAATAGTTTCCGTCATGATGCAAATAAATCCGGTCATCGCAAAAGCCATTAATGGCATATAGGGAAATGTGTCATTCATTTTCTGCATTTTGCAATACCGTTAATGTTTAATTAAGCCTGCCAGGTGCGCAGGCTTAGCGCCTAATAGAGTAGATCGTTAGTCAATTAAAGTGCCATGTTCAGTATTGTTTCCGCCACTTCAGCAGTAATTTTTCCATGTTCACCTAATGCGATGTGCCCATGTTCTTTTAACTTGCCGATAACAGCTGAAATATCTTCCGCGCCCAGACCATAATCAGAAAGTCGGGTTTTAACGCCCATCAGTTCAAAAAATTCCACGGTGGCATTGATAGCCTCATCGGCCATTTTTTCGCTATCAGACTCAGGAATATTCCAGACACGCGCACCGTACTGAGCCAGCTTTTCTGCTTTTTCCTTTTTGCACAAGCGCCATAGTGCAGGCATAACGATAGCGAGGGTACGGGCGTGGTCGATTCCGTATAATGCAGTAATTTCCTGGCCAATCATGTGAGAAGCCCAGTCAGTTGGGACACCTGCGCTCAACATTCCATTCAGGGCCATCGTCGCAGCCCACATGATGTTAGCTCTGGCGTCGTAGTTCTGTGGATTTTTAAGGGCTACTGGGCCTTCTTCTTTCAGCGTGCTCAGCAGTCCTTCCGCCAGGCGATCCTGCACCTTAGCGTTAACCGGGTAAGTAATGTATTGCTCAAGAACGTGGACAAAGGCATCAACAACCCCGTTTGCGGTTTGTTGTTCAGGCAGCGTGTAGGTCATTTCCGGTTCGAGCACTGAAAATTTCGGCATAACGTAAGGGGAGGTGAAAAAGAGTTTATCCTGGGTGGTCACCCGATTAATCACCGCCGTGTTATTCATCTCTGAACCCGTGGCCGCCAGGGTCAGCACGCATCCAAAAGGGAGAGCTTGTTTCACCACGCCGCCATAACTCTTGACGATCTCCCATGGATCATTTTCGTAGAGGGCTGCGGCGGCAATAAATTTAGTCCCGTCGATCACTGAACCGCCGCCCACGGCCAGAAGAAAATCAATTTTTTCTGTTCTGACAATCTCAACGGCTTTCATCAGGGTTTCATAATGAGGGTTTGCTTCTACACCGCCAAACTCATAAACCAGGGTGTTTGTCAGGGACTCTTTTACGCGTTTCAATATACCGTGTTTTATAACGCTGCCCCCGCCATAGACAATCATGACCTTTTTACCCTGCGGGACTTCTTGTGCTAACGCAGAAATTTGATCGCGACCAAAAAGAATTTTTACCGGATTATGATAGATAAAATCTTGCATAATGATTACCTCATTTTCAGAATTAAAAGCCGTCACTACAACGAGGACATATTCACGTCGTGGAATATAAAGTACCATTTTGAATTTTATTTATTAATCAACATAAATTTCACTTACTTGTGAAATTTATTTGATAATTAATGACAGACTGGTACGCTGACGTCTCCAGTAGGGACCGAGGAGGAGGAATCGTGTGGATGAATTAAAGGTTTTTTTAACAGTGGCCAGGCTGAAAAGCTTTACCAAAGCCGCAGCTGAAATAGGTGTGACACCCTCAGCCATCAGCCACACGGTGAAATCTCTTGAGGAAAGGCTTGGGATCCGCCTGCTGGCCAGAACCACCCGCAGTATCTCCACTACGGAAGCAGGTGAAAGGCTCATTAACGAAGTTGGCCCGTTAATGGAACAGGTTGATGATGCTATTAGTCGGTTGAGTGAGCTTAGGGAAAAACCCACTGGCGTCATACGCCTCACGGCGGCAGATGATGTTATCCAGTATTTGATCCGTCCTGTATTACCGGACTTTCTGAGTCGCTACCCAGATATTCAGATTGAAATCGGCATTGACTATGGATTTACAGATATTGTTGATCAGCGTTTTGATGCCGGGATTCGTCCGGGCGATGTTCTGAATAATGATATGATTGCCGCAAAAATAAGCCAGAACTGGCGCCAGCTTGTTGTTGCTGCACCAGATTATTTTAAGCGTTATGCTAAGCCCAGGAAGCCGCAGGATCTTTTGAACCACAACTGCATTAACGTCCGCTATTCTGATACGAGTGGATTGTACGCCTGGGAATTCGAGAAAGATGCTCAGAAATTCAGTCTGAAAGTCAAAGGGCAATATATTGCGAACAGCACGATTCATCAGCTCGATGCAGCATTAGACGGGCTGGGGATTGCCTATATTCCCGAGTATGTTGCAGATGGATATATCAAAAGCGGCAAGCTGATTGCTGTTCTGACCGAGTGGTGTCCATATTTTGACGGCTACCATATTTATTATCCTCACCGCCGACAGGATTCTCCTGCGTTTATGGCTTTTCTGCAACTTTTGCGCGACAGGTACAATAATGGAATAAGATAAATTTATGAGTAAAGGATTATGTCCACGATAAGCACCTGGGTCGATTCCTGGGAGGCGGCCATGAGGGTAGGGAAGCGCCGTCCCGTCAAGTCAGCGTAATGCTCTGCCAGTGTTACAACCAATTAACCAATTCTGATTAGAAAAACTCATCGAGCATCAAATGAAACTGCAATTTATTCATATCAGGATTATCAATACCATATTTTTGAAAAAGCCGTTTCTGTAATGAAGGAGAAAACTCACCGAGGCAGTTCCATAGGATGGCAAGATCCTGGTATCGGTCTGCGATTCCGACTCGTCCAACATCAATACAACCTATTAATTTCCCCTCGTCAAAAATAAGGTTATCAAGTGAGAAATCACCATGAGTGACGACTGAATCCGGTGAGAATGGCAAAAGCTTATGCATTTCTTTCCAGACTTGTTCAACAGGCCAGCCATTACGCTCGTCATCAAAATCACTCGCATCAACCAAACCGTTATTCATTCGTGATTGCGCCTGAGCGAGACGAAATACGCGATCGCTGTTAAAAGGACAATTACAAACAGGAATCGAATGCAACCGGCGCAGGAACGCTGCCAGCGCATCAACAATATTTTCACCTGAATCAGGATATTCTTCTAATACCTGGAATGCTGTTTTCCCGGGGATCGCAGTGGTGAGTAACCATGCATCATCAGGAGTACGGATAAAATGCTTGATGGTCGGAAGAGGCATAAATGCCGTCAGCCAGTTTAGTCTGACCATCTCATCTGTAACATCATTGGCAACGCTACCTTTGCCATGTTTCAGAAACAACTCTGGCGCATCGGGCTTCCCATACAATCGATAGATTGTCGCACCTGATTGCCCGACATTATCGCGAGCCCATCTATACCCATATAAATCAACATCCAGGTTGGAATTTAATCGCGGCCTCGAGCAAGACGTTTCCCGTTGAATATGGCTCATAACACCCCTTGTATTACTGTTTATGTAAGCAGACAGTTTTATTGTTCATGATGATATATTTTTATCTTGTGCAATGTAACATCAGAGATTTTGAGACACAACGTGGCTTTGTTGAATAAATCAGATTTCGGGTAAGTCTCCCCCGTAGCGGGTTGTGTTTTCAGGCAATACGCACGCTTTCAGGCATACCTGCTTTCGTCATTTTGTTCAGCGCTCGTACCAGGGCCATAGCCTCCGCAACCTGACCATCGTAGTCACGCAGCGTCAGTGAACCCCCGAACAGCTGTTTTACCCGGTACATCGCCGTTTCCGCTATCGAGCGACGGTTGTAATCTGTTGTCCATTTCCACCGCGCATTACTCCCGGTCATTCGCTGATTAGCCACTGCACGGTTACGGTCTGCATATTCACCGGGCCAGTAACCCGCGCCTTTTCGGGGCGGGATAAGCGCGCTGATTTTCTTACGCCGCAGTTCATCGTGACAGAGCCGGGTGTCGTAAGCGCCGTCTGCCGATGCTGCCCTGATTTTTCTGTGAGTCTGCCGGATAAGACCCGGGAAGGCTTCTGAGTCCGTCACATTGTTCAGCGACAGGTCTGCACAGATGATTTCATGTGTTTTACTGTCAACGGCGAGATGCAGCTTACGCCAGATACGGCGGCGTTCCTGGCCATGCTTTTTGACTTTCCACTCGCCTTCACCGAAGACCTTCAGCCCGGTGGAATCAATCACCAGATGCGCGATTTCACCCCGGGTGGGCGTTTTGAAACTGACATTAACCGACTTTGCCCGCCTGCTGACACAGCTGTAATCCGGGCAGCGTAGCGGAACGTTCATCAGAGAAAAAATGGAATCAATAAAGCCCTGCGCAGCGCGCAGGGTCAGCCTGAATACGCGTTTAATGACCAGCACAGTCGTGATGGCAAGGTCAGAATAGCGCTGAGGTCTGCCTCGTGAAGAAGGTGTTGCTGACTCATACCAGGCCTGAATAGCTTCATCATCCAGCCAGAAAGTTATGGAGCCACGGTTGATGAGGGCTTTATTGTAGGTGGGCCAGTTGGTGATTTTGAACTTTTGCTTTGCCACGGAACGGTCTGCGTTGTCGGGAAGATACGTGATCTGATCCTTCAACTCAGCAAAAGTTCGATTTATTCAACAAAGCCGTTTTGAAACTGACGTTAACCGACTTTGCCCGCCTGCTGACACAGCTGTAATCCGGGCAGCGTAGCGGAACGTTCATCAGAGAAAAAATGGAATCAATAAAGCCCTGCGCAGCGCGCAGGGTCAGCCTGAATACGCGTTTAATGACCAGCACAGTCGTGATGGCAAGGTCAGAATAGCGCTGAGGTCTGCCTCGTGAAGAAGGTGTTGCTGACTCATACCAGGCCTGAATAGCTTCATCATCCAGCCAGAAAGTTATGGAGCCACGGTTGATGAGGGCTTTATTGTAGGTGGGCCAGTTGGTGATTTTGAACTTTTGCTTTGCCACGGAACGGTCTGCGTTGTCGGGAAGATGCGTGATCTGATCCTTCAACTCAGCAAAAGTTCGATTTATTCAACAAAGCCGATAGACTTTCCTCCGACTGAAACAACAGGATGATTGAGCCCATGCTTCGATACGAGTTAACGCCGAACAATGCAGGTTTTATACTGTGGGGAGATTCAGAAGCCCTGAATGAATTACATGAACTCATTCATTACATCGTGGATGAAAGCCCACTGATTAAAGTTAAAGACGGATTTATGTTATCCCTTGCCTATGATATTCGTAAAGCACGGGAAGGTAATCGTCGTGTTGAGCAACATCAGTATGATCAACATGATACATATAAGCTTTATGGTGTTGAGCTTTTATGGCCTCTGGTCCTGGTACAGTCCTCAATACTCAGAAACTCAATGGGTTATATTCAGACAGACAAAAACCAGCTGTCTGTCATGTATGCCTTTGAATACCTGATAGAATCAGCATTAACAGAGTCTGAGAGAACAACGTCGAATGATATTATGCTAACAGTAAAATATGCATCAGACTCTGATTTTAATTTCATTGAGGATAATATTGACAGCAGGTGCTGCTATTTTATCAGCCTATCTCCGGAGCAAAGAAAAAAGCAGTTAATCAGTATTGTTCGTTCTTTTCATTCATTATGGGGTAAGTATGCCCGTGAAAAGCAGGACATAAAGATGCTGAACGAAATGAATAATACATCATGGGTCTGGCCGGACAATATCAACTGGTGAGCAACCACTGTCCGGCCAGTGAGTACCATCAGCGGGCTCTTTTACCAAAAATGTCCTCTGAACGTGACTGAAGCTGTTTGAGTGCTTCGAGCATGTCATCATTATCCAGTGAGCGCTGGGATTTCTTCCCTTCCTGCTTTGGCCGTCGTCGGGAAGGGCCATCTCCAGCGGGAATTGACTGAGAGCGCGTGTTATCCCGCTTGCTCTGCACCAGACTGATAAACTCCAGGGTTCGGCCAAGACGCTTGTTATCGACAATCGCGCCCTGGTCGATTTCTGACAGTCGGTCGTAGGTAGAGTAGGGAAGTAGCGTACCGTTCAGGCGCAGCTCTTTTCTGCCATCAGGATAGTGATACACATCGATATATTTACCTATTGCACGGCGACTCAGTTCGCTGTCTTCAATCAGGTACAACATTTTATCATATTGTATCGTCAACGATTTTGAGACTTTACGTTTTTCACGAACAGTGAAAATAAGCCCCAGGTCCTCATCATGTTCTACAGCACGGTGTACGTCAAAATCATGTCGCGGTACTTTGCCAAAACGGCGGTTATAGTCAGCCATATAGGCCTCAGCGAAGTCATTTGCAGCCTCCATTGAACAAATGCCCTGTAACCGCAGCTCTTTGACCAGACGATCCTGTAAAGTGAGGTGAGCTCGTTCTACACGCCCTTTGGCGGGACTGGTTTCTGCACAGATAGTCTGGATGTTCAGTTCATGCATGGCTCGCCCAAACTGAGTATGCCCGTCTCCGCCTGTGGCGTGTTTATTGTTAACACGAAAAACACCGGCTTTATCGCTGTACAGTGCCAGCGGTTTACCATGCTTATCGATATAGCGCCGCGTGGCTTCGAAGTAAGAAAACGTGGACTCCGATTTAACAAACAACAGTTCCATCAGTTTGCTGGTTGCATCATCAACATAGACCAGCGCGGTGCAGGCCGGGCCACGGCCTTCAAACCAGTCGTGATCACAGCCATCTATTTGTATCAGCTCACCAGTACACGGACGCCGGTACCGTGGTTGAGGGATCCTTGCGGCACGTTGTTTACGGGGAACCCATAAGCCAGCCCGCACCATGATGCGCCGGACAGTTTCTTTGCCAAGAAACAGTCCGTGGAGTTCTTCGAGCTTTTCACGCGCCAGAGTCGGACCGAAATCAGCATAACGCGTCTTGATCAGTTCCAGAGCCTGATCTGCGAGCCCGGGTGGCAACTGGCGGTTACCACGCATGCCACATCGTCTGCTGGCCATACCAAGCGGTCCGCCTTCACGGTAACGGGCAAGAAGTCTGCGGCATTGCCTGTCGCTGATACCGAGGTGCTCGGCCGCACGGCGCGTTGTGATGCGACGTTCAATGACGTCCTGTATAATCTTGATCCGGTTGATCTCTTTCAAAGTAAACACTCCTGAGCTTTCTGCGCTCATGATATGCCTCCCGGTAGTTTAAACGGACCAGTGAAGCTTACCATAGCGCGGACATCTGAATTGAGCCACAGGCGGACATTACTATTGAGCCATTACAAAGCCGGTTCGCATAACAAAGATTATGTTAAATTCAATGGTAAAATCATTATAAATCAATATCTTAAATATAGAACAAGCCCCTTTCTTCCTCAAACCTCACTGTGGTAACTTTAAAAACAATGTCCGTTCCTGAGTTTGTGATGCCTTAAAGCCATGGTGAAGATAAAAGTTTTTGGCTTCTTCAGTCAGTGCATGAACCATAATCGCACGGACTCCAATATTCTCAGCTACACGGTAACAGCGCAGAACTGCATCATGCAGTAAATCGGCCCCGAGCCCTTGGCCACGGTATGAAACATCAACTGCCAGGCGAGCAAGTATGATTACGGGAATTGGATCTGGCATATTGCGCCTGAGGCTTCCCATTGCTTCCACGTGGTTAACGCTGCCGGTGGCCAGAGAGTAAAAACCGACAACCTGTTTAGTGTCTCTTTTACAAACGACGAACGTTCGTGCTGCACCAAGAGCTTGGTTTTTTAATCCCCTCTGTTTAAGCCAGTCATCAAGTACTGCCTCACCACTGACGAACTCTGCTAGTTGATGGGAGCTGGATAATGGTTCTGGTGCTGTTACACGTCCCACTGAGGTTTCCTTGCCAGAAGTTTATCAATAGCCGCCTCATCCGAAACCGGTGCATCGAGCATATCGATAAACTCTGCATACTGCTCATCGTTAAAATTAAATACGCGACGATCGAGGATCACATTCTCCGCAGCCTGACATGCCATTTCCAGGATGAAGTCCGTGCGTGATTTATGGAGAATCTCTGCTGCAGCATCAATAAGTGCTCTTTGAGATTCTTTAGCTCTAAGGTTGAGCTGAACATCTGATTTCATGAGTGCGCTCCTTGTATAGCGATTGCTTTACAAGCATATCATATGGATTCTGTATAGCAAAAGCTATACGGTTTTTTAAGTGCAGTGAACATACGAAAGAGTCAACTTGCAACTATTAGGTAAAGCTCTTCCTCTAAATTATTTTCCTTGCTCTGGCCTACCAAATCAAACCCAACGCCCTGAATTTACTGCGTGCGATGCTTGCTAGCAGTCTCATCCGGACAATTAGCATGAAAACTATGGATTGTTATCTGGTCTAACATCTGGAAAAGTTACTGATGAGAAGGTAGTATTCGGATCGTCAGCGATCGTCTTGTGGTGGGACAGATTGTTGATTCAGATTACTTTTGTGTCCTAACTCAAACTGACGGTTTGACTGCTTTGTGGTGAGGCAGGCGGGTGGCAAAAGATGGTTTTACGGAAGAAATGCGGACTTCCGGAAACAGACAGGGACAGGACGTGTCCAGTAAAACGTTCAGGAGCAGGTAACGGGATTTCCCGGAGCCTGAATGCACAAACCCCCCGACATCTGTCATCATCTTGGCGGAAGACACAGATATCAGGGGGTCCAAAAGCAGGCGCGTGGCCTGTGAAGGATTATAACGCATGCACCACATAACACAACACCCGGCCGCCATAAGAACAGGCCGCCGTGAATGACAATCAGATTTCTGTTCACTGGTCAGATCTACCGAAAGATGAGCTAACCCGTTTCTGCCAGGATGTCGATGCCGGCACTCAGGGTAATTTCCTCATTGCACCGGTCAAAAAATTGACCCGCCGCAAACGCGGTGAGCATTCCACAAAAGCCAAATGTGAGAACCCGGCCTGGTATCGCCCGGAGCATTATAAAAAGCTCTCCGGACAGCTCGGTCATGCCTAGGGGTCTGACGCTCAGTGGAACGAAAACTCACGTTAAGCAACGTTTTCTGCCTCTGACGCCTCTTTTAATGGTCTCAGATGTCCTTTGGTCACCAGTTCTGCCAGCGTGAAGGAATAATGGCCGAGCATATTGATATGTCCGTGGCAAAGCGGGGAGAGGCGTGCGATATCTTCATCATTCAGTGTTTCACCCTGCGCCCGGAGATGATCCAGGGCTGCCTGCATATAAATAGTGTTCCATAACACGACGGCGTTAGTGACCAGCCCCAGTGTGCCCAGTTGATCTTCCTGACCGTCGGTATATCGTTTTCTTATCTCACCTTTTTGACCGTGACAGATGGCTCTGGCAACGGCATGGCGACTTTCTCCCCGATTAAGCTGGGTCAGAATGCGCCGGCGGTAATCTTCATCATCAATATAATTAAGCAGATACAGCGTTTTGTTGATGCGCCCCACTTCAATGATTGCCTGAGTCAGTCCGGAAGGACGTTCACTTTTCAGCAATGAACGGACCAGCACTGAAACCTGTACTTTGCCCAGCTTCAGGGAGCCAGCGGTCCGGATCATTTCGTCCCACTGAAGGACTATTTTTCGGGGATCTGATTGCCCTCTGGCAATATCATTCAGCACGCCATAGTCGGCATCATGGTCCATTCGCCAGAAAACCGAAGCACCGGCATCAGCCAGGCGTGGAGAAAACTGGTATCCCAGCAGCCAGAAAAGGCCAAAGACAAGTTCGCTGGCACCTGCTGTATCGGTCATAATTTCGGTTGGATTCAGCCCGGTCTCCTGTTCCAGAAGACCTTCCAGCACAAAGATAGAGTCCCTCAGCGTCCCCGGTATAACGATGCCATGAAAGCCGGAATACTGATCGGACACAAAGTTGTACCAGGTGATCCCTCTGTTATTACCAAAGTATTTGCGGTTCGGTCCGGCATTGATTGTTCTGACTGGCGTAACAAAGCGCATTCCATCTGCAGATGCCACTTCTCCTCCACCCCATATCTGTGCCAGTGGCAGCGTTGCCTGAAAATCAACCAGTCTGGCATTAGCGCTGGTGATAGTTTCAGCCCGCAGATAGTTCGCTTTTGTCCAGTTCAGCCGGTGTCGGGTCAGTGCAGGAACATTTGATCTGATCAGTGGTTCCAGACCGATATTGCAGGCTTCAGCCATCAGCACGGCGCTGATGCTGACGGGCAGATCATCAACTCTGGCACTGGCTTCACTAGCATGGAAAAACTCATCAGCAAATCCGGTATGGGCGTTAATTTCGAGCAGCAACTCCGTTAAATCCACCGGAGGGAGTAGATCACTGATCATTTTGCTCAGTCGTTTCAGACTGTCCGGCTCATCAAGACTGGCGAGGGGAGAAATTGTCAACCGGGGCTTCGGGCCAGAAACATCGAGTTCGACAGCCTCATTTTCGCAAAGACGTGCAGCAACCTGTCTGTAACGACTATCAAGCTGATGACCCAGAGATTTTATTGCTTCCTGCGGGTCTGTCGGGTGCCCCAAAGAACGATAAACCTTAATCCGGTTTGCCTGCCAGTCAGCACCCTGTAGTAATCTTGCACGAGGATCTCCCCACCGGTTACTGCCGGTAACGTAGACATCCCTCCGCCTCAGACTATCCTGCAGTTTACTGAGAAAGCAGAGCGTGTATCCCCTGCGGGTGATATGTTTTTCCTTGTTAATCACCAGCCGTTTCCATGACCGACTGATAATTTCCGTTGGTGCGTCGTCAAAAAACTGCCGCCGTGAGCTGAACTCCCGGCTGAGGTAGTCACAGGCATTCAGAGTGGTAACCCCGGCAGGTGCGGATGAAAATTTAACGGTATTCAGCAGATGGGGCAGGAAACGACGAACGCGCCCGTACTGCTCCACCATTTCTTCATGAAAATTATCGTCTGAGGGCCGGGCAATTTCACGGACAAGCGTGATGATTTCAGCCAGCTTTTGCCTTGGGATGTAGCTGAACACCTCAGCACGAATCGATTCGTCCGGTGTTTCTTCTTTCAGCAGGTACGAACATGCGCTGGCGAGCGCCAATGCAGATTTATCCAGATCCTTCAGCGAGCGGAGCCGTTTTTTCTGCCCAATCTTTCTGGCGTCACGGATGATAACGGCCAGCATGGCGTCCAGAACGTCCAATGCATCATCCAGCGCCAGCGTTTCCCATGCAAGGACAAAGGCAACCAGAACCGCCATCCTTTTCTGCGGTGACATCCTGGCAATATTGAACACCGAAGTCATACCAGCATAACGTGCGAGATTTTTCAGGCGCACAGCCGGGAGTGTACTCAGGTTTTCAGCATGCAGGCCAAAATCGTTCAGAGTTTTCCAGCGTTCAATTGCTTCATTAAACGCCGGACCACTGATGGTCACAGGGCCCTTTTTCAGTGATTCCAGTAAAGACAGGCGGCTGCAATCAGTTGGCCCCAGCAGCATCTCCAGCTGTGAACGCTGTTCGGCTGACGGTATCAGTGCCAGTTTGTTCCACAGGCGCAACGTCGCCTTTTCCCTTACCTCTGAAATCAACCGGGTCAGCGTAGTGGCTCCGGGGAGAATAATACGATGTTGCATAAGCCACCCTGTCGCCAGATCGAAAAGCAGGCCAGGACGTTCGTTGCTTATCCAGCTCCGGGTATATAAAAGACGGGTAAGGCGAAATGTCCAGGGCCAGGCAAATTCACGATACTGATAGTGCTGACGTATCAGCGCTGCATGCTCACGGCGGGTATTTTCCCTCTGACCGTATTCTGCAAGAACGGTGATATCACGAATCCCGAGCTGTCTGGCGGTAAAATGCCGGACGCCGGAAGGAATATGATTCATATCGGTGAGGAAGGTGCCCAGAAAACGGACACATCCAATTTGCAGGGCAATGCCCAGACGGTTGTGATCACCTCTGCTTTTTCCGATAAATTCCTTGTCTGCTTCATCAAGGTGAAAATATCGTGCCAGCTGAAGCTCATCCGGTTCACCGGTGAATCTGCCATAGCTTTCAGTCTGCTCAGTGGTCAGAAAGTCAACGGGCATATCGGCCTCCCTGCCTGACGGGCATTTAGTAACATTTTTCCAACCGTACGAAATGTTATAAATTATCGGACATCGTAAAACTGTTACATTAATATGTCTATTAAATCGTAAATTTGTAATAATAGACATGAGTTGTCCGATATTCGATTTAAGGTACATTTTTATGCGACTTTTTGGTTACGCTCGGGTCTCAACCAGTCAGCAGTCTCTTGATCTTCAGGTCAGAGCACTCAAAGACGCAGGTGTGAAAGCAAACCGTATATTTACCGATAAGGCATCCGGCAGTTCAACAGACCGGGAAGGGCTGGATTTGCTGAGGATGAAGGTGGAGGAAGGTGATGTCATTCTGGTTAAGAAGCTCGACCGTCTTGGCCGCGACACTGCCGATATGATCCAACTGATAAAGGAATTTGACGCTCAGGGCGTGGCAGTCCGGTTCATTGATGACGGGATCAGTACCGACGGTGATATGGGGCAAATGGTGGTCACCATCCTGTCGGCTGTGGCACAGGCTGAACGCCGGAGGATCCTAGAACGCACGAATGAGGGCCGACAGGAAGCAAAGCTGAAAGGAATCAAATTTGGCCGCAGGCGTACCGTGGACAGGAACGTCGTGCTGACGCTTCATCAGAAGGGCACTGGTGCAACGGAAATTGCTCATCAGCTCAGTATTGCCCGCTCCACGGTTTATAAAATTCTTGAAGACGAAAGGGCCTCGTGATACGCCTATTTTTATAGGTTAATGTCATGATAATAATGGTTTCTTAGACGTCAGGTGGCACTTTTCGGGGAAATGTGCGCGGAACCCCTATTTGTTTATTTTTCTAAATACATTCAAATATGTATCCGCTCATGAGACAATAACCCTGGTAAATGCTTCAATAATATTGAAAAAGGAAGAGTATGAGTATTCAACATTTTCGTGTCGCCCTTATTCCCTTTTTTGCGGCATTTTGCCTTCCTGTTTTTGCTCACCCAGAAACGCTGGTGAAAGTAAAAGATGCTGAAGATCAGTTGGGTGCACGAGTGGGTTACATCGAACTGGATCTCAACAGCGGTAAGATCCTTGAGAGTTTTCGCCCCGAAGAACGTTTTCCAATGATGAGCACTTTTAAAGTTCTGCTATGTGGTGCGGTATTATCCCGTGTTGACGCCGGGCAAGAGCAACTCGGTCGCCGCATACACTATTCTCAGAATGACTTGGTTGAGTACTCACCAGTCACAGAAAAGCATCTTACGGATGGCATGACAGTAAGAGAATTATGCAGTGCTGCCATAACCATGAGTGATAACACTGCTGCCAACTTACTTCTGACAACGATCGGAGGACCGAAGGAGCTAACCGCTTTTTTGCACAACATGGGGGATCATGTAACTCGCCTTGATCGTTGGGAACCGGAGCTGAATGAAGCCATACCAAACGACGAGCGTGACACCACGATGCCTGCAGCAATGGCAACAACGTTGCGCAAACTATTAACTGGCGAACTACTTACTCTAGCTTCCCGGCAACAATTAATAGACTGGATGGAGGCGGATAAAGTTGCAGGACCACTTCTGCGCTCGGCCCTTCCGGCTGGCTGGTTTATTGCTGATAAATCTGGAGCCGGTGAGCGTGGGTCTCGCGGTATCATTGCAGCACTGGGGCCAGATGGTAAGCCCTCCCGTATCGTAGTTATCTACACGACGGGGAGTCAGGCAACTATGGATGAACGAAATAGACAGATCGCTGAGATAGGTGCCTCACTGATTAAGCATTGGTAACTGTCAGACCAAGTTTACTCATATATACTTTAGATTGATTTAAAACTTCATTTTTAATTTAAAAGGATCTAGGTGAAGATCCTTTTTGATAATCTCATGACCAAAATCCCTTAACGTGAGTTTTCGTTCCACTGAGCGTCAGACCCCGCCTACAATCGCCTGGTGAAAAAAGACAAAGAAACCGGGCAGGTCAGCCTGCGCATGCATGTTTCTCGTCACCCTCTCTATGTCGCCGGCCGCCGTAAGGCGGGACGTAAATATGGCTTCCGTCCGGAACGTCAGCGCCTGCTCGATGCGCTCTGGCCAGTGCTCATCAGCTTCTGTGATGCCGGCAAGCATACCGTCGGCATGTGTATCTCCCGTCTTGCAAAAGAACTCAGTGCAAAGGACGCAAAAGGCAATGTCATTCCTGAAACGGAGGTGACGGTGTCACGCCTTTCACGGCTTATTGAGGAACAGGTACGGTTTGGCGTTCTGGGCCTCGCAGAAGAACGCGCCTGGGATCGTGAATCCCGCACCTGGTTGCCAACGTATGTCTATATAACCCCCGTGGGATTCCAGATGCTGGGCGTCGATATGGACAAGCTGTTTAAAGAGCAGGAGAAGAAGCTCCGTCAGAGCGCCGAGCGTGAGCAGCTGATCCGGGAAGGAGTGATGAGCGAACATGATGATGTTCAGGCCCACTCTGCGCGGAAATGCTGGTCTGGCCGTAAGCGTCAGGAGGCACTCGTTTACCGCCGCAAAAAAGGCGCGGAGCGTAAACGTGCCAACAATCTGATTAAGCTGCCGGCAGATGAACGACTCCATGCAATGTCTGAATGGATTTATCGCACCCTGCCGCCTGATGAAGCGTACTGGTGCACATCTGAGCGCCTGAAGGCGCTGGCCATCCAGCATCTTTACCAGCTGGATCTGGCGCTTTCTCCACCGGACTAGCCACAGACGACACAACAGTCTTCCTGTTTAAAGGCCCCTCACCGGGGCTTTTCGTGCTGGATTTTTTCGGCCACTCTGCTCATTTTTCAACCTTCACTCCGTTCTCATTCCGGTCACCATGACGTACTGCGTGTCGTTATGGCCCGCAGTGGCCACTGTCTCGTTTTTTTACACAGAAATCCGCAAACGAATAAGTGAAGTAACCCGGAAACGAATAAAAGACATTCCGCAAAACAGTCTTACTTCACCGTTTTTATCTCTCTGTTCATTTCATTCCAGAGTAGATCTTTGTCTGCAGTCACTCTGTGGATAACGAAAAATGCCTTCGCATGCAGCGGCCTCACGGCCGCGCGCTCAGAAGGAAATAAAAAGTACCTCCCGTCGCAAGCGCCGGGCACCGTTCTCGCCAGAACCGGGCGCCGCATACATACCTGACCCCTGCTAAACCGACGCCGCCCCGGCCCGCGGGCCGGAACACCATCGCTTTAAGAGGGATGTTGTAACTAGAAGTAAGAGCTGCTGCAGTTAGCGTCGCGGCAAGCCCGCTGTACACGCTCGTAAGCGCCTCACGGCGCTAACGCGGAGATACAGCCCGTCAGCGGCCAGAGGCCTTGACGGACTCACTCCGACCGCGCACATTAGCAATCAGAAAGCTTTAAGCGGGTATGGCTTTGCAGGGAAAGGGATGGGATTGGCAGAACCTATCAATCCGTAACGGCTGATGCCGGTTACGACGCCCCTCACCAGAATCACCCGGTTCAGCTCCGGCTGGCGTCTCCATGCCGCTTCGCGGCATACATTTACCCTTTAAAGCAGGGTTGCCTAAATCCGGGAGCGCGATTAGCTTTAACGGGTGATTTTCAATCAGGATGAGAAACATGGATATAATTCTTCCGGGAAACAAAAGCCAGGCACGAGTCTGGGCAGAAACCATGATTAATCTGGAGGCCCGCAAACTCGTCGATACCGCTAATATTGTTGGCGCCCGACATCTGGGGATGGATTGACGCGTCTCAAATTCATCGATGAAATTAAATCTGTCATTAATGGCGAATTTGAGCGTGCCCGGCGGGCAAAGTCTGACGAAGAGTGCATGACCTGCCTGCGTAACCTGCAGGGCGAAAACACCAGTCTGCTTGAGCAGAGCCGTCAGATCCAGACCGGTTATGCGAAACTATATGCCCAGATCAAATACGTCAGGGATGAAGACCGGATGGTCGGTTATGTCATCTCAGGAATTAAAGTGGTGCTGGCAGGTATGCAGGGCGCATTTGGCTTCGTGCTGACTTCCTCAATGACCCCCGTTGGCGTTCTTGCCGGGGCTATTCTGATTGTCGACTCGGCCAACACGATAACCCGTGAGGTTGGTCGTCAGTTCCTGAATGAACCTGACACGCAGGGTATTTTTGGTGATGGTGCCATGAACATCGCTAAATTCATGGGATTTGAACGATCAACAGGATTGGGGATATACAACGGGATCGCGCTTGCAGGAAATATCTACAGTGTCTATGGATTAATGGCCAGACCTGGAACATGGCGTCTGTTTAACTATATCAGCACCGATTTTTACCGAAAAATCGACACCATGTCCCGGGGCAAACTGACAATGAAAATTGTGGGATGGGGGGTAAAGGCTAAGGTTGTTTTCGATCTGATCACTTCTGATGACGCTGGGAAATGAGATTCCGGCGGTAATGCCATGATTTATAGGCCAGCTTCAAAGGCATGGTAATCGTAAACAGAGTGCCAAGAACAAGAATAGCCACGCCAAAGGAAATGGCATGCATCCTCGAGCCCGCCAAAAGTGTGACCACAAAAATCAGTAACATGACTGACAGCACCCATATCAGGGCCTTAAAACGGTTTGCCAGATCGTTCAGGAGGGTATCCATCTCCGTACCCGTTTTAGCTGAACTGGCCTGCAGCCGGACAATGTCCTCTTCACTGAAGCCGTGGTTCGTCAGATCACTTTCATGGTTCATGCTTCTCTCCTTTTCCCTGCGGGAAGTTTAACATGCCCTGCGCTAATAACCAGTTAAGCCCGACCGATAACCTGTCAGGTGGTTACGGGCTATCAGTTCTTTCTCACTGATAGCCATCACGTCATCCTAAGTAAGCCAAAAGCAGACTGTACCAGACCAATAATCCCCAGGTGGCCGGCGTAAGCATAATGGGGTCAGTTTGGATATAGAGAATTATTGTACGGTAAGCCTGTTTTTTGAAAAGGCTCACCTATAGCGATAAGGTGTACTCCTGCGCTATACGCCATTTTCAGGGGATTTGACCTTAATCGAATAACCATCCATGGCAAGTCCCTTCCATTCGTTAAGGTTGCTTTTCGTATTTCGGAGGCATGAAATTGGAAGGAGGCATGAGTGAAAAACTGATATTTTTCATCGTCCACTACTTTGTCAATTTTTTATGTAATGACATTTAAGTTAAAAATACTGACTCTAGTTTCAGACACAAAAAATACCAGTTGAAAGCAGGGGGCTATGATTCAGCCTGTACAGCAGTATTTATCTCTTCAACAACCGCCATCATGGCCGAGGCATTCATACTGATTTGCGAGATTATTTCTGCGGTCTTTTCTGCCGTATTGACAGATTTTATGATCGCATCATTACTCTCACGTATTTTCACTACGGACTTTTTACAGAGTTCGCTGTTCTGCTCAGTAATACCCGAAATTTGTTTCGTAGCGGAATCTATCCTGTCCGCCAGAAGACGTACTTCAGCAGCCACAACAGAAAATCCCCGACCATGAATTCCAGCCCGAGCAGCTTCGATTGTGGCATTCAGTGAAAGCATTTTTGTCTGGACGGCGATATCATGGATAGTATTTGATATTTCAGTTATTTCTGCGGAGCGCTGTGATAATTGCTGAATATACCCATTCAGCACCGTGGTAGTGGTAATTGCGTCTTCAAGAGCAACAGACGTTTCTGCAATTGCTGCACTGACATGTGATGTCTGCTCCGCAGTTAAAGATGACACATCATATGCCTTATGCGCCGCCTGTGCTTCAAACTCATTTTTTAACTTCTGTTTTGTAATATCCTGAGCATATTTGACAACCTTCATTACCTTTCCGTTAAAATCAAAAACAGGACAGTAACTGGCCTGTAGCCACAAATCCGCACCGTGTTTCGTGATGCGCCGGTATACACCGGTCAGCGTTTCACCACAACTTAATCTTTCCCAAAAAAGTGCATACTCAGCAGATGTACTGAAAGTTTTATCGCAAAATAATGAATGGTGTTTACCCTGGATATCTGCCAGGCTATATCCTGCAGCATTTAAAAAATTATCATTAGCTGTGATAATGTGTCCCGATGGATAAAATGTGATCATTCCCATAGAAAGACTTGCAGCTTTTAATAACGCATCCTTTTCAAGAGCTATGACAATACGCTCTGTTATATCACTGGCTATTTTTATGATGCTTTTTACTTTACCCCCCCTGCTTTTAATAGGGATGTAGTTAGCTTCAAGCCATATTATCGAGCCATCTTTTTTATAACGCATGAACTTGTCAGAAAACGAGTACCCGGCAGAAAGTTTTAGCCAAAAAGACTCATAATCTGTACTTTTTACATAGTCTTCATCACAAAATATGCGATGGTGCTGTCCAATCAATTCGTCTCTTTCATAACCAACAACATCAAGAAATTTTTTATTTACGTCATAAATGACGCCATCTGTTGAAAACTCTATAAAAGCTGCGTGATCCTGCAGCGCCTTCAGAACAGGTTCTGAAGAATGAATGAATTTTTTAAGCATTTTTTAGTCCTGGATAGTTTTTTATCTAAAAAGTCAGGCTCATAAAAAGAAACAGAGTTGGCGACAAGCATATGCCATACAATATTCATGGAATCAACAGGATAGTGTCTATCAGGAGAAAAGGCAACAGATAAACATGGACATTAAAAAAAATTGTATAACTATATTGAAGTAGGAGTTTAAGTTCAATAGCATAAGATTAATGTGTTGATTTATTCTCCGACGGTTGGTTTTGTCGATACCACAATGTTTTCTATAACATTTGGTTATAAAGAGCGCTTTTTTTTCAAGAGAAAGGAATTTACATATACCGAAAGTTTATTAAAACTGTTCCTGCTAACTGAAAGCACCACTTTATTTAAAGAAATACATAAATATATCACTTTAGTGAGATAAACGATTTAAATGATTAATTCCAACCAGAGAAACGAAGAAAAAAGACAGCTTTCTTTATATAACATCGAGCTTTTGAATACCGGCTCAGATGAACGTTTCGATCGACTGACGAGAATAGCGGTAAGGTTGTTTGATGTTCCAATAGCGCTGGTTACACTAATTGATGAAGAACGGCAGTACTTCAAATCCTTATGTGGTGTGGAACTGCAACCAATAAATAAAATGGTGTCATTCTGCAATTGGATTTTAAAAACCGGACAGCCTTTGGTCATTGAAGACACATTGATGAATCCAAACTTTTCAAAAAATCCTCTGGTTACCGGCTATCCTTTTATACGTTTTTATGCAGGATATCCGGTGCGTTTACCCGGCGGAGATATAGCCGGTGCAATCTGCGTGCTTGACAGTTCGCCAAAAATCTTTTCCCCAGAGCAAATGTCTTTGCTCATGGACCTCGCAGCAATTGTAGAAGACGAGTTTGAATTATTACAAATAGCCATTAAAGATTCTTTAACTGAACAATTTAACAGCCGCTCCTATACCCTCTTTCTTGAAAAAACCTTCCGCAAAGCACGATTAAAAAAGAGCGTGTTTAGTGTCATCGTTATTGATCTCGATGAGTTCAAATTTATCAATGACACCTTTGGACACCATGAAGGCAATAGAGTGCTGAAGGCTTTCGCCCGCATCCTTGAAGAGGTTACAGCAGGCAATCACATGATTGCCAGACTCGGTGGTGATGAATTCAGTATTTTACTTACTGACTGACTGCTCAGAGGCTGATGCTGTATCAGTTGTAGAAAAAATCAAGCTAGCTGTGCATAACTTAAATCAATCCGCTACAATATCCGGTATATTATCATTTTCAGCAGGTACTGCAGAATTTAATGCAGAGAAACATAAGGTACCTTCCGACATAATGAAAGAGGCAGACATGAAAATGTATGCCATAAAAAATGGAGAGATATCCTGATCCGGTATGTTATACATTATCAGACACTCGCTCACCACAGTCTCCAACCTCAGTAATGTGGCCCGACAGGACTGTGCAGGTGAAAAAGAGAGAACCGATACGACGCACTTATGACAAAGTCCGGAGCAGAAACTCTATATTTGATTGTTTTGAAAACTTAGAATAGACATGGACTACAGAGCAGTCTTGCAACCTCTTGAGTTGCGACAGTGATATCTAATACAGATTCCTGCCAGTTCTCAATCAGTCTGAGAAGATAATGCATTAGACGAAACCGTGTTTCTCAGCGCCGAGCATATTGCTGAGTTGAGGTGATGCTGGCGTGGCCCATCGCGCCTTTAATGCTGATCAATTCCTCGCAATAAGCAAACATCGCGGTCGCAAAGTTTATCCCTGGATCGTGCAGCGCCCTAGTCAGACATGCGGTCGATCGTCAGGGGGCAACCTTCTGATGCGCCACTTCTCTCGCCCCGGACCTTGTCAATCCACATTGCTAGCCGCATCTGATGCAGATACTAGTGTCATCTGCTTCAAATGCACGAAACAGCTGGCCGTACCCCTCCGGCGGGTGCGCCGATAACCAAAACGCCTTCGTTCGAGCGCAAGCTTTGTGATACGCCCTGATAAATGTGCTTCAGCAGCTGTACGCTGATGCACATTTATCAGGGCATATTATCTAGCTGACTCTTGAACGCAGACGTTTTGGTTATCGGCGCATCTGGCTGATGCTGCGTCAGGAGGGGCTGGCGTCTGAACGGTTTCCGCTTCTGCGTCTGGATGCCCCGAGCCTGACCTGGCCGATGGAGCTTGGAGAAAGAAATACTGAAAAGTTTGTCCGTCTGTTCCTGTTGCCGGGAGTAGGTCATTGTGGCGGTGGTGAAGGGTTAAATCAGATAGATTTGCTTTCTCCGCTGATGGAATGGACCGAACAACATAAGGCACCAGATGTTCTGATTTCGGGCAAGTTGGCCTCTGATACTCATGAAAAAGTGGCAATGCCACCAATGCAGCCGCAGGGAACAATGTCTGAAGGCAAAATGAAAGCAGAATCTCTTTTTCATGGTCTACAGCTGACCAGTTCTCCGGTTGCTGCAGCTATGCCATTACTCTACGTGCTGCTCACCGCTGTTGTGCAGGGCTTCAGGTTCAGCTCTCTGGCGAACTTCCGCGTTTCATGCGCGGTATACGCTGAACCGTTATCCTTCAGCCACTGTATCGGAGTATCCGGCAACCTGTCGCCGAAACGCTTTTCCACCGACCTCAGCATCACATCCTGCACCCTCGAACTGTCGTAGCCTCCGGTGCTTGCCACCCAGTCTATGGCCTCTCTGCCACAGCAGTCCCGCGCGAACGTGACCCGCAGTTTTTCACCGTTGTCACAGCCGAACTCGAAGCGGTCCGAACTCCACCACATATTGCTTTCTGCTACCGCGTATTAGACGTCAACTAGTTTTGCCGACTGGCGCCAACTACTCTGGCCGCATCCATTGATAGGTGGTTTTAAGCCACGCTGGTTACTGCCTTCGCTGTCTTTTTCCGGTAACTTTCTCCTTTTAGCTCGAAAATATATCCGTGATGGATCAGCCGGTCGGCTGCTGCCACAGCCATCGTTTCATCCACGAAGATGCTGCCCCACGTGCTGAACGGATGGTTGCTAGTGATGACCAGACTGCCGCGCTCATCGCGATGCGCGATCAGTTCGAACAACACTCCCGTTTCCGCGTTGTCGCGTTTGACATACCCGAGGTCGTCTATCACTATCACCCGGTAGCTATCCAGTTTCAGCAGAAGCTCGTTCAGTTTTAGTTGTGTCCGCGCTTTACGCAGCTCCTGCAGCAGCTCTCCGGCACTGTAGAACCGGGCCCGGTAGCCCAGCCTTACAACACCATCCACGATCGCCTCCGCCAGAAGGCTTTTTCCCAGGCCGCTGGCACCGAACAACAGGACGTTTTCTACGGCATCAACCCAGTCTGTCGTTTCGCAGAGCTGCCAGAACTGAGCGTTATTCAGTTCCGGCACCTGACTGAAGTCATACTCACCCAGCGTTTTCGCCACCGGCAACCGGGCTTCCTGAGAGTCTGCTCTGTGCCAAATGCTGACGCTCAGGAATTGAGTTTCAGGTACTTTAAAAGCGAGGCTAGAGACTCGACAGGTCCAGCGTGACAACTAGGTGAGCGGGTTTCATCCCAGGGCATTGCATCATCAGTGCAGAAGTCTCCTGCACATTCCATTTCAAGACGTTCGTCAATTAAACCAACAGGAACCCAGACATAAGGTACATCTCGCAGACTGTTAGGCACAGTTGAGCCACATACATTGCAAAAATCTGTACGGTACCCCGTTGGCTTAGACCATGAAGCAATGCAGTTTTCCCCTTTAATCCAGCGAAACTCACTGTCTTTGACTAGTGTGGCGAGATTGTAACCCACGCCGCTCTGCTTTCTGCAAAGCGAGCAATGACAACGATAAAACACTGCTGGTTTATGAGTAAGTTCAAATTCAATTGTTCCACACAAACAAGATCCATTCATTTCAAAACCATTCCTGCAAGGCCTAAGAGATTTTATGAAACATTACCATCTTTTTTGTACTGAATAGGAGCGCTCTTTTTGGCAACTCAAAATCAGCTATCAGTCGGTCTGAATATCCGCTCTTCGCTCAAAGCTGTCTGTCATGACTCTTTAAAAAACAGGCTTAGCGTAGGATGTTTAATGAGATGGTCACTCCCTCCTTCCCGGTACTATGCTGAGGACAGGCTTTCATTCGGAGAACTATCATGGAAAACATTGCGCTCATTGGTATCGATCTGGGTAAAAACTCTTTCCATATTCATTGCCAGGATCGTCGCGGGAAGGCTGTTTACCGTAAAAAATTTACCCGGCCAAAGTTGATCGAATTTTTGGCGACATGCCCCGCTACAACCATCGCAATGGAAGCCTGTGGCGGTTCTCACTTTATGGCACGCAAGTTGGAAGAGTTGGGGCATTCCCCAAAGCTGATATCACCACAATTTGTCCGCCCGTTCGTTAAAAGCAATAAAAACGACTTTGTCGACGCCGAAGCTATTTGTGAAGCTGCATCGCGTCCGTCTATGCGTTTTGTGCAGCCCAGAACGGAATCTCAGCAGGCAATGCGGGCTCTGCATCGTGTCCGTGAATCCCTGGTTCAGGATAAGGTAAAAACAACCAATCAAATGCATGCTTTTCTGCTGGAATTTGGCATTAGCGTTCCCCGAGGAGCTGCCGTTATTAGCCGACTGAGTACCATTCTTGAGGATAATAGTTTGCCTCTTTACCTCAGCCAGTTATTGCTGAAATTACAACAGCATTATCACTATCTTGTTGAGCAGATTAAAGATTTGGAATCCCAGTTGAAACGAAAGTTGGACGAAGATGAGGTTGGACAGCGCTTGCTGAGCATTCCCTGCGTCGGAACACTGACAGCGAGTACTATTTCAACTGAGATTGGCGACGGGAAGCAGTACGCCAGCAGCCGTGACTTTGCGGCGGCAACAGGGCTTGTACCTCGGCAGTACAGCACGGGAGGTAGGACGACATTGCTGGGAATTAGTAAGCGAGGTAATAAAAAGATCCGAACTTTGTTGGTTCAATGTGCCAGGGTATTCATACAAAAACTGGAACACCAGTCTGGCAAATTGGCCGATTGGGTCAGGGATTTACTGTGCCGGAAAAGCAACTTTGTCGTCACTTGTGCTCTGGCAAACAAGCTGGCCAGAATAGCCTGGGCCCTAACGGCACGACAGCAAACTTATGTAGCATAACGGCAGAAATACACCGGTTTAAAGAATTACTGATCTGGTTTTGCGAATACTGATATTGATGATACTAACGGCCCACCGGCCTGTTGAGGAACCTGTAAAACGGAAAGGCTCATTGAAGCCGTATATTTTCTGGAGGTTCATCAGGCGCGGAACTCATCAAGGCGCGGGAATAAAATCCCATTCAGACGCCGGATAGATTCAAGCAAGCCAACTTGTCGTCAAAATCGGTGTTGCAAAAACGGGAGTGACCATAGATTCCGTTTTCCAAGCAGACCCCTATCAGCTCTTTCTCACTGATAGCCATCACGTCATCCTAAGTCAGCCAAAAGCAGACTGTACCAGACCAATAATCCCCAGGTGGCCGGCGTAAGCATAATAAAAGAAATTACGCGGCATGAAACGCTTGCGGCCCTCCGGACAGATTTTTCTGCAGAAGGAAACCACTGCCAGGGGGAATGCCAGAGTAGGCAGCGTGGCCAGTAATAATGTTTCTGCGGGCATATCCAGGAGATGCGATAACCCGTTTAAACAAATCAGTGACAGCACGGCAGTGATGGCCGCCAGACGCTGCACTTCGGGTTTTTCGTTGCCAGAAACGGTTGCCATACTGATGGCCAGCGTTATTCCTGCCAGCCCGTAGCTTGCCTGCTGCAATGGCCAAATCATGATGGCCAGGAGCAGATATCCCACAAACATTCCTTTCAGGCCGTGCTGGTACTGCAGGGCAATCAGCTGCGTGACGCCGGCAAACACGAACAGAATGTTCAGGGCCCACCAGGGCTGGTGATGCCAGAAGGCCAGGCTGAACACCGGCTGCGTGATGACTGCCCAGATCCACAGACGATTGGCTCTCTTCTGCAGTCGTTCCGGGGTACGCTGTACGTTCATCGCCCATATAAGCGTGAACAGGGGGAAGGCCATCCGGCCAAGCGCATACATCACCGGCAATGCTGGCGACAGAAACACCGTATTGATGTGGTCGATAATCATGGCCAGAAGTGCGAGAAGTTTGACCAAATCTAGAGCTGCGGGACTGAGCTGGCTGGCGTTCCGGATAGTGGGAAGAACGTCGGGTACTGAATGATTCATGCTGTAGATTCCCCTGGCGACACGCGGTTAACAGCCAACCCTGAACATAATGCCAGAATGCCCTGCCGGTTTGCGTTGTGACCCTGATCTTTAGTTTCTCCAGAATCTTGCGCACTGCAAATTCTGATTTATCACGCAGCACGCGCATTGCGCCTGCCACATCCTTATTCTGAATACAAATACTTAAATTATGAAAATCGTTCACACCGCCCCCTTTCTTACACTCTTATTATCGGCTGCATGAATATTATATTTAGCGGAGTAGGAAAATTCCTAATAAAAATTCATATTAGCGCCCAAAATCTGGGCCAATTTATCGACCCTTTTATATATGTGGCGATCGCTCATGAATTATCTGTATTATTTGCTGAAATTTTTTCCCTGACCAGAGCGAAATCTTCACGAATAGATTTTGCGGCAGGCTTCCACCCTTTAGCCCATTCCTCGTTCATACGGCCTTCACTGACAATTTTGAGGGTGATGGCATAAGGGGTGCGCTGCAGTTTCTTCGACAGCCAGAGTATATGATCGTCGATTCTGTCATCCGGAATATCAGCAATAATCGAATGAATAAGGTCCAGGTCCTCAGGTGCCCACGGTTTTCCTGATCGCGGAAATACTTCATCCGGAAGGCGTGGTTTTTTTTCCTTTTCTTCTTTTACCTGCTTTTTAGCTTCTTTTTCCGCAGTGATGAGGCGCTGCCGCTCCGTTAACCCTCCCAGAATTGCAACCGTCCTGACCATATTTTCACGCTGCTCACGTGTAATATTTACTTCACCGCATATAATGGCATTTAAAGTATCTACAAGGTTTTCCAGCTTGCTTTCTGTCAATTTTAACGTCATTCAGAAATCTCCTTAATCATTATTCTTTTTTAGCCCATCCTGATGCAGACTACGCCAGCGCCAGGGCTCTGTCTGACCCGGTTCTGACCAGAGTCCGACTGACTGACGGCGGGCTTCGGCCTCCAGAACAGCGTAGTCTGGCCGGACGGGTTTTCCGTGGTACCGGTATGCCCAGGCCAGGCCTTTGCGTACCTGTGCGGCATTTACATCCGTCATACCAAGCCATATGGTACCCAGCAGGCGTCCATAGCGATCCATTTCACTTCCCGTGACGGTTACGGGCCGCTGAGCCACCATCGATGAGAGTTCCTGACGTGAACGCTGACCATAGGGCTGGCTCTTTTCCGGCGCATCGATGCCAGCCAGGCGAACGCGCGTCAGTCGGTTTCCTGGATCAAGTATCTCAACGGTATCCCCGTCCAGCACGCGCACAATCCGGCCGCTGATATCTGCACTGGCCGAAAACGCCACAACGAACAGGACCAGTGAGCAGAACTTCCGTTTCATTATTTATTATCCCCGGTTGCATACCCTGCGGATATTAAGCTCGTAAATTTCAACTCGGCTTATCCTCCAACGAGGCTTTTTAAAGGTATGCCAAACATTGAATGTAATTTCCTGATCATGGGCAGCGTCAGATTACGTTTGCGGTTAAGCACTTCATAGACCCGGTTAGATTTTCCAATTGCCGGCTCAAGATCTTTTACCGTCAGCCCCTGCTGTTCCATCCTGAATTTAATAGCTTCAATCGGATCCGGGGCTTCGAAAGGAAAGTGTTTGTTTTCGTATTCATTAATCAGCACACACATGATTTCGAAAAAGTCTCCCTCCGGGGTATCAGCAGGAGGCTCGTCATCAAACATAGGCTCTACAGCGCGTAACGCATCTTCATAGTCCTGTTCAGTTTTAATTGGTTTAATCTGCATAGGGTTTACTCCAGGCTGACAGTTTCAGCATCTATTTTGTCATATTCTTTATGCGTACCAATGAATTTGATAAACATCCATCCTCGCTGGTATGCAATCGCAACAATTAACCGGTAGTCATTTCCCTTAATATTAAAAACCACTCGCCTGTTTTTAAGAATACTGGCACTGCGGTATTGTTCTTTGATTTCTGCCGGAGTTTTCCATTCAGCTTTACTGGCCTCATCTACCCAGGCTTTTAGCGGCTGCTCTGCATCGGGATTCGCCGTCCAGAAATCCCTCAGTGTCTTGATAGCGATTATCTTCATGTCATGATGATAGTCCCATTTTAGGACTACTTCAAGTTTTTTGTCCCGTTATGGGACTTAAATTTATCTGAAGATACAGGGGGCAGTTTGGAGACCGGAGTTTTTTTACGTTAAACGTATTATTTAACCGATCGCGAGGCGTAACGGAATGATTTTGCGTCAGAGGCTATCGCTTTTAATTTAACGCCCTTGCGATATCGCAGTTGCGGTCCAGTTCTGCTGGCTGCACGGGATATGACCTGGTATATTGAGACAACCGCCAGGCGTTAATACAGGGATACAACGAAGGAAATCAAGGCTCAACAGTTTGTCACATCAACGGGACGACAGGTGCTTACCGACAACGGCCAGCAAGGTATGGGTTGCGTAGCAGGTATCGGCTGAAAACTGAAAAGTGTCAGGGACGCGTAGCTGAAGCAATTTTTGCGAACTGCGCGGAACTGGATAACGACCAGTTTATCGAGACCATCGATTGGATTAGGCTCTATAAGCGCTGAATGCCACCATCAGGTATGTAACAGTTAAGTGATATACGAAGTGTAGGGATATTTTATGACTGGAGAATTAAAATCTGAGAGACAAACCATTGTGTACGGGAGGTCGCAATGAAAAACTGGACCAGAAACTTTATTGATGACATGAAGCATATCTGGCGGGAATTCAGGCGGGATATTGCTGAAACTAATGCTAAAAAAAACCTCAATGATGATGATGTGGCTGGCGTTAGCCATTCCGTTGACTGGAATAATGTACCTGATTTAGATCCGCGAAAGGCGGTTAACAACCTCGATAACTTCTACTCACGGCAATTAAGGGGAACGGAATATCCAGGTACGCGATATCAGCACAGGAACTAAATGTTTTGCGCATGCGCAAAATGCAGCTGAGTCTGCATTTTTTTGACTAAAAGCAATGTTCGAATCTTTTTGTTACCTCGTTTGCTGATGCCCAGCAATGTTGTCCGGCCACCAGTGCTGTACTGACGGGTACCAGCCCTGTTGCCGCAGTAAAATCACGACTACTACCGTACTGCTTCCCGTCACCAACCTCAGTTGAAATGGTACTGGCCGTTAGCGGGGGTTGAAGGCCAACCGGACGAGAACGCACGCGGAGTACATTTTTTGAGCGGTCAGACGAGTAAAGAAAACGAGGATTTTGTTTACTCTTTTCGTTGATGCCAGTAGCCATGCGGTTTCAGGTACTTTCAGTGTTAATAAACCCGGTAATCAAATCAACGTAAACCTGACGAACAACGCCACGACTTCATAGACCTAAAATCATGCAGTTAGGTTCTTAGCGTACATTTCCGCTCCATTGGGCTTCAAACCCCGACTATGACAAACTCATGCTTCCAGTTCGTCAGACACGGCAAAGCGCCGCTAAAAGGCAACAGCCTATGCGGTAGCGTGTTCATGCAGGGGAATAGGTCGAGAGGTCTTGAAGTATGCGCCTAACTGCGGCTACACTGAGATCACTGATTTGGTGACGTTGTTCCCCTAGAACACGCTACCTGGCTAATCAGTCCTGAGAAAACTGGTTAGCCCGTCAAAGCCCGCGCCTGAGAACGCGGGTTTTTTCGTTTAGGGAAAGAAGATACGCTGCACATCCCCGCCACGTCAATCAACCATCACGATCAGGCTATGATGCTAATGTCGAGCTTAACGCCAAACCAGAAGAATGCCAGCCACTAAAAAGACGAAAAAAGCGCAATATAGACTGATGGCAGGCTTAGTTTCATGCTCCCCAGCAACAACAGTGACTAGCGAGACTAAGCTGACAAACAACAGCAAAAAGCCAATTGCAGTGTTATGGGCATATACAAAATCCATCATAATATTCCTTTTTCAAATAAGAGCTGTGTTTGAGGTTAAAAGCCAAAGCAGGTTAGCAACAAAATCCGTAATCGGCACGCCATAAAATCAGGTAAGCGTTAAGTGAGCGCCGTATTGACGGTTATTTATCGGTGGGGGTTGAAGGCCAACCGGACGAGAACGTACGCGAAGTACATTTTTTGAGCGGTCAGACGAGTAAAGAAAACGAGGATTTTGTTTACTCTTTTCGTTGATGCCAGTAGCCATGCGGTTTCAGGTACTTTCAGTGTTAATAAACCCGGTAATCAAATCAACGTAAACCTGACGAACAACGCCACGACTTTATAGACCTAAAATCATGCAGTTAGGTTCTTAGCGTACATTTCCGCTCCATTGGGCTTCAAACCCCTAGATCCGAAAAATACCAGTTCCGGATCACGGCGATTTTCTGCGCTGATTTGTGAAACGAAAATTAAAAATGTGCTACACTTTAAGTAGTTAGATAACTTTCACCCTCTCCGCATCAGACCGACCTGACGAGTAAATCCTGTTAATCTGTTCATCATCGCTTCCGAAAACTTTGCTATTATGAATTTTTCGGAAGTCAAAAAGAGTGAGATCCGGTAATTGCGGGCGGTGACTGTTATTCTGCTAATCACTGCGGGCGGGCAACGGAATGTTCTGCTGGCGATGATAAATAAATAGAACTAATAGATATTAAATAATAAGGAAGTTGATTATGAATATGAAAATTACACTGAGTGTTTTATTTGAGGCTCTCATAATCCTTGGGCATGACAGAGTCTGGATGGAAGAATCGGAGTTTGAGCACATATACGGATACGGCTGCTACCGTGAGATACACACTTGGGACGATCGCACAGTTGCCTGGTGGGATGATGCTGATGACACATGGTATCTGTCCACAGAAGTCGATGTGATAACTCCTTTCCTTGGCCCTCTCCCAAAGAAAGAAGGAGAGCTCTCCGAGGAAAAATGCTTCCAGTTAATGACTCTTGGTCGCTACTGATAGCCGACAGCAGCATTTAATGAGTGGTCGGCTGGACACCCTCTGGCGGCCACATGTCACTCGATAGTGTAGTCCGGCGGGATTTCTCCCTGAAGATGATCCAGACATTAACGTAAAGGATACAGGAACGATGTGTAAACTGACCGGTTTTATAATGGGGCTGACGATCCTGCTGGGTGTGACTGCACGGGATGCAGGGGCGGCAACGCTCAGTGAAATGCGGATGGTTAATGCCAGTCAGAAACCCGGGATGGTGATTATCTGCAGCCGGACCTCGGAGATTCCGCAGAAAGGTGAATCCCCCGTTCGTATAGAAAGTCTCCTCAGGGGCGTGGTACTGCAGAACGACGGTGATCGCATGATGTTTGACGTGACCTATACACAGCGAAACGCTGAAGAGAGTATTCCTTTTCGTACGGAAAAATACCGGCTGACCACTGAGCTGGAAGCCACCCGCCAGAAAATGGCCATCGATCCTGAGACGATAGAACTATCGCTTCCGCGTGCCCGCGGTCTTGAAGAAACTTTTCTCGCGGGGATGAAAGCAAGCCCGGTTTCGTTTGAAGATTACACCAATTACCGTGTCAAATCTGCTACCGAGTATCTGATCCTGCCGGGTCCGGCATCCCCGGATGCACCGGTGATGCACTGCACACTCTAATGACAATGGTGACATAACATGATGCCAGCACTGCCAGGCCATAGCGGGGCTTTTTCCTCTGCTCAGCTGCCGGTGGCCATCGATTACCCGGCCGCGCTGGCACTGCGCCAGATGGCGCTCGTTCAGGACGAACTGCCGAAATACCTGCTGGCGCCGGAAGTGAGCGCCCTGCTCCACTACGTGCCCGATCTTCACCGTAAGATGCTGCTGACCACCCTGTGGAACACCGGCGCCCGTATTAACGAAGCACTGGCCCTGACCCGGAGTGATTTTTCCCTGGCCCCGCCCTACCCGTTCGTGCAACTGGCAACCCTCAAACAGCGGGTGGAGAAAGCGGCCCGAACGGCCGGCCGTGCTCCGGCCGGCAGCCAGCCTCATCGTAACGTTCCGCTTTCCGATCCGCAGTATGCCCGCCAGCTGGAAATGATGGTGGCCACCCTGAAAATACCGCTGGAACGCCGGAATAAGCGCACCGGCAGAACGGAAAAGGTGCGCATCTGGGAGATCACCGACCGTACCGTTCGCACCTGGCTGGGCGAAGCTGTTAAAGCGGCAGCCGCCGACGGGGTGACGTTCTCCGTGCCGGTGACGCCACACACGTTCCGCCACTCCTACGCCATGCACATGCTGTATGCCGGAATTCCGCTGAAGGTGCTGCAGAGCCTGATGGGGCACAAGTCGATCAGCTCGACGGAAGTCTATACAAAGGTATTTGCTCTCGATGTTGCTGCAAGGCATCGTGTGCAATTTTCAATGGCAGAGGCTGATGCTGTTGCCATGCTGAAAAAAAGATAACTAAATTTGTCAAAATTTACAGACAGTTGTAATGACATCCACTTATTCGATAATAAATTAATCTTGCGTTACGTGAAAACTGACAGGGGTCCAGGCTGTACCAGGCCGGAATTCACGTAACGCACTTTACGTCTTCTTCATTACTTACCTTTTCGTTCCGATCCTGTTCATCCCTGCATTGCCCCCTTTTCTTCATAACGCATTTCACTGTTGCCGAAAGCCCATGGGGTCGACTTTGCGACCGCGGCCGCACTCAGAAGGATGGCCACTTTAACCGGCGCCACCCTGGCGTACCTACTCGTCCCCGAAGTGAGAGCCCTACTCTTCTATATGCCGGATCTTCACCATTAAATGCTGTTCTCTACTTTCTGGAACACGGGAGTGCGGATCAGTGAATCCCGGACGCTGCCCCCGGAATCCTTTGATCTCGGTGGGTTAAGACCCTTTGTGAAAGTACTGGGCTAAGGGCATCCGCCCTGACGAACAATATTGACTAAGTGATGAAAGTAAACATATCGCAGTGAAGATGTTGAGCAGACTGCCCGCTCTTCCACACACCGCAGTCAATATCAATACTCTGGTAGGCCTATCCACATATCGCAGTCAAGGCAAGCAAAACCTAAACGGAATGATGAATCAGTATAAATTGACTGTGGTATGCGCTCTGCATACCACAGTCAACAAACTCTAAAACGGCATTCCTCAGTCATTTCCCGGTTTCACGCTGGCGAGCGCTTTTGCTAGTTTCTGAGGATCAATACCTGCAGCCTTCAGGGCTTTAATAACTTCGTCATAGTTCTGCTCAGGTACTTCCTCTTCCGGCTCACGGGGAACAACGACCTTGCTACTGATGAGTTTCGGATTACGGTAATGCACGCTGAAGTAGGTGGCCCGGCCGCGTTTGAATTCGGTGTAATCCAGATAGCCGATATCCTTCAGCTGCGCCATGGCTTTGCGCACCGTGTGGTTCTGCGTGTAGAGGTTAGACGTCAGGTTGAGTCTGTCTCGCATACGCTTCATGGAGATGGGGGCCGGATTCTGTGGCAGACTTTCAATGTAGGTATAGAGTGCCTGTGCGGACTCCTTGCGCTGCAGGGCATCAATGGCTTTCAGACGCAACAGGACCCGCCTGTCCATCTGATAAAGCTCAAAGAGCTTGGGCTCTGCCCTGATCTCCACGACATCGGCAGTGATGTCGTAATAGGCAGACTGAACCAGGTGCGTAGTCCACCCTTTCGTTTCACTCTGAAACTTGAGGGTTACGGATGCCAGCTTGAACAGGGAGTTGCTTATCCTGTCACGCATTTTCTTGTTAGAGCGCCGGGAGTCAAAGCCACACATTTTAACAAACTCAACAAAAGACAGCTTGAGCGTGTCATCCTTAACGCCAAAATCATACATTGAACGGATGATTCCAAGCCAGACTTTGAAGTCCGTATCCATATCGAGGCGCGATCCGGTGATCCTGACATCGGTATACCCTTCACTCCGGGCAATGGACAGCTGTACGAGCTCCTCAGTCGCATCCGTGACGTTTTTGCGGTTCGTCTTACTCCTAGAGGTCGATTTGAGGGTAGGAACGAACAGACCAAGCCTCATGAGCGCAACAGGCTGAACAGTACTGGCGCTGTTGACATCCAGCTTAACAACTTCACCCGTTGTCTTATTGACCTCCTGAAGATTCAGGGGTAACTCATTATTTTCCATAGCCAT
>NZ_CP154355.1:0-94146 GCF_041937165.1 Enterobacter adelaidei | reverse complement strand
GCGGTGATGCTTACGGTATGGTGGTTATCAAGTTTTATCCTGATTAGCACCCTTAATGGCTATTTCGATAATCAGGACCGCGATTTTCTGACAGGTAAACTTCAGCTCACCGAAGAGTTTCTTAAAACAGAGACGTTCCGGAACAAAACGGATATTAAGTCATTATCAGAAAAAATAAACGATGCGATGGTAGGGCACAATGGTTTATTCATTTCTATAAAAAACATGGAAAATGAAAAAATTGTTGAACTCTATGCCAAAAATTCTGTTGTTCCAGCGGTCCTGCTTAATAAGTCGGGTGATATTCTCGACTATATGATCCAGACGGAAGAAAATAACACCGTGTACCGCAGTATCTCGCGGCGGGTTGCCATGACGCCGGAACAGGGTAAAAGCAAACATGTCATCATTACGGTTGCCACGGATACTGGGTATCACACCCTGTTTATGGACAAACTCAGTACCTGGCTGTTCTGGTTCAATATCGGTCTGGTCTTTATTTCTGTTTTTCTGGGCTGGCTGACCACACGTATTGGTCTGAAACCGTTACGGGAAATGACCAGTCTGGCTTCCTCCATGACTGTACACAGCCTGGATCAGCGTCTAAATCCCGATCTGGCTCCGCCGGAAATCTCTGAGACCATGCAGGAGTTCAATAATATGTTTGATCGCCTGGAGGGGGCATTCCGGAAACTGTCAGATTTCTCGTCTGACATCGCGCATGAGCTGCGCACACCAGTCAGTAATCTGATGATGCAGACGCAGTTTGCACTGGCTAAGGAAAGGGATGTTTCGCATTACCGCGAAATTTTATTCGCTAACCTGGAAGAACTGAAAAGGTTGTCACGAATGACCAGTGACATGCTTTTTCTGGCACGTTCAGAGCATGGTCTGCTGCGGCTGGATAAACATGATGTGGATCTGGCAGCCGAACTGAATGAATTACGTGAGTTGTTCGAGCCCCTGGCAGACGAAACAGGAAAGACAATCACGGTTGAAGGAGAGGGCGTTGTTGCCGGAGACAGCGATATGCTCCGACGTGCTTTCAGTAACCTGCTTTCCAATGCAATCAAGTATTCTCCCGATAACACCTGTACAGCGATACACCTTGAGCGTGACAGTGACTGTGTGAACGTGATGATTACGAATACGATGTCCGGCCAGGTTCCCGCTAATCTGGAACGTTTGTTTGACCGGTTCTATCGCGCAGACTCATCAAGGTTCTACAACACGGAAGGCGCGGGGCTGGGATTATCAATTACAAGGTCGATCATTCATGCTCACGGCGGCGAGCTGTCAGCAGAACAGCAGGGGCGGGAAATTGTGTTCAGTGTGCGTCTGTTAATGGATTAATACCGTTATTCAGGAGAAACCCGGAAGGTGACAAAAATGTCATCGTTCAGTCACGCGATAAACAGAGGCGGTTTTTTATAATCAGCCATAAATCAGGACAGCGTGATAATTCAATCGCCCGGTTCCTGGCGTGATGATCAACCAGCCCTGAGATCAAATGCTTTCTCTGTTATAAGCATTGATTGTTCGGGTATGAAAACACCGGAGACCCAACCATGAAAAAGATTCTCGTATCATTTGTTGCCATTATGGCTGTCGCTTCATCCGCCATGGCTGCAGAGACAATGAACATGCATGACCAGGTAAATAATGCACAGGCTCCTGCCCATCAGATGCAGTCATCTGCTGAAAAAAGCGCAGTTCAGGGAGACAGCATGACAATGATGGATATGAGCAGTCACGATCAGGCCGCAATGTCCCATGACATGATGCAAAACGGCAATTCTGCTGCCCATCAGGACATGGCTGAAATGCATAACAAAATGATGAAATCCAAGCCAGCAGCTTCTAACGAAACAGCAAAATCATTTTCCGAAATGAACGAGCATGAGAAAGCCGCTGTTATGCATGAGAAGGCGAATAATGGTCAATCTTCCGTTATTCATCAGCAGCAGGCTGAAAAGCATCGCAGCCAGATCACGCAGAATTAACCCGCAGCTCCACTTGTCAGACCCTCATTTAACGCCGAAGTCACTGGCTTACGCTCCCAATCGGGAGCGTTTTTTTAAACCAAATGAAAGATTATGTCTGTGTATGATTAATCGTAGTCTGCGGCCTGTTATGAACTAAATGAACGACGGACTAAATTTAACATAAGATAGATTGCGCGAACTAAGTATGTAATGGCTCAATAGTAATGTCCGCCTGTGGCTCAATTCAGATGTCCGCGCTATGGTAAGCTTCACTGGTCCGTTTAAACTACCGGGAGGCATATCATGAGCGCAGAAAGCTCAGGAGTGTTTACTTTGAAAGAGATCAACCGGATCAAGATTATACAGGACGTCATTGAACGTCGCATCACAACGCGCCGTGCGGCCGAGCACCTCGGTATCAGCGACAGGCAATGCCGCAGACTTCTTGCCCGTTACCGTGAAGGCGGACCGCTTGGTATGGCCAGCAGACGATGTGGCATGCGTGGTAACCGCCAGTTGCCACCCGGGCTCGCAGATCAGGCTCTGGAACTGATCAAGACGCGTTATGCTGATTTCGGTCCGACTCTGGCGCGTGAAAAGCTCGAAGAACTCCACGGACTGTTTCTTGGCAAAGAAACTGTCCGGCGCATCATGGTGCGGGCTGGCTTATGGGTTCCCCGTAAACAACGTGCCGCAAGGATCCCTCAACCACGGTACCGGCGTCCGTGTACTGGTGAGCTGATACAAATAGATGGCTGTGATCACGACTGGTTTGAAGGCCGTGGCCCGGCCTGCACCGCGCTGGTCTATGTTGATGATGCAACCAGCAAACTGATGGAACTGTTGTTTGTTAAATCGGAGTCCACGTTTTCTTACTTCGAAGCCACGCGGCGCTATATCGATAAGCATGGTAAACCGCTGGCACTGTACAGCGATAAAGCCGGTGTTTTTCGTGTTAACAATAAACACGCCACAGGCGGAGACGGGCATACTCAGTTTGGGCGAGCCATGCATGAACTGAACATCCAGACTATCTGTGCAGAAACCAGTCCCGCCAAAGGGCGTGTAGAACGAGCTCACCTCACTTTACAGGATCGTCTGGTCAAAGAGCTGCGGTTACAGGGCATTTGTTCAATGGAGGCTGCAAATGACTTCGCTGAGGCCTATATGGCTGACTATAACCGCCGTTTTGGCAAAGTACCGCGACATGATTTTGACGTACACCGTGCTGTAGAACATGATGAGGACCTGGGGCTTATTTTCACTGTTCGTGAAAAACGTAAAGTCTCAAAATCGTTGACGATACAATATGATAAAATGTTGTACCTGATTGAAGACAGCGAACTGAGTCGCCGTGCAATAGGTAAATATATCGATGTGTATCACTATCCTGATGGCAGAAAAGAGCTGCGCCTGAACGGTACGCTACTTCCCTACTCTACCTACGACCGACTGTCAGAAATCGACCAGGGCGCGATTGTCGATAACAAGCGTCTTGGCCGAACCCTGGAGTTTATCAGTCTGGTGCAGAGCAAGCGGGATAACACGCGCTCTCAGTCAATTCCCGCTGGAGATGGCCCTTCCCGACGACGGCCAAAGCAGGAAGGGAAGAAATCCCAGCGCTCACTGGATAATGATGACATGCTCGAAGCACTCAAACAGCTTCAGTCACGTTCAGAGGACATTTTTGGTAAAAGAGCCCGCTGATGGTACTCACTGGCCGGACAGTGGTTGCTCACCAGTTGATATTGTCCGGCCAGACCCATGATGTATTATTCATTTCGTTCAGCATCTTTATGTCCTGCTTTTCACGGGCATACTTACCCCATAATGAATGAAAAGAACGAACAATACTGATTAACTGCTTTTTTCTTTGCTCCGGAGATAGGCTGATAAAATAGCAGCACCTGCTGTCAATATTATCCTCAATGAAATTAAAATCAGAGTCTGATGCATATTTTACTGTTAGCATAATATCATTCGACGTTGTTCTCTCAGACTCTGTTAATGCTGATTCTATCAGGTATTCAAAGGCATACATGACAGACAGCTGGTTTTTGTCTGTCTGAATATAACCCATTGAGTTTCTGAGTATTGAGGACTGTACCAGGACCAGAGGCCATAAAAGCTCAACACCATAAAGCTTATATGTATCATGTTGATCATACTGATGTTGCTCAACACGACGATTACCTTCCCGTGCTTTACGAATATCATAGGCAAGGGATAACATAAATCCGTCTTTAACTTTAATCAGTGGGCTTTCATCCACGATGTAATGAATGAGTTCATGTAATTCATTCAGGGCTTCTGAATCTCCCCACAGTATAAAACCTGCATTGTTCGGCGTTAACTCGTATCGAAGCATGGGCTCAATCATCCTGTTGTTTCAGTCGGAGGAAAGTCTATCGGCTTTGTTGAATAAATCGAACTTTTGCTGAGTTGAAGGATCAGATCACGCATCTTCCCGACAACGCAGACCGTTCCGTGGCAAAGCAAAAGTTCAAAATCACCAACTGGCCCACCTACAATAAAGCCCTCATCAACCGTGGCTCCATAACTTTCTGGCTGGATGATGAAGCTATTCAGGCCTGGTATGAGTCAGCAACACCTTCTTCACGAGGCAGACCTCAGCGCTATTCTGACCTTGCCATCACGACTGTGCTGGTCATTAAACGCGTATTCAGGCTGACCCTGCGCGCTGCGCAGGGCTTTATTGATTCCATTTTTTCTCTGATGAACGTTCCGCTACGCTGCCCGGATTACAGCTGTGTCAGCAGGCGGGCAAAGTCGGTTAACGTCAGTTTCAAAACGGCTTTGTTGAATAAATCGAACTTTTGCTGAGTTGAAGGATCAGATCACGTATCTTCCCGACAACGCAGACCGTTCCGTGGCAAAGCAAAAGTTCAAAATCACCAACTGGCCCACCTACAATAAAGCCCTCATCAACCGTGGCTCCATAACTTTCTGGCTGGATGATGAAGCTATTCAGGCCTGGTATGAGTCAGCAACACCTTCTTCACGAGGCAGACCTCAGCGCTATTCTGACCTTGCCATCACGACTGTGCTGGTCATTAAACGCGTATTCAGGCTGACCCTGCGCGCTGCGCAGGGCTTTATTGATTCCATTTTTTCTCTGATGAACGTTCCGCTACGCTGCCCGGATTACAGCTGTGTCAGCAGGCGGGCAAAGTCGGTTAATGTCAGTTTCAAAACGCCCACCCGGGGTGAAATCGCGCATCTGGTGATTGATTCCACCGGGCTGAAGGTCTTCGGTGAAGGCGAGTGGAAAGTCAAAAAGCATGGCCAGGAACGCCGCCGTATCTGGCGTAAGCTGCATCTCGCCGTTGACAGTAAAACACATGAAATCATCTGTGCAGACCTGTCGCTGAACAATGTGACGGACTCAGAAGCCTTCCCGGGTCTTATCCGGCAGACTCACAGAAAAATCAGGGCAGCATCGGCAGACGGCGCTTACGACACCCGGCTCTGTCACGATGAACTGCGGCGTAAGAAAATCAGCGCGCTTATCCCGCCCCGAAAAGGCGCGGGTTACTGGCCCGGTGAATATGCAGACCGTAACCGTGCAGTGGCTAATCAGCGAATGACCGGGAGTAATGCGCGGTGGAAATGGACAACAGATTACAACCGTCGCTCGATAGCGGAAACGGCGATGTACCGGGTAAAACAGCTGTTCGGGGGTTCACTGACGCTGCGTGACTACGATGGTCAGGTTGCGGAGGCTATGGCCCTGGTACGAGCGCTGAACAAAATGACGAAAGCAGGTATGCCTGAAAGCGTGCGTATTGCCTGAAAACACAACCCGCTACGGGGGAGACTTACCCGAAATCTGATTTATTCAACAAAGCCACGTTGTGTCTCAAAATCTCTGATGTTACATTGCACAAGATAAAAATATATCATCATGAACAATAAAACTGTCTGCTTACATAAACAGTAATACAAGGGGTGTTATGAGCCATATTCAACGGGAAACGTCTTGCTCGAGGCCGCGATTAAATTCCAACCTGGATGTTGATTTATATGGGTATAGATGGGCTCGCGATAATGTCGGGCAATCAGGTGCGACAATCTATCGATTGTATGGGAAGCCCGATGCGCCAGAGTTGTTTCTGAAACATGGCAAAGGTAGCGTTGCCAATGATGTTACAGATGAGATGGTCAGACTAAACTGGCTGACGGCATTTATGCCTCTTCCGACCATCAAGCATTTTATCCGTACTCCTGATGATGCATGGTTACTCACCACTGCGATCCCCGGGAAAACAGCATTCCAGGTATTAGAAGAATATCCTGATTCAGGTGAAAATATTGTTGATGCGCTGGCAGCGTTCCTGCGCCGGTTGCATTCGATTCCTGTTTGTAATTGTCCTTTTAACAGCGATCGCGTATTTCGTCTCGCTCAGGCGCAATCACGAATGAATAACGGTTTGGTTGATGCGAGTGATTTTGATGACGAGCGTAATGGCTGGCCTGTTGAACAAGTCTGGAAAGAAATGCATAAGCTTTTGCCATTCTCACCGGATTCAGTCGTCACTCATGGTGATTTCTCACTTGATAACCTTATTTTTGACGAGGGGAAATTAATAGGTTGTATTGATGTTGGACGAGTCGGAATCGCAGACCGATACCAGGATCTTGCCATCCTATGGAACTGCCTCGGTGAGTTTTCTCCTTCATTACAGAAACGGCTTTTTCAAAAATATGGTATTGATAATCCTGATATGAATAAATTGCAGTTTCATTTGATGCTCGATGAGTTTTTCTAATCAGAATTGGTTAATTGGTTGTAACACTGGCAGAGCATTACGCTGACTTGACGGGACGGCGCTTCCCTACCCTCATGGCCGCCTCCCAGGAATCGACCCAGGTGCTTATCGTGGACATAATCCTTTACTCATAAATTTATCTTATTCCATTATTGTACCTGTCGCGCAAAAGTTGCAGAAAAGCCATAAACGCAGGAGAATCCTGTCGGCGGTGAGGATAATAAATATGGTAGCCGTCAAAATATGGACACCACTCGGTCAGAACAGCAATCAGCTTGCCGCTTTTGATATATCCATCTGCAACATACTCGGGAATATAGGCAATCCCCAGCCCGTCTAATGCTGCATCGAGCTGATGAATCGTGCTGTTCGCAATATATTGCCCTTTGACTTTCAGACTGAATTTCTGAGCATCTTTCTCGAATTCCCAGGCGTACAATCCACTCGTATCAGAATAGCGGACGTTAATGCAGTTGTGGTTCAAAAGATCCTGCGGCTTCCTGGGCTTAGCATAACGCTTAAAATAATCTGGTGCAGCAACAACAAGCTGGCGCCAGTTCTGGCTTATTTTTGCGGCAATCATATCATTATTCAGAACATCGCCCGGACGAATCCCGGCATCAAAACGCTGATCAACAATATCTGTAAATCCATAGTCAATGCCGATTTCAATCTGAATATCTGGGTAGCGACTCAGAAAGTCCGGTAATACAGGACGGATCAAATACTGGATAACATCATCTGCCGCCGTGAGGCGTATGACGCCAGTGGGTTTTTCCCTAAGCTCACTCAACCGACTAATAGCATCATCAACCTGTTCCATTAACGGGCCAACTTCGTTAATGAGCCTTTCACCTGCTTCCGTAGTGGAGATACTGCGGGTGGTTCTGGCCAGCAGGCGGATCCCAAGCCTTTCCTCAAGAGATTTCACCGTGTGGCTGATGGCTGAGGGTGTCACACCTATTTCAGCTGCGGCTTTGGTAAAGCTTTTCAGCCTGGCCACTGTTAAAAAAACCTTTAATTCATCCACACGATTCCTCCTCCTCGGTCCCTACTGGAGACGTCAGCGTACCAGTCTGTCATTAATTATCAAATAAATTTCACAAGTAAGTGAAATTTATGTTGATTAATAAATAAAATTCAAAATGGTACTTTATATTCCACGACGTGAATATGTCCTCGTTGTAGTGACGGCTTTTAATTCTGAAAATGAGGTAATCATTATGCAAGATTTTATCTATCATAATCCGGTAAAAATTCTTTTTGGTCGCGATCAAATTTCTGCGTTAGCACAAGAAGTCCCGCAGGGTAAAAAGGTCATGATTGTCTATGGCGGGGGCAGCGTTATAAAACACGGTATATTGAAACGCGTAAAAGAGTCCCTGACAAACACCCTGGTTTATGAGTTTGGCGGTGTAGAAGCAAACCCTCATTATGAAACCCTGATGAAAGCCGTTGAGATTGTCAGAACAGAAAAAATTGATTTTCTTCTGGCCGTGGGCGGCGGTTCAGTGATCGACGGGACTAAATTTATTGCCGCCGCAGCCCTCTACGAAAATGATCCATGGGAGATCGTCAAGAGTTATGGCGGCGTGGTGAAACAAGCTCTCCCTTTTGGATGCGTGCTGACCCTGGCGGCCACGGGTTCAGAGATGAATAACACGGCGGTGATTAATCGGGTGACCACCCAGGATAAACTCTTTTTCACCTCCCCTTACGTTATGCCGAAATTTTCAGTGCTCGAACCGGAAATGACCTACACGCTGCCTGAACAACAAACCGCAAACGGGGTTGTTGATGCCTTTGTCCACGTTCTTGAGCAATACATTACTTACCCGGTTAACGCTAAGGTGCAGGATCGCCTGGCGGAAGGACTGCTGAGCACGCTGAAAGAAGAAGGCCCAGTAGCCCTTAAAAATCCACAGAACTACGACGCCAGAGCTAACATCATGTGGGCTGCGACGATGGCCCTGAATGGAATGTTGAGCGCAGGTGTCCCAACTGACTGGGCTTCTCACATGATTGGCCAGGAAATTACTGCATTATACGGAATCGACCACGCCCGTACCCTCGCTATCGTTATGCCTGCACTATGGCGCTTGTGCAAAAAGGAAAAAGCAGAAAAGCTGGCTCAGTACGGTGCGCGTGTCTGGAATATTCCTGAGTCTGATAGCGAAAAAATGGCCGATGAGGCTATCAATGCCACCGTGGAATTTTTTGAACTGATGGGCGTTAAAACCCGACTTTCTGATTATGGTCTGGGCGCGGAAGATATTTCAGCTGTTATCGGCAAGTTAAAAGAACATGGGCACATCGCATTAGGTGAACATGGAAAAATTACTGCTGAAGTGGCGGAAACAATACTGAACATGGCACTTTAATTGACTAACGATCTACTCTATTAGGCGCTAAGCCTGCGCACCTGGCAGGCTTAATTAAACATTAACGGTATTGCAAAATGCAGAAAATGAATGACACATTTCCCTATATGCCATTAATGGCTTTTGCGATGACCGGATTTATTTGCATCATGACGGAAACTATTCCAGCAGGATTATTGCCAGAAATCAGTAAGGGAATGAATATTTCGCTGGCTAGCGCAGGCCAGTGGGTCACCGTCTACGCCCTCGGGTCATTATTTGCCGCTATTCCGTTAACTATCGTTACCCGGTCGTGGAATCGGAAATATGTCTTATTAATGACCGTAGCGGGATTCTTCATTTTTAATACCATTACCGCACTTTCATCAAATGTTTACCTGACCCTGTTAGCGCGTTTGGGGGCCGGGGCGGCTGCGGGACTGGCGTGGAGCCTGCTGGCGGGGTTTTCACGCCGAATTGTTGAGCCGCTTCATCAGGGTCGGGCTATGGCGATAGCCATGGCTGGGACACCGCTGGCGCTCTCACTAGGCGTTCCGCTGGGAACCTGGCTTGGGCATTATCTTGGCTGGCGCCTGACGTTCGGTATTATGTCAGTACTTTCGCTGTTACTAATGATATGGATCCGTATCAGCGTTCCGGACTCTGCGGGGCGGCTTTGTTGAATAAATCGAACTTTTGCTGAGTTGAAGGATCAGATCACGCATCTTCCCGACAACGCAGACCGTTCCGTGGCAAAGCAAAAGTTCAAAATCACCAACTGGCCCACCTACAATAAAGCCCTCATCAACCGTGGCTCCATAACTTTCTGGCTGGATGATGAAGCTATTCAGGCCTGGTATGAGTCAGCAACACCTTCTTCACGAGGCAGACCTCAGCGCTATTCTGACCTTGCCATCACGACTGTGCTGGTCATTAAACGCGTATTCAGGCTGACCCTGCGCGCTGCGCAGGGCTTTATTGATTCCATTTTTTCTCTGATGAACGTTCCGCTACGCTGCCCGGATTACAGCTGTGTCAGCAGGCGGGCAAAGTCGGTTAACGTCAGTTTCAAAACGTTCACCCGGGGTGAAATCGCGCATCTGGTGATTGATTCCACCGGGCTGAAGGTCTTTGGTGAAGGCGAGTGGAAAGTCAAAAAGCATGGCCAGGAACGCCGTCGTATATGGCGAAAGTTGCATCTGGCAGTTGACAGCAACACACATGAAATCATCTGTGCAGACCTGTCGCTGAACAATGTGACGGACTCAGAAGCCTTCCCGGGTCTTATCCGGCAGACTCACAGAAAAATCAGGGCAGCATCGGCAGACGGCGCTTACGACACCCGGCTCTGTCACGATGAACTGCGGCGTAAGAAAATCAGCGCGCTTATCCCACCCCGAAAAGGTGCGGGTTACTGGCCCGGTGAATATGCAGACCGTAACCGTGCAGTGGCTAATCAGCGAATGACCGGGAGTAATGCGCGGTGGAAATGGACAACAGATTACAACCGTCGCTCGATAGCGGAAACGGCGATGTACCGGGTAAAACAGCTGTTCGGGGGTTCACTGACGCTGCGTGACTACGATGGTCAGGTTGCGGAGGCTATGGCCCTGGTACGAGCGCTGAACAAAATGACGAAAGCAGGTATGCCTGAAAGCGTGCGTATTGCCTGAAAACACAACCCGCTACGGGGGAGACTTACCCGAAATCTGATTTATTCAACAAAGCCAAGTCTATCAGTAAAGAGAATGAGAGATCAAAGTGGTCATTTTAATTGAGCTGGATAACGGACATTTCAATTGAGCCTTGACAAAGTATTTAATTTGATTGTTATTTTACACATTCAGTTATATCCATGGTTCATGCCGCGCCGTATCCTGAGACTGACTGAGAATACGTATGATCGTAACCACCGAATGTGATGACACAAAATAGATCATGTGCTGTTCCACCGGCAGCGAGCAGATATCTTCTCCCAGCTCTGCGCGATGCGTGCCGATGTCATGCATGGCCAGCACATCAAACACTGCGGCTATACGCCCGATATACGCATCCGCCTGAACAACCCCGAACTGTCTGAAGCTGTAGTCCCAGATAGCCTCCAGATCTTCTTGGGGTCCGCTTGGAAAACGGAATCTATGGTCACTCCCGTTTTTGCAACACCGATTTTGACGACAAGTTGGCTTGCTTGAATCTATCCGGCGTCTGAATGGGATTTTATTCCCGCGCCTTGATGAGTTCCGCGCCTGATGAACCTCCAGAAAATATACGGCTTCAATGAGCCTTTCCGTTTTACAGGTTCCTCAACAGGCCGGTGGGCCGTTAGTATCATCAATATCAGTATTCGCAAAACCAGATCAGTAATTCTTTAAACCGGTGTATTTCTGCCGTTATGCTACATAAGTTTGCTGTCGTGCCGTTAGGGCCCAGGCTATTCTGGCCAGCTTGTTTGCCAGAGCACAAGTGACGACAAAGTTGCTTTTCCGGCACAGTAAATCCCTGACCCAATCGGCCAATTTGCCAGACTGGTGTTCCAGTTTTTGTATGAATACCCTGGCACATTGAACCAACAAAGTTCGGATCTTTTTATTACCTCGCTTACTAATTCCCAGCAATGTCGTCCTACCTCCCGTGCTGTACTGCCGAGGTACAAGCCCTGTTGCCGCCGCAAAGTCACGGCTGCTGGCGTACTGCTTCCCGTCGCCAATCTCAGTTGAAATAGTACTCGCTGTCAGTGTTCCGACGCAGGGAATGCTCAGCAAGCGCTGTCCAACCTCATCTTCGTCCAACTTTCGTTTCAACTGGGATTCCAAATCTTTAATCTGCTCAACAAGATAGTGATAATGCTGTTGTAATTTCAGCAATAACTGGCTGAGGTAAAGAGGCAAACTATTATCCTCAAGAATGGTACTCAGTCGGCTAATAACGGCAGCTCCTCGGGGAACGCTAATGCCAAATTCCAGCAGAAAAGCATGCATTTGATTGGTTGTTTTTACCTTATCCTGAACCAGGGATTCACGGACACGATGCAGAGCCCGCATTGCCTGCTGAGATTCCGTTCTGGGCTGCACAAAACGCATAGACGGACGCGATGCAGCTTCACAAATAGCTTCGGCGTCGACAAAGTCGTTTTTATTGCTTTTAACGAACGGGCGGACAAATTGTGGTGATATCAGCTTTGGGGAATGCCCCAACTCTTCCAACTTGCGTGCCATAAAGTGAGAACCGCCACAGGCTTCCATTGCGATGGTTGTAGCGGGGCATGTCGCCAAAAATTCGATCAACTTTGGCCGGGTAAATTTTTTACGGTAAACAGCCTTCCCGCGACGATCCTGGCAATGAATATGGAAAGAGTTTTTACCCAGATCGATACCAATGAGCGCAATGTTTTCCATGATAGTTCTCCGAATGAAAGCCTGTCCTCAGCATAGTACCGGGAAGGAGGGAGTGACCATCTCATTAAATATCCTACGCTAAGCCTGTTTTTTGTACAGACTGCTGTCTACTGAGCGTAACGAACGGTATTTTCCCTGTCCCAGCTTGAGGTTTGTTCGCCAGACGTAATCTCCGCTCAGGTTGATGTGTTCCCATCCCAGAGGGGACAGATGAGAAATCAGTTGGTCATTGAATGGGATCCCCTTTCGCTTCAGATAATCTATGGCTCTTTCTATATATACCGTATTCCAGAGTGAGATCGCCGCAGTCAGCAAGGTGAGCCCACTTGCCCGATAACTCTGGTTTTCCAGTCCCCGATCTCTGATTTCCCCCAGCCGGTGCATAAAGACTGCGCGAGCAAGGGCATTCCGCGCCTCACCTTTATTCAACCCTGCCTGTATGCGTCGACGCAGGGAAGGATCCCGGAACCAGTCCAGCATAAACAATGACCTTTCGATGCGACCAATTTCCCTCAGTGCTTTTGCCAGACCATTTTGTTTCGGATAGCTGGCCAGCTTTTTCATCATCAGTGATGCTGTTACCGTTCCCTGTTTTATAGAACTCGCCAGACGTAGCACCTCACTCCAGTGGGTTTCAATGTCCTTTAGATTCAGGCTGGTTGTGGAAATAATTGACTGAAGCCCCGGATACAACGCGGGTTTTCCATGAATAAACAGTCTCTTGTCCTGAAGATCCCGGATCCTTGGCGCAAAAGCGAATCCGAGCAGATGCATCAGCGCGAAAACATGCTCAGTGAAACCTGCGGTGTCGGTGTAATGCTCTGTAATCTCCAGCTCGCTTTCGTGATACAGCAAGCCGTCAAGTACGTGAGTAGAATCGCGCACGCGGCTGATGACTTTGGTGTAAAACGGGCTGTACTGGTCCGAAATATGCGTGTAAATCTGAACGCCTGGCTCCTGACCGTACTTCAGATTGACCTGACCCGCATAACGCCCATGGCTGCCCACCCGAAAATTTTGCCCATCAGACGAGGAGGTTGTCCCATCGCCCCATAATGCCGCCAGAGGCCGTTTTTTCTGGGCATTGACCAACTCAGCCAGTGCTGCTGAATATGTTTCATCCCTGATGTACCAGGCCTGAATGCCCTCAAGTGATGATTTGGTCGTTCCCGGACAGGATTCAGCCATTTTTGTCAGCCCAAGATTGATGCCGTCAGCCAGGATGGTGGTCAGTAACAACTTTCTGTCTTTAGGTCTGACGTGATGATTTTTGAGATGAGTGAAATGGTGGGTAAAACCGGTCCAGCCATCTACTTCATCCAGCATTTCAGTAATTTTAGGATGAGGCAGCATGCCATAAACCAGATCGGCAAACGGGGATACTGCTGAAGGGACACTGTTGTCCAGTGGGGTAATTTTCACGCCTTTGTCCGACATATCAACATCGGGCAAATCACCGGCCAGTGCCATCGCATTAACTTCCTTCAGGCGCGCTGCCAGAAGCATCATACGGCTCTCGATGTATTCATTGCAGTCGGCCGGAATAGCAAGGGGTAGCTGGTTATTCAGGAGTGATTTTTCAAAATCACCAGATGGGATCAGATAATCATCGAAATTCCTGTAACGGCGAGATCCCTTTACCCAGATGTCACCAGAACGTAGGGCTCCCTTTAGCTCATTCAGCACGCAAAATTCATAATATTTTCGATCAATGCCGGAGGGCGTGATCACCACCTTTCTCCAGCTTTCCGGGATGAACCCGGTTGGCGCTGAAGGCGGTACTTTTCGGAGTTGTTTTCGATACATCTCTCTGACGATATCCAGCGCGTCACTGAGTTGAATTGCGGCGGGTGCCGCCATGAACTGCAACGCGGCCAGCATCCGGGGGGCATATTTACGCAGCGTACTGTATTTTTCTGTGATCAGATGCAACGGGTCGAAGTTGTCCTTACGTGACAGGAACCGCGTCTCTTCCACGCTGTTGATAAACTCCTGCCAGGGAAGGACGTCTTCTATTGCGGCCCAGGGATCTTCACCGGACTCTCTGGCGTTCAGCAATGCCTGCCCGACGGTAACGTATTGCTTCAGCTTGCTCTGAATCAGCTTTCCCGTTTGCTGAAGTCGCTCGGCCTGTGTGCGTTTTGCCCTGCTGAGCAAACTGCCCAGAATACGCTCGTGCAGCTCAATAACTTCGTCTGTCAGGGTGGCCCTGGCTTCCGATATGACACAAACCAGCGTGGCATAACGGCGAACATCAGTGAATTTTGCCAGGTCACGGCTACTCATTTTCCTGCCTTCGCGTGCGAGTTTCAGGAGCCGGTTCTGGTGAACGGAAAACGCAATGCCGTCAGGCAGTGCCAGCGACTCAATCGAATTTAACCGGTCGATATGTTGCAGGGCATTTTTACCATTAATTTTTCCCGGAGGCTGGAGCAGCCAGGCCAGCCGTGAAGATTGCTCCCCCTCAGAGACCAGCAGACGGTCCAACGCCGCTTTATGTCTTGGCTCAAGCTGCGCAGTAAGCGCAGAAAAGACCGCTCTGTCTGCAAGCGTTGTTGCTTCGGCCAGGGTTCGCTCGACAACATCAACAGAAGGAAAAATCACCTTATTGAGTTGGAGCCAGGAGAGCATTTCCTCCGCAAGCAAAAAGCCTCTGTCTGTCCGCATAGCATGGGGATAAAGGTGGCGAATGCAGGTTTTTTGTAGCGCCCGGTTGAAGGGGGATAATTCCAGATAGCGGTAGAGTTCGGCCAGATGCTCCCAGCGGGTGACTTCTCTTGAGGCATACTCGGCCCACAAATCAGGCTGAATTTTCAAATGAGCCGCAAGCCGGGAAATAACTCCGCCGTGAGGGGACGCATTTTTGTCGGGAGGATACCCTGGCCCTCGCAAATAGCAGAGTAAAACAGCAAAGCCCAGGCGGTTTGCGGGTCTGCGGTGTTTATTAATAAGCGCGAGGTCATGTTCACTCAAAAAGCACATGCGTGTCAGAAGAACGTCATCATCCGGCACAACCAACAAGCGTTCTTTTTCTTCACTGCTGAGTATTTGTCTCCGTGGCATAGATGCTTCCTCTGCATATAGTTTATTTTTGTTATCACTTTACACTGACCGAAACCGGTCGGTTTCGTACATCTATTATCATTACTGTACGAAAATCAGTGAATTCACTATCGTACATGCGTTACAATTCGTACATCCTTTTCGTACAGAAAGTATCATTATGTCACGTGTTTTTGCCTACTGTCGTGTATCTACACTGGAGCAGACAACCGAAAATCAGCGTCGTGAAATTGAAGCTGCGGGATTTTCCATCAGACCCCAGCGATTGATTGAGGAGCATATCAGTGGCTCTGTTGCTGCCAGTGAACGTCCCGGCTTTATCCGCCTACTTGATCGTATGGAAAATGGTGATGTGCTGATTGTCACTAAACTGGATCGTCTTGGGCGTAATGCCATGGATATAAGAAAAACAGTTGAGCAGCTGGCTGCGTCAGATATTCGCGTCCATTGTCTGGCGCTAGGAGGTGTTGATCTGACCAGTGCAGCCGGGAGAATGACCATGCAGGTTATTTCAGCGGTGGCGGAATTTGAGCGAGATTTGCTACTTGAACGCACACACTCCGGGATTGCTCGAGCAAAGGCTTCAGGTAAACGTTTTGGTCGTCCGCCCGTGCTGAGTGAACAACAGAAACAAGCAGTTGCAGAACGTATTGATGCCGGAATCAGTATTAGCGCTATAGCCCGGGAATTTAATACAACCCGACAAACCATACTTCGGGTAAAGGCAGGGCATCAACAGTATTGAATATAAACCTCCATCGACGGTGAAGGCAGGGACCGCATAAGGAACAGGTTTTATGCGATCCGCATATTTTTTCTTACATCATTTGAACAGTAGGTCTGATCAATATCTCGTTGATACTCGTGCGCTTCGGCAGGTTGACAGCAAATGCTATGACCTCAGCGATATCGGAAGGCGGGATAGCCCAGTCCAGTGCAGATTTTGCCACAGACTGGCTTTCCTCGTGAGTAATATGATCGGCTAATTCTGTTGCAATAGCGCCGGGCTCAATCACCATGACGCGAATGTCAGGCTGTAGTTCCACCCGAAGTGCTTCTGACCATCCATTTATCCCCCATTTTGTTGCCGCATACGCTGCAAACCCTGAAGGTGCGACCCGACCTGCTACAGAAGAGATATTGACGAGATCGCCCTTGTTTCGACGCAATTGTGGGAGAAATACCTCTGTTACTGTCATTGCTCCTAGGAGGTTTGTTTCTATCATCTGGCGGTGTTCATCACGCTGGCTTGAATCAAAAGGGCCCGTTAACATTACACCGGCATTATTTATCAGGATATCCACACCACCTAACGCTTGTTCAACCTGATTAGCCGCAGCCACAATCGATTCACGCTCTGTCACGTCAGCTTTAATCGCAATTGCTCCGTGCCCCAGCTCGCTGGCCAAAACATCAATACGTTCGAATCGACGGGCCAAAAGCACAACCGTAATTCCGTTTCCTGCCAGTTCACGTGCGATAGCTTCACCTATACCAGAGGATGATCCGGTAACAACAGCGACTCTTTTTTTCTTCTCAATATTCATAAAATTTCTTCCAATAGTTTAAGTCTGACCTCAGGCGGGAATTAAGCTTTAGGCTCGACGAGATCCATCTGGGCACGATTCATGCGACCACCATAGACGCGAAGCCCGGACACAGCTTTATCCATTTCGTTTAACTCAGTAGTGGTAAACTGGATCTCTAAAGCGCCATGGTTTTCACGGAGATGGTTGATATTTCGTGTCCCGGGAATAGGAACAATCCAGGGTTTTTTGGCCAGAAGCCATGCAAGCGCGATCTGAGACGGTGTGGCGCCCTTACTGTCAGCGATAGCTTTCAGCTTTTCCACAAAGGGCCAGTTTTTCGCTAAGTTTTCAGGAGTAAAACGTTCAAAAGTGGAGCGTAAGTCGGTTTTGGGATCAAAATGCGTGTTTGCGCTCACCGTTCCGGTCAGATACCCCATGCCTATCGGCCCCCAGGGGACGAAACCAATTCCCAGCTCCTCGCAGGTATCCAGCACACCATTATGTTCCGGATCGCGGTTCATGACAGAATATTCCGTCTGTACTGCGGTGACAGGCTGGATCGCATGAGCCTGACGGATGGTAGAAGGACTTGCTTCAGAAAGACCAAAATGTAGAACCTTGCCTTCTTTAATCAAATCCTGGATAGTCCCGGCTACGTCCTCTATGGGAACACCAGGATCAACGCGATGCTGATAATACAGATCGATACGGTCAGTGCGTAAACGCCTGAGAGAGGCCTCCAGCACTTTCCGGATATGTTTTGGCTGACTGTTCAGCCCGCCATGTTGAATATCAAATCCAAATTTGCTGGCAATAAAGACCTGGTTACGAACAGGAGCAAGTGCCTCGCCAACCAGTTCTTCATTGGTATAAGGTCCATAAACTTCGGCGGTATCGAATAGCGTGACGCCTCTGGCGTGTGCCTCACCTATCGTTCTTATCCCCAGGGATTTATCCGCTGCCGCTCCGTAGTTAGCGCTGATACTCATACATCCGGCACCCAGTGCGGAAACCACCATAGCTCCAAGTTTTCGCGTCGGCATTGTCTGTGAACCTTGTCTGGCCTGTGCCGGTTTTGCTGTCGGCTCTGATGACATTGCATGCGCCCTGTCAGGTAAGCTCCCCAAAATCAACCCTGCCCCCATTAAGGCAGAAGAAGACAGGAAATTGCGTCGGCTGAAAGCGTTTAGGCTTTCAGTGCGTTGTGCAGGACGGGGTTTTGGCTGACTCATATCGTTCTCCGCTTAATAAAGGTTTCACTACCAGGACGGATCCCCCTGATGAGGGCAGGTTACGTGGCCGGGACGACGCAACCTGTTATGGTCATTCGGACCAGTTTTGTAACCAGTATGCATAGGGTGTGGGTAATACAGCGTGCGGGTCGGAGGTTTCAAGCTCCCGCGCCGCGCGATATGGCCAGTGCGGATTAGCCAGCAATGTGCGGGCGAAAAAGATCACATCTACTTTACCGTCCTGTATGAATTCATTCGCTTCTTTAGCCTGAGTAATCATCCAGCTTGTCCCGACAGGAATGTTTTTCTCCCGGCGAACACGTGCAGCCCATGGAATCATAAAGTTTGCCGCCCACGGGATGTTCTCACCTGGCGTTGCCAGAGAAAGACCCACATCAACAAAATCAACTCCGGCATCCTTCAGCCAGCCGATTACTTTGAGTGATTCGCTGAAAGAATGTTCAGGACAGTCATCAAATTCAACCACGCCGAGGCGTACCGTTAAGGGGAAATTATCAGGCCAGAACTTGCGGACTTCAGCTACTGTCTCCAGTAAGAAGCGGGCACGCCCTTCAAGAGAACCGCCATATTCATCCGAACGGGTATTTGACTGTGAGGAAAGAAAACTTTGTGCCAGGAAACCATGGGCAAAATGCAGTTCCAGCCACTGGAAACCAGCCTGGCAGGCACGCTCTGCCGCTCGGGCAAAGTCCTGCTGCGTTTGTCGGATGTTATCTTTGGTCATTTCACGGGGAATATAGTCATTCCCGGGTACGAAGGGGACGGCGGAAGGCCCGACGGGCTCCCACGCCTGTGTATCATCTCGATCCAGAGGTGCGCCACCCTGCCATGGTGGCGTACAGCCGGCTTTTCGGCCCGCATGGGCGAGCTGAATCCCTGCGACAGCCCCGGCTGCCTTAATTGCTGCGGCAATGGACGACAGCCCTGAGATGTGTTCATCACTCCATAATCCGACATCACCGGGTGTAATTCGGCCCTCAGGTGCTACGGCAGTGGCTTCAACGACAACGAGACCAGCCCCCCCACGTGCGAGCATGGAATAATGGGTACTGTGCCAGTCATTGATAAAGCCATCGACAGCCTGGTACTGACACATGGGAGAAACTGCTATCCGATTACGTAGCGTAATATCTTTCAGCGAAAATGAAGAAAATAAACCTGTCACAAAGCACTCCATAAGCAGGAACATGATAGAAGCATTATTGACCACAAAGCGCTAAGATGGCTTGCTCACTTCACCACAATCATTGCCTGAAATGATTTATTTTTCATGAATTGGGTTATTGGCTTCCATAAATGATATTTTAATTTTTACGTTACTATTGAATCATGAGAGTTATCAGGACTGAGAGATGCAGGACTTTTCCTTAGAACAAAGCCTTAAAATGCTTGCTGAGAAAATTAACGAGATTGCACAATACGATGGTGATTTCACAACTGTAGTTCCGTCGTTATCGGTGCACCGACGAAATGCACCGACCACTCCCGTGCATTGTATCTATGGCATTGGCTTAGGTGTGGTTATTCAGGGCAGTAAAGAAGTGGTGCTGGGAGGAAAAGTAACTGGCTACCGCGCAGGGCAAACACTGCTCACCACACTTGAGCTTCCGGTCGTGTCACATGTTGCGACGGCGACAGCATCCGCACCGTTCCTGGGGATGATGGTCACTATTGAGCCCGCTGCTGTGATGCAGACGGCGGCAATGATCCCTTTTCGACCAGCGGCTAAATCATCGGTTTTTGATCCGCTGGCCGTTAATGAGCTTGACGCGGGACTTGCTGATACGTTGAGAAGACTGCTGTCACTGAATGACGAACCACCTTTAATTCAGCATCTTGCCCCGCTCATACAGCAGGAGATCATCATTCGGCTGCTGACAGGCCCCTATGGGAGTGCGCTTCGCCATATCGCATCACCGGGTTCGCCTGGGCAACAAATTTCCGGGGCAGTTGCCTGGCTTAAACAACACTTTACTCAGCCAGTCAGCATAGATGAGCTGGCTTCCCGCTCGTCGATGAGCACGTCATCATTTCGTCACCATTTCCGGTCAGTGACAGGGATGAGTCCGCTACAGTTTATCAAGAAGCTCAGACTTCAGGAGGCACGACAGCAAATGCTGAACAGCCATCTTGACGCGGTGAGCGCGGCGATAAAAGTAGGCTATGAGAGTGCTTCCCAGTTTAGCCGCGAGTACAGCAGAGAGTTTGGCGAGTCGCCGCTACGTGATATCAGACGTCTGCGTGAAGAAATAAACCAGTAAAATGTTCCCCTCGGCATGAATTCAGAAGGGTACTTCTGTGTCTTTTTTATGTAGTCATCCTTTATATAGAGCCACCGATAATTTTTGAGTCTGCTTTTCGAACAAAGCCGTCTGTCATAAAATTAGTCTTAGCGTAGGATATTTAATGAGATGGTCACTCCCTCCTTCCCGGTACTATGCTGAGGACAGGCTTTCATTCGGAGAACTATCATGGAAAACATTGCGCTCATTGGTATCGATCTGGGTAAAAACTCTTTCCATATTCATTGCCAGGATCGTCGCGGGAAGGCTGTTTACCGTAAAAAATTTACCCGGCCAAAGTTGATCGAATTTTTGGCGACATGCCCCGCTACAACCATCGCAATGGAAGCCTGTGGCGGTTCTCACTTTATGGCACGCAAGTTGGAAGAGTTGGGGCATTCCCCAAAGCTGATATCACCACAATTTGTCCGCCCGTTCGTTAAAAGCAATAAAAACGACTTTGTCGACGCCGAAGCTATTTGTGAAGCTGCATCGCGTCCGTCTATGCGTTTTGTGCAGCCCAGAACGGAATCTCAGCAGGCAATGCGGGCTCTGCATCGTGTCCGTGAATCCCTGGTTCAGGATAAGGTAAAAACAACCAATCAAATGCATGCTTTTCTGCTGGAATTTGGCATTAGCGTTCCCCGAGGAGCTGCCGTTATTAGCCGACTGAGTACCATTCTTGAGGATAATAGTTTGCCTCTTTACCTCAGCCAGTTATTGCTGAAATTACAACAGCATTATCACTATCTTGTTGAGCAGATTAAAGATTTGGAATCCCAGTTGAAACGAAAGTTGGACGAAGATGAGGTTGGACAGCGCTTGCTGAGCATTCCCTGCGTCGGAACACTGACAGCGAGTACTATTTCAACTGAGATTGGCGACGGGAAGCAGTACGCCAGCAGCCGTGACTTTGCGGCGGCAACAGGGCTTGTACCTCGGCAGTACAGCACGGGAGGTAGGACGACATTGCTGGGAATTAGTAAGCGAGGTAATAAAAAGATCCGAACTTTGTTGGTTCAATGTGCCAGGGTATTCATACAAAAACTGGAACACCAGTCTGGCAAATTGGCCGATTGGGTCAGGGATTTACTGTGCCGGAAAAGCAACTTTGTCGTCACTTGTGCTCTGGCAAACAAGCTGGCCAGAATAGCCTGGGCCCTAACGGCACGACAGCAAACTTATGTAGCATAACGGCAGAAATACACCGGTTTAAAGAATTACTGATCTGGTTTTGCGAATACTGATATTGATGATACTAACGGCCCACCGGCCTGTTGAGGAACCTGTAAAACGGAAAGGCTCATTGAAGCCGTATATTTTCTGGAGGTTCATCAGGCGCGGAACTCATCAAGGCGCGGGAATAAAATCCCATTCAGACGCCGGATAGATTCAAGCAAGCCAACTTGTCGTCAAAATCGGTGTTGCAAAAACGGGAGTGACCATAGATTCCGTTTTCCAAGCGGACCCCTATCACGTGAAATGAGCCTTTCCAGCACAGACCAGGATAGTTCATACAATGTCTTTTCACGCAGATCGTCACGGTATGATTTCATTATCTCCAGCACATCGGCGGCAGTACGGGCAGGGATGAATTTCATTTCTTTTCCTCATCAGTTTTGCTGTCACGGTCATTATGTCCACGCCTGAGGGGAATGTCGGTAACACAGGAGAGGAATATTTTGGGCTGCTGTGTTACCCGGTTCCGGTTCTGGGAGTTTTCGGATCTCAGCCAAAAAAGAGAGAAGAAGGTATATGTGGAGCATATCCATATGCCTGGCATCTGCATAGGTAGAGCATACTCATATCCTCACCATCTGCATATCCAGCCCCTATACATATGCATGACATCTGCATATACTGAACATATGCACACACCCGGTGCAAAGCACCCCATTCCGGATATGCACCACATATCCACACCTACCCGGGAGAGAATTATGAGAACCGTATCCATTTTTAAAAATGGCAACAACCGCGCCATCCGTCTGCCCCGCGATCTGGATTTTGAGGGGGTGAGCGAGCTGGAGATCGTCCGGGAAGGGGACAGCATCATCCTGCGCCCCGTCCGGCCGACCTGGGATTCATTCTTTGAGCTCGAAAGAGCCGATCCGGACTTTATGGCGGAGCGCGAGGACGTTGTCACCGACGAAGGACGATTTGATTTATGAACAAGATTTATATGCTGGACACCTGTATCTGCTCGTTCATCATGCGAGAGCAGCCGGAAGCCGTCCGGAAACGCCTGGCACAGGCGGTGCTGCGCGGTCACCGCATTGTGATCTCGGCCATCACCTACCAGGAGATGCGCTTCGGTGCCACCGGCCCGAAGGCCTCACCCCGCCACGTGCAGCTGGTCGATGAATTCTGCGCCCGCCTCGATGCCATCCTGCCCTGGGACCGGGCCGCGGTGGATGCGACCACGGAGATTAGGGTGGCGCTGCGCATGGCCGGCATGCCGATCGGCCCGAACGACACGGCAATAGCCGGGCATGCCATTGCCGCCGGCGCGGTGCTGGTGACGAACAATGTGAGAGAGTTTGAGCGGGTACCTGACCTGAAGCTGGAAGACTGGGTATAAATAACGTGAAAACTAAGGATATGTGATACGCGATTTTGGGGCTGCTCGATATCTGAGTGGATCTGATCATACAACCTCAGGACGCATTAGCGCATGTGAGGAAAAAACACTTACCTTCGATCTGGGATAAATTATGAAATTTGAATACAAATCAAGTGTGTATTTACTTCACAGTTTTAAAGGGATTTAAGAATAACTTGGAAAGTTCATATACCAATGAGCCATGCTGAACTCAATCTGTGTTCTGATGTTTTTGAAACAGAAAGGATCATACCAGCATTGTTACAGAGAATCGAACTACTCTTAGCAATAAGAGTAGTTCTTTTCCGCGATATACGCTGTGCCTAACTACCTATTATGCGAAAAAATTAACCGCATATCTCAATAATAGATGATGCGGTTTCGACTCAATACGTGCTATTGATTTTTTGAAATTGATTGACGCATTTCAGATGACGATTCCTCATAGAGACGAGATATATAGTCTGACATATCATGGTTATTCTTTCTTTTGCGATTGAATTTCTTGAGATATTTATCAACTGCAACACTAATCATTCCAGAATCCTCTGTGACATGTGTGATGCCAAGATTGATGAGAATGTCTAGATTATTATTTTCGATGAGATCATCAAAAGCATTTTTATCCCCAAGTTCATTCAATGTAGCTGCTATGAAAAACTTTGCGTAATCTATGTGTTCACCAATCTCATCATATTGTTCAATGGCTACTAATAAATCCTCAAGAGCTGGTTTGAAAAAGTCGTAACAATAATTATTACTTAGGCAGCGTGTAAAAATACATAATAATGCTACAGGCGTAAATTCCTTAAGGGGTATATCTGTATTACCCTTGAGAATATCAACATATAATTTACCAGCGTCTACATATGACGAGAGCACACCCTTTGTTATTTTTTTATAAGGCGTGAGATACGATGCAAGGAAGAATGAACCATTGTAGAACAGTCTTAGAAACCTTGTCCTATCATCTTCAGGCTTGAAATCATTAATTTTATCAATTAGATATTCATTGTCCCTTTGCAAGCCAAAATAAAAGAAATAGCAGTTTGCCCAGTAAATTTCATATATTTTATCATTTATATCTACAAATCCTTTCTTCCTTAAGCCTTCAGCATAAAAGTACTCCATGAATGATCTATGGAGGAAAGTAAAGGTGTTCGTCCTGTTATTTACACAGGTGACCTCACTACGATATATTAATCTTTTGAATAACTTTTCTTCATCGACATTAAGGTTTCTTTTTGCAAGATATGTTAGAAATATATCCTGAACTTCTGATACAGAAATGCATGCCAGAGCATTATCCATCATATAAATAGAGATCTCAATTAAAACATTACTAATAACATCATATTCGGTTTGGGAAAGCAAACCTTTTGAGGTATCCCATCGACCCAGTACAATTTCACTGTATTTAGAATACAACTCAGTCATGGTCGATGGTAGTTCTTTAATCTCATCAGAAAGTATTCTCGCCAAAAGAATGGCACTTACAGGGGTTCTCGGAATAAATTTAAATAATGGGGTTTTTTCAATTCCATTCTTTAACTTATGAGTGATTTTTATATCGTTGCAGATTTTATCCACAAAATCAATGAGTTGAGATGTTGTAAGTGGAATTATAGAATATCTAGAAAACATTTTATCAATTATTTCATAGTCCTCGAGCGAGTCCATAACCCTTGAGGCCACTAGTAATCTTAATTGATCGTTTCTTGATATTTGTTCAACTATCTTGCGGAAGTTTGACTGTCTCTCCTCCATTGACTCTTTGACTTCATCAACTGAATCAACTATAAATAGAATCTTTCCTTCATGTTGTATTTTATACTCTGACAATACTCCAGAAATAATTAATTCCACCTCTAGATTTTTATCAATCAAATCTTTATATTGACAGAATATCGGTAAGGTATAATCTTTCTCATAAGAGTATTCTGCTTTTATTTTCTCAATTAACTGCTTTATTAATGTACTCTTCCCTGCACCAACATTCCCCTCCAAAAAAACGAAACGTTCATTTTTAATGACGCTAAAAAGCTTCAAGGGGCGATGTCTTCTTTTTTTACTATCCTCTTTAGAAACATAGCGATCAATTAGGTTGTTTATGCCAATGCTACCAAAGAATGAGCTTTCAGGTAGAGAACTCATCATGTTCAAAGAGTCAGCCAAGTAATGTTCGTAATTGATTGATTCAAAATCCCAGAACTCAGGGTAATATTTAGATATCAAAGAACATAATTTTTCGCCATCAATAAATTTAATGTTTGTTGATTTAAACTTGTAGTGAATTTTTTCTTGAGCGTTATTAGATATGGTCGAGTTTGTAACAACCCAAATCTCATTCAAATGAATATGTTTTGAACCCGATGAGATTAACCTTGGGAAAATTTTACACTCCTCTATTTGACGTTCAACCTCATTGTTCGATTGGGTGATTTTTCCGACTTTACAGACAACGCCAATATATATTTCTTCATCAAGTGTATCATCTCTTTTTATTATTACAAAATCGGACCCTTTTTCGCTAGGACCTTGTTTATATTCAACATGGGTCACTGTTGGCAATTTTGGAAAAAGTGCTCTTAAAACTGGATGGAAATCATCAACTTCACGTTGCAAAGACTCTATTTTTTTTAACTGTTCAGGCTTCATCTTTTGTCCTTTTACTATGCTGCTTTGAACTAATGTAGTTTTCTAATCATCATTCAGCCGGAAGCTGCCGTCAATCTGCTCACCTGAGAACAATTCAACAAGTCGTGTTTCGAACTCGAAAACCCGTAGATGAGGCGGCAAAGATATCAACTTGTTCATTTCGGCTATCAGTTGTACTACCACCTTTGGCTGTATCAGCATCAATTGTTTCCAGGCGTGAAATCATTACGCGATTGTCATCGCGGCTTTGTTGGTCCTGTTCAGACATGGTCTCAGCTTTATGTTGCTGTAGGGCACTAAGAACATGCGGTGCAGTATCGTGATCCACCTGTTTCAGTAGGCATCTGACCCTTTTGGTTTTTGAAGTTCCCTCTTCCTGATAACGTTCATCGTCAATGGGCTTTGTTGAATAAATCGAACTTTTGCTGAGTTGAAGGATCAGATCACGCATCTTCCCGACAACGCAGACCGTTCCGTGGCAAAGCAAAAGTTCAAAATCACCAACTGGCCCACCTACAATAAAGCCCTCATCAACCGTGGCTCCATAACTTTCTGGCTGGATGATGAAGCTATTCAGGCCTGGTATGAGTCAGCAACACCTTCTTCACGAGGCAGACCTCAGCGCTATTCTGACCTTGCCATCACGACTGTGCTGGTCATTAAACGCGTATTCAGGCTGACCCTGCGCGCTGCGCAGGGCTTTATTGATTCCATTTTTTCTCTGATGAACGTTCCGCTACGCTGCCCGGATTACAGCTGTGTCAGCAGGCGGGCAAAGTCGGTTAATGTCAGTTTCAAAACGCCCACCCGGGGTGAAATCGCACACCTGGTAATTGATTCCACCGGGCTGAAGGTCTTCGGTGAAGGCGAGTGGAAAGTCAAAAAGCATGGCCAGGAACGCCGCCGTATCTGGCGTAAGCTGCATCTCGCCGTTGACAGTAAAACACATGAAATCATCTGCGCTGACCTGTCGCTGAACAACGTTACGGACTCAGAGGCCTTCCCCGGGTTAATCCGGCAAACCCACCGGAAAATCAGGTCAGCCGCCGCCGATGGCGCTTACGATACCCGGCTATGTCACGATGAACTGCGGCGTAAGAAAATCAGCGCGCTTATCCCTCCCCGAAAAGGTGCGGGTTACTGGCCCGGTGAATATGCAGACCGTAACCGTGCAGTGGCTAATCAGCGAATGACCGGGAGTAATGCGCGGTGGAAATGGACAACAGATTACAACCGTCGCTCGATAGCGGAAACGGCGATGTACCGGGTAAAACAGCTGTTCGGGGGTTCACTGACGCTGCGTGACTACGATGGTCAGGTTGCGGAGGCTATGGCCCTGGTACGAGCGCTGAACAAAATGACGAAAGCAGGTATGCCTGAAAGCGTGCGTATTGCCTGAAAACACAACCCGCTACGGGGGAGACTTACCCGAAATCTGATTTATTCAACAAAGCCCCGCATGGCTACTGGCATCAACGAAAAGAGTAAACAAAATCCTCGTTTTCTTTACTCGTCTGACCGCTCAAAAAATGTACTTCGCGTACGTTCTCGTCCGGTTGGCCTTCAACCCCCACCGATAAATAACCGTCAATACGGCGCTCACTTAACGCTTACCTGATTTTATGGCGTGCCGATTACGGATTTTGTTGCTAACCTGCTTTGGCTTTTAACCTCAAACACAGCTCTTATTTGAAAAAGGAATATTATGATGGATTTTGTATATGCCCATAACACTGCAATTGGCTTTTTGCTGTTGTTTGTCAGCTTAGTCTCGCTAGTCACTGTTGTTGCTGGGGAGCATGAAACTAAGCCTGCCATCAGTCTATATTGCGCTTTTTTCGTCTTTTTAGTGGCTGGCATTCTTCTGGTTGGGCGTTAAGCTCGACATTAGCATCATAGCCTGATCGTGATGGTTGATTGACGTGGCGGGGATGTGCAGCGTATCTTCTTTCCCTAAACGAAAAAACCCGCGTTCTCAGGCGCGGGCTTTGACGGGCTAACCAGTTTTCTCAGGACTGATTAGCCAGGTAGCGTGTTCTAGGGGAACAACGTCACCAAATCAGTGATCTCAGTGTAGCCGCAGTTAGGCGCATACTTCAAGACCTCTCGACCTATTCCCCTGCATGAACACGCTACCGCATAGGCTGTTGCCTTTTAGCGGCGCTTTGCCGTGTCTGACGAACTGGAAGCATGAGTTTGTCATAGTCGGGGTTTGAAGCCCAATGGAGCGGAAATGTACGCTAAGAACCTAACTGCATGATTTTAGGTCTATGAAGTCGTGGCGTTGTTCGTCAGGTTTACGTTGATTTGATTACCGGGTTTATTAACACTGAAAGTACCTGAAACCGCATGGCTACTGGCATCAACGAAAAGAGTAAACAAATCCTCGTTTTCTTTACTCGTCTGACCGCTCAAAAAATGTACTTCGCGTGCGTTCTCGTCCGGTTGGCCTTCAACCCCCGCTAACGGCCAGTACCATTTCAACTGAGGTTGGTGACGGGAAGCAGTACGGTAGTAGTCGTGATTTTACTGCGGCACCAGTGCTGGTACCCGTCAGTACAGCACTGGTGGCCGGACAACATTGCTGGGCATCAGCAAACGAGGTAACAAAAAGATTCGAACATTGCTTTTAGTCAAAAAAATGCAGACTCAGCTGCATTTTGCGCATGCGCAAAACATTTAGTTCCTGTGCTGATATCGCGTACCTGGATATTCCGTTCCCCTTAATTGCCGTGAGTAGAAGTTATCGAGGTTGTTAACCGCCTTTCGCGGATCTAAATCAGGTACATTATTCCAGTCAACGGAATGGCTAACGCCAGCCACATCATCATCATTGAGGTTTTTTTTAGCATTAGTTTCAGCAATATCCCGCCTGAATTCCCGCCAGATATGCTTCATGTCATCAATAAAGTTTCTGGTCCAGTTTTTCATTGCGACCTCCCGTACACAATGGTTTGTCTCTCAGATTTTAATTCTCCAGTCATAAAATATCCCTACACTTCGTATATCACTTAACTGTTACATACCTGATGGTGGCATTCAGCGCTTATAGAGCCTAATCCAATCGATGGTCTCGATAAACTGGTCGTTATCCAGTTCCGCGCAGTTCGCAAAAATTGCTTCAGCTACGCGTCCCTGACACTTTTCAGGGCACTGTTGCAAAGTTAGCGATGAGGCAGCCTTTTGTCTTATTCAAAGGCCTTACATTTCAAAAACTCTGCTTACCAGGCGCATTTCGCCCAGGGGATCACCATAATAAAATGCTGAGGCCTGGCCTTTGCGTAGTGCACGCATCACCTCAATACCTTTGATGGTGGCGTAAGCCGTCTTCATGGATTTAAATCCCAGCGTGGCGCCGATTATCCGTTTCAGTTTGCCATGATCGCATTCAATCACGTTGTTCCGGTACTTAATCTGTCGGTGTTCAACGTCAGACGGGCACCGGCCTTCGCGTTTGAGCAGAGCAAGCGCGCGACCATAGGCGGGCGCTTTATCCGTGTTGATGAATCGCGGGATCTGCCACTTCTTCACGTTGTTGAGGATTTTACCCAGAAACCGGTATGCAGCTTTGCTGTTACGACGGGAGGAGAGATAAAAATCGACAGTGCGGCCCCGGCTGTCGACGGCCCGGTACAGATACGCCCAGCGGCCATTGACCTTCACGTAGGTTTCATCCATGTGCCACGGGCAAAGATCGGAAGGGTTACGCCAGTACCAGCGCAGCCGTTTTTCCATTTCAGGCGCATAACGCTGAACCCAGCGGTAAATCGTGGAGTGATCGACATTCACTCCGCGTTCAGCCAGCATCTCCTGCAGCTCACGGTAACTGATGCCGTATTTGCAGTACCAGCGTACGGCCCACAGAATGATGTCACGCTGAAAATGCCGGCCTTTGAATGGGTTCATGTGCAGCTCCATCAGCAAAAGGGGATGATAAGTTTATCACCACCGACTATTTGCAACAGTGCCTTCAGATCTTGCTTGGGGTATACGATTTGGTCAGTTTCTGTAGCTGAAGCACTCCGGTTTCATTTCAGCAGGTCTTAATCAAATTCAGTGTGCCATACATGCGGCACGAAAAAGTCTGGCATCAATGTGACCAGTTCTATCACCCACCACAGTCACTACAGTGGCCACACAGTTGGGGACCCAAAGGATGTTGTTTACCATTTTGCAATGGTTGACAGCTACCCGAAAGCAACTCCTCTTCGAGAGCGCTCAATTCCTCAGTTAATCGGGTTTGCAATTTTAGTTTGTTGAACCCATCCACACTGGGCGTAAGTGTATAGTTGTGATAACTGTCAACTTTTCTTCTCTCTTCTGTTCAGAATAAATTAATGTTCAGGCGTTATGATAAATAGATGTTATCGCCACCATGGCGCGGTCTTTACAGGAATAAATCTCACCATTTTTATATTTTCACCACAGTACCTCAAAATTTCATATACCAAAACTGAACTTGGCCGGGTAGTATTGGCTGCTTAGTATTAACTGTAGATGCTGTTATTAGGAGTTTCAGGTGCAGGTAAACAAACTTACGGATGATATTGATATTAGTTCTCATGAGCGTTTCCTCGCGGCCCGTAAAAGCACATGGGTTAGTGTGCTTGTTAATTGTTTTCTGACATCCGGGCAAGTGATTACTGGCGTATTTTCCGGATCTCAGGGGCTTATTGCGGATGGTATCCATTCTCTGTCTGATTTAGTTTCAGACTTTGTGGTGCTTATTGCTAATCATAAAAGTAAAAAAAATCCCGATGATGACCATCACTACGGGCATCATCGTTATGAAAATGGTGCATCATTAATTCTGGGGACAATTTTATTCATTGTTGGCATCGGGATGTTATGGTCAGCAGCAAATAAAATGCAACAACCAGATGATATTCCTCAGGTACATATTGTTGCTCTGTGGGTGGCCTTAGCCGCACTGGTTATCAAAGAGCTTCTTTTTCGCTATATGCTGGCAGTAGCAACCCGAGTAAAATCCACTATGCTGGTTGCCAATGCCTGGCATGCCCGCTCTGATGCCGCCTCATCTTTGGTGGTGGCTATTGGTATTATTGGTAGTTTATCAGGGTTTAAATTGCTTGATCCGGTAGCTGCACTGGTTGTGGGACTGATTGTGACCAGAATGGGATATTCATTTATGTCAGATTCGCTTCATGACTTGATGGACAGGGCCGTGGATATTGAAACTGAAAATAGTATAAAAACAACATTATTGTCCACGCCTGGGGTCGAAGGCATCCATGACCTCAAGACCAGAAAAATGGGGGACCTTGTTGTGGTTGATGTTCATCTGGAAATTGATGGTGATTTATCAGTGAAAGTAGGACATGACATTGCTGTTTTGGCCAGGAAATCAGTTTTAGATAATCATCATGTTTTAAATGTTATGACACATGTTGACCCTTATTTTAAAGGTGATAATAGTCCTGGTTGCGGGGGCAAATAATCCTGAAAAATAATATGAATGCTGCTGTTTTTTGAGAAGATTGGGAAGGGGTTATTTTTTTGCGCAATATTACCCCTTCTGACTGTGAAAACGAGAGTAAACAATATGGAGGCTATTATGAGAAAAATTATGCGTACTGTTGTGATAGGAGCCACCCTTCTTTTATCCCCCTGTGTAATGGCTGGTTCTGACGGTGTTGAACATGCCATGAAGATGATGAATAAAAGCTACCGCGCAGCACTTAAGGAGGAGGACGTTACATCCTTCAGGAAAGATATGCGGGAACTGAAAGCAACAGCAGAGTCCATCCTGAACAGCCCTGTAGAAGGGTATGACAGGGAAACGTATGTTGCAGGCATGTCACTTCTAATTGATGAGGTAACTGCCGTTGAAAGTACCGCTGAGAAGGAAGGTCTTGACGCCGGGAAAATTGCAGCACAGAAACTAGGCAGTCTGATGAGAAAATACCACAATAAACTAGGTGTTGACTGAGACCGGGAATTATTCGGTGAAGGTAGATATGCTGGAAAGATATCCCTGAACTGACATGATACACGTGCCTGTAATCAAGCAGATAGCTATGCACTGGTGAGGAAATTTCACAACGTTATCTTATCTGCAAAATACATATAAAAATGTTGGGGTAACAAACATGCATTATCAATGCTACATATTTTAGTTTGTTGCCTCAACATAAGTTAAGTACCTATTGGTGTTGCGCGGGGTGGATTCAGGGGGCCAAATTATATTTGGTGGTCACGCGTCAGTCTGTGTTTTGTTTGTTGGTCATGATGACCTGCTCCCCGTTGATTAACACACTGATGCCCGTAATGTCTTCATCATCGGTATGAGACCCTCATTAAGATGCTTTTTTCCGGCAAATAAATCATCAGTATCCTCTTCGAGGCTGGAACAGGGATTCTAAGCCATGTGCTTTGCCGTAAGAAGATCATTTCCGACGTCACCTAATGTGGCTTGGTGAATGGATTTTGTCATGGCTGCACTCTTCATCGGTCGTCGGATTAAGTGCCGTACGATCCACGTCGCTTTTGGAATTTCAAGCGTTCAGATATAAGCATTCTGTACAGCATTGCGTTGTTTCGTGGCTATCTGGCGACGATAAGAACCACTCAGGAACCTGAATTTACCTGTCGAGTACTGGGCCTTTGAACATGGTTTGGATATTACTGAGTGCATCTTGGTTTTGAGAAGTTAAGGTTATCATTAATAAAAAGGCATAATATTGAGTGGTCAACCAACCTTAAAAAAGTGGCTAAATTATGAACGAAAATTTACGTAATGCTCTTCCTCACAAAAACACACCATTTCTACGTGTGCTGCATATCATCGTAGCTGTATTGATTTTATTGCAGATTATTAATTCAAACCTTACCGAAAGCGATGCGCTTAGTGACTATACTCTCACTGGGTTCGTAACATGGTTCCATGTTATCACTGGGTTATCACTGATTGTCCTTGGGTTTGTCATGCTTGCATGGATGCTGACACAACGAGGATTTCGTTACTATTTTGCCTGGGTGGTCCTTGATTTTCGAGGTGTGGTTGAAGATATCAAAATGCTGATATCATTCCGTCTTCCTGAAGCTCATGCTGGTGGGATTGCTGCTCTGGTTCAGGGGCTTGGTGTACTTGCACTATTGGGCGTTGCATTATGTGGTGGATTCTGGTTTGCTCTCAATACTGCTCTTGGCACGTCACCTGTGCTGACAGAAACCGTCCTGCATGTGCATAAGTTTCTGACTGTATTTATTGAAACCTATTTCTGGGCACATGGTGCGATGGGGTTGCTGCATATCTTCCTCACCGTTCGTAGCCAAAGGAAAAATCCCGTTACCGAATAGTGCTGTAGGTTTATGATGGATAAGATGCCCTGTAATGGTTGGCTAAAACAGACTATAACCGCGCATTTATCCGTCAATGCATTTTCTATTTATCCGTAATTCCGATGAGTATGCGTATTTGAAGGAAAAAATATATGCATCTTGAACGACATAGTATCGAAAAAGTGGGATGGCTGAGGGCAGCTGTACTGGGGGCAAATGACGGAATTGTTTCGACAGCGAGCCTTGTTCTTGGGGTTGCATCTGCAAATAGCAGTCCTTCCGGTGTTTTACTTGCAGGTGTTGCAGGACTGGTTGCCGGAGCTATGTCAATGGCTACAGGGGAATATGTTTCCGTCTCATCTCAGGCGGATACCGAAAACGCAGCACTTGCCCAGGAAAAAAGGGAGCTGGAAACTGATTATCAGGGAGAGGTGCGGGAACTGACTTCACTTTATATGCAACGTGGACTGGAGCCAGAGCTTGCCCGGCAGGTTGCAGAGCAACTTATGGTCAAAGATGCCCTGGATGCTCATGCCCGTGAAGAACTGGGGTTGACGGATATAAATTCTGCACAGCCCCTACAGGCAGCTGTCTTTTCTGCCCTGAGTTTTTCCGCTGGTGCGGTGTTACCCTTAATCGTGGCATGGCTCTCCCCTCTGAAACTGGCTTTTTTGTTGATAATCCTTTCCACCCTTTTTTCACTGGCGGTCCTTGGCTATATATCTTCGGTTTTGAGTAAAGCCTCTCCTGTCAGGGCGATCATAAGAATTACGTTCTGGAGTACCATGGCTATGCTTTTGTCTATGGGGATTGGTCATTTTGCAGGGCAGGCCCTGCTTTAATGTTATGAAGCACAATTCGAGTACCATCTTACTGGCGATGCTTCGCAAAACAATTTGCAATGCAGCTCCCTTCAAACTCGATTCCTGCTTGCGCCAATACCTGTTGAAGGGGTGATGGAGGGGATTCTCCCCCTCCATTTCAAGGGCAAAGACAACGCTACTTCTGGCAAATTTCCCGGTCGTAAACGCCACCATTGACAACCAAAATTTGTGGTTTCTTCTTTGAAATCATATCAGTCATTATCTTCGAGTCATCAAGAAAGATACCACCAAAGGTTCCAGGTCGTGCATTCTTCCCGGCGATTATGGAAGGTGCGAACAAGTTCCTGATATGAGATCATCATATTCATCCGGAGCGCATCCCAGAGGGACATCATGAGCCATCAACTCACCTTCGCCGATAGTGAATTCAGCACTAAGCGCCGTCAGACCAGAAAAGAGATTTTCCTCTCCCGCATGGAGCAGATTCTGCCATGGCAGAATATGACCGCTGTCATCGAGCCGTTTTATCCCAAGGCGGGCAATGGCCGACGGCCCTATCCGCTGGAGACCATGCTGCGTATTCACTGCATGCAGCATTGGTACAACCTGAGCGACGGTGCCATGGAAGATGCCCTGTACGAAATCGCCTCCATGCGCCTGTTTGCCCGATTATCCCTGGATAGCGCCCTGCCGGATCGCACCACCATCATGAATTTCCGCCACCTGCTCGAGCAGCATCAACTGGCCCGTCAATTGTTCAAGACCATCAATCGCTGGCTGGCCGAAGCAGGCGTCATGATGACCCAAGGCACTTTGGTGGATGCCACCATCATTGAGGCACCCAGCTCTACCAAGAACAATGAGCAGCAACGCGATCCGGAGATGCATCAGACCAAGAAAGGCAATCAGTGGCACTTTGGCATGAAGGCCCACATTGGTGTCGATGCCAAGAGTGGCCTGACCCACAGCCTGGTCACCACCGCGGCCAACGAGCATGACCTCAATCAGCTGGGTAATCTGCTTCATGGAGAGGAGCAATTTGTCTCAGCCGATGCCGGCTACCAAGGAGCGCCACAGCGCGAGGAGCTGGCCGAGGTGGATGTGGACTGGCTGATCGCCGAGCGTCCCGGCAAGGTAAAAACCTTGAAGCAGCATCCGCGCAAGAACAAAACGGCCATCAACATCGAATACATGAAAGCCAGCATCCGTGCCAGGGTGGAGCACCCGTTTCGCATCATCAAGCGGCAGTTCGGCTTCGTGAAAGCCAGATACAAAGGGCTGCTGAAAAACGATAACCAACTGGCGATGTTATTCACCCTGGCCAACCTGTTTCGGGTGGACCAAATGATACGTCAGTGGGAGAGATCTCAGTAAAAACCGGAAATAACGCCAGAAATGGTGGAAAAAATAGCCTAAATAGGCTGATTCGATGTGTTTGCGGGAAAAAAATCGGCCCAGATCCGCGAAATTTTAATCAGCGAGTCAGCTTGGGAAGAAATGACCTGCTTATTCGCACCTTCCCTAGTTTGGCAGAAGTAAGTATCCTCCGGCAGAGCCGGAGGCTTTAGGGTGAGCGCCTCAAAGGCGCCGACAAACCATGAGCCGCCCAAGGCGCCTGTTATACGTTCAGATTCATCTGGTCGTAACGTTCGTCTTCTCGCTCTTGCTTGCGTATGTAAGCCCTGACCGTGGCTTCATCCAGGCCTACAGTTGAAACAAAATATCCTCGTGCCCAGAAAACTTCACCAGTGAAGTTTTTTCCTCTGCCGAACTGCCGGGCTATCGCTATCGCACTTTTCCCCTTCAGATAGCCGACGATTGTCGATACCGAATACTTTGGTGGAATGCTGATGCACATGTGAACATGATGCCGCTGCTCGATACCCTCCGCGTAAGTCACGGAGTCGGACCGGTATGCCATGAGCTGGATATCGCCCCGTCGACATACTACCGGTACCAGAACCAACGTCAGCATCCGGAAAAACGCAGTCAGCGTGACCGGCGTGATGACCAGCTGAAGCTGGAGGTACAGCGCGTGTACGACGAAAACTACAGTGTCTATGGAGTTCGTAAGGTCTGGCACCAGCTGCAACGGGAAAGCTTCAGCGTGGTCAGATGCACCATCGCGCGACTGATGAAAAGCATGGGGCTTACCGGCGTGCGGCGGGAAAAAAGTACGAACCATGGTCAGCAGGAAAGAAGCTGCGGCAGGCGGCCGGGTAAACCGTCAGTTCGTGGCAGAGCGTCCCAATCAGCTGTGGGTAGCAGACTTCACGTACGTGAGTACTTGGCAGGGGTTCGCGTATGTAGCGTTCATCATCGATGTGTTTGCCGGCGGCATCGTGGGTTGGCGAGTGTCGTCATCGATGGAAACCACGTTCGTGCTGGATGCGCTGGAGCAGGCGCTGTGGGCCCGTCGCCCTTCCGGCACCATCCATCACTCGGATAAGGGCTCGCAGTACGTGTCGCTGGCGTACATGCAACGTCTGCAGGACGCGGGCTTACTGGCCTCGACGGGCAGCTCAGGCGACTCCTACGACAATGCGATGGCGGAAAGCATCAACGGCCTGTACAAAGCGGAGGTGATACACAGACAGAGCTGGAAAAGCCGAGCAGAGGTTGAGTTGGCGACGCTGACGTGGGTGGACTGGTACAACAGCGGCCGACTACTGGAACGGCTCGGTCACATCCCCCCGGCTGAAGCCGAAAGAGCGTATTATGCTTCCATCGGAAACGGAGCTATGGCAGCCTGAGTTCGCGGACTAAAAACTCTCCCGGAAAACCGGGGCGGTTCAGGATCTTCTTGAGATCCTCTCTACCTACGAGTAATCTCTTGCTCTGTAAACGAAAAAAACCGCCTTGCAGGGCGGTTTTATCGAAGGTTAAGCCAGCTTGCAGGCTGCTTAACCAGGTAACTGTCTTGTGCGAGACTAGTCACCAAAACTGTCCTTTCAGTGTAGCCGCAGTCAGGCCGCCACTTCAAGTACTCTCTAAATCTCTCGCACATCATCAGTTACCAATGGCTGCTGCCAGTGGCGTTAAGTCGTGTCTTTCCGGGTTGGACTCAAGACGATAGTTACCGGATAAGGCGCAGCGGTCGGACTGAACGGGGGGTTCGTGCATACAGTCCAGCTTGGAGCGAACTGCCTACCCGGAACTGAGTGTCAGGCGTGGAATGAGACAAACGCGGCCATAACAGCGGAATGACACCGGTAAACCGAAAGGCAGGAACAGGAGAGCGCACGAGGGAGCTACCAGGGGTCAGTTTGGATATAGAGAATTATTGTACGGTAAGCCTGTTTTTTGAACAGACTTACCTATAGCAATAGGGTGTACTCCCGCGCTATACGGCATTTTCAGAGGTTTGACCTTAATCGGATAACCTAAATGCGATACTGCAAGAGCGACAACTTAAAAGCGATAGCCACTGACGCAAAATCAACCCCTTACGAACCAAGATTGGTTAAATAATGCGCTTAACGTACAAAAATTTCCGATCTCCAAACTGACCCCTGGAAGGGCGCCCTGGACACTGACCGGGTATTTTTATCCCGGCGCGGCAACGGATTGTCCCGCCAGCAGGCCTATCGCATTGTGCGTGAGGCCGGCGAAAAGGCCGGCATGACCATAGAAATAAATCCGAAGATGCTCAGGCACGCTTGTGGTTTCGGACTGGCAGAGCGGGGCGCGGGTACCTGTCTGATTCAGGACTTTCTTGGCCACCGTAACGCTCGGCATACAAAAAAATACACTGAAAGTGATGACAGTCCTTTTATCGACTTGTGGCAGGATACCTGGGGGGGAAGTGACGATAAAACAAAGGGTTGTAACGAGAGTGTGGACGGGGAAGAACCGTGTGAAAAAGGTAACAGTTGGGGCCAAACTGACACCTAGTGAAATAACGTACTGTACGATTTTTCTATTTGTATTAAATTTCAATTGGTTAGATTGACATTACACGGATGTCATGGTTAGAAAACAGGGAGTTCTGGCTGAATCCTGGGAGCGAAAAAGTGATAGAGCAGGAAAATGAGATATCAGATTTAAAGGACAGGAGTAACGTAAAAAGTCTTACTTTATATTACAAAACAAAGTGTTAGTGACCGGAGTGGGCACTGTTGCAAATAGTCGGTGGTGATAAACTTATCATCCCCTTTTGCTGATGGAGCTGCACATGAACCCATTCAAAGGCCGGCATTTTCAGCGTGACATCATTCTGTGGGCCGTACGCTGGTACTGCAAATACGGCATCAGTTACCGTGAGCTGCAGGAGATGCTGGCTGAACGCGGAGTGAATGTCGATCACTCCACGATTTACCGCTGGGTTCAGCGTTATGCGCCTGAAATGGAAAAACGGCTGCGCTGGTACTGGCGTAACCCTTCCGATCTTTGCCCGTGGCACATGGATGAAACCTACGTGAAGGTCAATGGCCGCTGGGCGTATCTGTACCGGGCCGTCGACAGCCGGGGCCGCACTGTCGATTTTTATCTCTCCTCCCGTCGTAACAGCAAAGCTGCATACCGGTTTCTGGGTAAAATCCTCAACAACGTGAAGAAGTGGCAGATCCCGCGATTCATCAACACGGATAAAGCGCCCGCCTATGGTCGCGCGCTTGCTCTGCTCAAACGCGAAGGCCGGTGCCCGTCTGACGTTGAACACCGACAGATTAAGTACCGGAACAACGTGATTGAATGCGATCATGGCAAACTGAAACGGATAATCGGCGCCACGCTGGGATTTAAATCCATGAAGACGGCTTACGCCACCATCAAAGGTATTGAGGTGATGCGTGCACTACGCAAAGGCCAGGCCTCAGCATTTTATTATGGTGATCCCCTGGGCGAAATGCGCCTGGTAAGCAGAGTTTTTGAAATGTAAGGCCTTTGAATAAGACAAAAGGCTGCCTCATCGCTAACTTTGCAACAGTGCCATGGCGTTCGATCTTTCGTCGCCGTATGGACGAATGCTGGCGACGTTTCTTTCCGGCATTGCGGAGTTTGAGCGGGATCTCATCAGCGAGCGGGTCAAGTCAGGCCTTGCTGTTGCGAAGGCACGTGGTAAGAGGCTTGGTCGTCAGGCCGGAGTGCGACCAAAATCAGACCGACTTTTGCCTATGGTGGTTGCGATGAGGGCCGAGGGACGCAGCTATCGCTGGATCGCACGCGAGCTCGGTATCAGCAAGAATACCGTCGCTGACATCGTGCAACGACACAGAGCTAACGCTTAGGGTGTCATTTCGCCCTCAGCCGGAACCGACCCCACTTTGGTTGTGATTGCCGTATCTCGTTTTGGTCGGCCAGATACGGCGTTGAGAAAGCAGGGGCAACCCTGCTTTTTTAATGCGCGGAATTCAGCGACGCATCGAGACAGAAACGTGCGATCACGTCGCCAATCAGCTCACGGTGATGGCGGGTGTGCAGGTCATGGCACTCAAAGAAACGCGCGCCATACCGGACAAAAATCGCTGTCACATCCCCGCCCGTAAACTCCATCGATTTGAACGACTCCCCGCCATACCCCCTGCACCAGTCCACTGGCGGCAACGTTTCCAGCTGGTCGATATACCGGGCCTCGGTGATTTCCACCCAGGGACGGCGATAGCCGTCATTCAGCTTTTCCTGTACCAGAGTCGCGGAGATCAGCTCAGCATCCGGATAGAGACGGCGAAGGGATTCCAGCGTTTTCGCTTCACGCTGAGTCACCCACTGCCCGTCCAGCTGTGTTGCGCGGTCATAAACGGCGTTATGAGACGGAACGAAAAAGGCCATTGGTGCAGCGGTCGGAGGATTAACGTTCATCTTTCAGGCTCCTGTTTGATTTAGTTCCGGGCGGTAACTGCTATACAGCACCGCATCGGGTCGAAGGAAAATCCGGGTTACTGAACGCCCAGACGGCGGAACATATCGGCGATAATGTTTCTGCGGGTATAAGAAGCACCTGCAGCTTTCAGATCCTCCAGAACGTTCCATGAATAGCTCGCCTCATTGCCATAAATCGCAATGAGAGTGGCTGTTTTAGGCTCCGGGCCTGACATATGCCCATTTCCGGAACAGGCCTTTGCGGTCGGGGTGTTAACGCTCATGTTTCTGGCTCCTGTCTGATGAGGTTCCGTGCGGCGGGTGCCGCACGGGGTGAACCGGATTTAAATGTCGATACCTGCGCGCTCGATCAGGCGCACAAACTGTTTGAAGTGGTCTGCTTCAGCCACATGGATATGGCGGAACTGTTTATCGACGCCGCTGCTGAGGGCGTAGAAATAGGTGCAGCGCATCGTTTCGGGGCAGTTTCTGCGCAGTTTCTTCAGCTCAGCCAGGCTGCTGAACTCCAGAACGTCCGGTTCCTCCGCTGAGTTTTTTTTCTGCTCAGCGACGAGGAACGTGTACGACACGGTTTTTCCCCCTATCTTCCTGGAAGATTCCTGAGCGGCGGTTTTGACGTTGACGTTTTGTGTGTACATCCTGGTTTTCTCCTGTGGTGATGGTTGTCCATCTCCCTGGTGAGTTCTCTCGCGGCAAAGGGCAAAAGGAGCAACGGCGGGGCGGCAGAAGAAGGGCGCAGACGAAAGTTTTTGCGGCACGCAAAAAGTTTTGGCGGAGTGCATTTCACCCTTCGGATGACGACACGACGGTGCTACAAGCAGCCCTCCGCGTGAGGACGCACGGGGGATGGCTTCACCGGGGGAACAGGATGCACACACCCGACACGTCGGAACGGCGTGGCGCCATTAAAGCGACGGCATCAGCCGGCGCGGTGAAGGCGTTCCGGACGGCACGGCCGGAGAAGCCGCAGCCCCTGACCTTCGCCATCAGACCCTAGCGTCAGCCCGAAACCGCTTGCGGGTTCGGCGGAGCCCGGCGGGTGCGCAGCGGCCGCCCTGGCGGAGTGGGGCTCGACGACCGGACAGCAGCGCTGGCCGGGAGCCGAAGGGGGCCATCGCCCTGCCCGTTTTTTGGGTTATGGCCACTGAGCTGCAGCTGAGAAAGTTAACCAGCAGGACGCCGGATATAACGCCCGGGATGAAGAGCACAGGGAAAACCAGGCCGAAGCCAGAGACAGGCAGGTAACTCATGGCGCGCTGACTTCAGCAAAATCAGGCAGGAGAGAGGGCAAGGCGGAGGGAGCAGAGGGGCAGCGCCGAAGGCGCGTCCCCCTTCCCCCGTTCCCCGCAGGGGAACAGACCTTCCGGGTTGTTCATGCATGCGACTGCACCCTTCGGGATGGAAAAAGGGGCTACCGGCGAACCGGCAACCCCTTCATAAAGGCGCTTCAGGCATGTCCGAGCAACTCAGCCCTGAAAAGGCGGGGTTTCCCCCGCCTCCAGGTTGCTACTTACCGTTGGATTCGTAAGCCAGGCTTGCCGCGACCTCCCTGTCCCCGTCCTTTAGCCGGAGTTCGCATAAGCGGTTCCGGGTCAGGCATGTGAATATTAAGAGCGTTATACACACGATTAATACGCACCAGATAAGGGCGTTTCGCGGCAGTTTCATGGTTTACTCCTCCTTGCATTAAGCACGGTAAGAGGCCATACTGTTGTTGTTGAGACATACAGGGGGCCTCGTGGGTTAATGAAAATTAACTACGGGGCTTTCTGCTTTCTGCCACACAACACGGCAACAAACCACCTTCACGTCATGAGGCAAAAAGCCTCAAGCGCCACGTCGATTATACCGGGCAGGTGCTCTTTCTTACCAGGTATATCCACGCTTTATGCTGCTTATCGCCTGAAATATCTCAGGTATCCCCATCCCGCGATCACTACGCCCGTGACCAGCGCAAGATTGGGCAAAATGACGTCAAATGCACTTACAAATTCGGCATCAGAATTACCCTGCCCCCAGAATGCCAGCTTGTACCCGACGCCCCAGACAAAGAAGATGATCCCGGCACTCAGAACTCCGTATTTCATTACGCCGAGCAGGATTTCATCTAACCAGCCAGGCGGATCACGCCATGTGATGACCAGAGCTATTAGTGTGCAGATGATCTGGCCTGCATAATAACCAGGCGTACCATGCCATTCTGGCGCAGCATGCTTAACGATTAAATAGAACAGCACGTTCAGGAAGATAACGAGCAACCAGTACCTCATAATTCTGCTTTCCTTATATGTTTTGTCTGAGCAGTCAGACAACATTGTATCTGATTCATCGGGCGGACTTGCCATTGAAATATGCCTGACGTGCAGCCAGCTCACGCTCGATTAACTCATCGGCAAACAAAGGGGCAACACGATTAATCCGTGCCTGCATATTGCGCCTTCTCACTGCGGCTTTCCGTTCATCGCTCCAGCGCTGGATCTGTTTCTGACCGAGAAAATCCACGCAAACAGCGTAACCTGAGCCAGCAACCCAGCGTGCCATCACCTCCTCAGGTGCCGCCTGCCCTGCCTCCACGACAACTGAAACCAGCTCCAGTAGACCTGGGCAGGGCTTGTGCGGCAATTTCCAGCGCAGGGAATAGCGCCACTTCATACACCGCTCCGGTCAGCCAGCTTATTTGGCACCTGCCAGCGTTCAGCGACACGAACATGCTCAGGTGTTTCCCGGACAATAAACGGGATTTCATACATCACTGTATACAGCGGCTCACCGCTGATGCGAAGCCAGTCAAGTTCCTTCAGCGACGCGAACCGCGACTGCCAGCGCCAGAACGGTCCGGCAAGCTCTGCCGCGTCAAACTCGTCGCTCCACCGGGTGTACCAGGTGCAGACGGTTTCCGGAGACTGAAAATTCAGGTCAATTTTCGCCTGCTCCAGCAGGTTCTGGCGCAGTTTCCAGCGCTGTTCGTACTCACGGGACTGGCGGCGCAGCTGGCGCGTGGTCTTAATGCCGGACCGGTGCAGCCGTCGACCCGTGCGGGTGTGCATGACCTCAGGAAACAGTTCGGCCTGTACGTCAATCGTGAGCGGCAGCGGGCAGGCTTCGCCACTGGTGGCGATCATCGTGTTAAGCGCCTCCTCGACCTGTTTCAGGTTCGAATGACGGTTATTTGGCACCCAGTGCAGGCCAGGTATTTTACTGGCCACCGTGGCGTTGAGGCGTCCGCTGCCCGTGAGAAGACGCAGAAAGGTACGCACATACGGCATGGCGGGCAGTCGTGCGCCGCGTTCGCGGGCAGACTCAACATGGCTGATAGCCTGTATTGCAGCCTGACGGGCGGGCTTCAGGGAAACGAGCGCGTGTGAGGATGGGATCATGCTGTCACCTCCCCGCTCATCAGGTTCGCCACGGTGCGGGCAGTGCAGTTAAAGCGGCGCATACCTGCCAGCTGCGCGATCAGCTGGCTTATCCGGTCAGGCTGTAGCGTGTCACTCTGGTAAAGGGTACGCACCACTTCCCCGCCGGAGGAGAGCAGTACCAGAAGCCAGTACGGCGAGACTTCGCCGGGGCTGCACACGCACAGATGCCAGTCATCGCTGCCGTCCGCGCTGAAGCGGCACTGGACGGGGAAGAAGCCGCCGAACTCGCTGCGGTATTCGGCGCAGACGTGCCATCCTTCTGGTGTCGACAGGAGGCCGGTCACGGTATCGCTGAGGGCGCGGCGCGCGTCCTCGCCCTGCTGACGGATAAACTCCAGGTCGGAGGCGGTCAGTTTGTTGATTTGGTTCAGGTCATATTGCATAGTCATGTCTGTTCCCGCCGCCCGAAGGCGGCGGCCTCCGGTATTAAGCAGCGTGGTCAGTGGTGTGAGCGTCGGTTTCGGTGGCTTCTTCAGCCTCAGCGGTTGGTGATGTGCGCACCATCCAGTCAGGCAGCCAGCCCTGAGCATTCAGATCCTGCTCGGCGGCCTTCGCCGCATCGCGGCGCTTGAGCTTCACAATCTCTCCGGCGCGGGCACTGAGTCCGGCTTCTTCGTAGGCTTTGCCAATCTGGGCGATGGTGAGCTTGCCGAAGTAGCTCTCAGCATCCGGCTGCCACCATTTGCGCAGGTCAAAGTCCAGCGCCGCTTCCAGCCCGTCCAGTTCGCTTTTCTGCGTATGGTTGTACATACGTTCCTGAATACCGTTGATACCGTGCGCGGCACAGAATCCCAGCAGGGTGTTCACCTGCTCCGCTGACCATGAAAGCAGCCACGTGAAATCGAGATGCCAGTTTTCGGGCAGCGTTGCCTGAAGCGCCTCTTTCTGCGCTTTGAGCGCCGTCAGCGCCTTCCCTTCTTCACCGGATGGAGCCAGTGATGCAAGGTGATACTGATTCGAGGACACGGAGGCTTTCAGCGGTTCGCTGCGTTTACCGTAGCTGCGGTCAAACATACTGAGGCACAGTGTCCACGTCAGGAGCGCCACCGATACGTCGGGACGACCCGCCAGTTCGGCCTGAACGGCGAGAGTCCGTTCGGCTGACATAGCTTTTACCAGCGTTGCCGGATAAGCGTCGGCGGGAATGTCAGGCGTGGTGTGTCTGATCACATTGCTTTCACGTTCCTCACGCGCCTGTTCTTCAGCTACCCGGTCTTCGTCGGTCAGCCTGCGGATACCGGGCTGAACCCGAAAATTGTCACCATCCCATGACACCCAGATACCGTGGGCGGCGCGAAATTCCGGCGTGGCTTCGCGGTAAGTCGCCTCGCAGTAGATATCATCAATCTGCTCCTGAATCGCGTATTCGTCATCGTAGCTTTCAGTCGCTTCCATTTGTTCTTCCAGCTCACTGACGCGCTTCTGTTCTTCTTCCGTCAGGACAGCTTTCGGCATCGCAAAACGGTACTGTTCACCGTCCTCACCGCTGGCACGCAGTTCCGTCATACGGAACTCAGCCCAGCCCCAGCCCTGCTCCTGCTTAACGCGAGCGGCGAGCACGGTGAGCTTGCCAGCCAGCAGAGATTTCACCAGCGCCGCATCGGCAAAGGTGCTGTCCTTGTCGCTGAACAGGTCGGCGGTCAGCGTACCGCCAGCGGCGGTATAGGCTTCCTCGCCCACATACTCAAACATCGGGTGACTGATGGCCATCTTGTCGTCGGTCACCATTCTGCGCAGAGTCTGTACGGCTGGATCGCGCCACTGTTCAACAGCCTCTTTCCAGACCTGCTCCTGACGCTCATGGGTATCAGCAAGTGTCAGGACTTCACACTGTTCAAGGGAGATTGCATCCCGCGCCAGCGCATCCAGCAGGGAGGGGGCAAGATTCGCCAGCTTCAGGCAGCGCTGAACGTGGCGCGGGTGGTAGCCCATCAGTGCGCCGATCTGAGAGGCCGTTTTACCTTCCTGCTGAAGGGTACGAAAACCGATAATCTGCTCGGCGGGATGCATGTTTTTACGTCGACCGTTCTCGATCATCGAGGCCGCCACAGCCATCTCCACGGGCAGGACTTTCACCGGAACAAACGGCGTGTCCGCATCGAGCACACCGCGCATCACCAGAATGCCTGTGCCTCTGCGGCGACCTTCCCCGCCGACAATGCCGATCGTACCGTCCGGCAGTTCTGCACCGATCAGGTTCTGCAGGATGCCCATTGCCTGAATGCTGTCTGCCATCTCTTCCACTTCCTGATCGGTATGCGGAATGATGCGCGTGTTTAAGCCAGTGTGTGACAGGCGGGAGTACGGGAAGGTTTGCACGGGCGTATCAGCGAGCAGCTGGACGAGCTTCTGCTCGGTAGACTGCGCGATTTTTTCCGCAGATTTTGTCTGACGGGTGGTCCTGGCTGGTTTTTTTGCCGTAGTATTGGTGGCGACCATGATTTTTACCTCTCAGTAATAGTTGTGGTTAGCCGTGGCCGGAGTGCGATCCGGTCACGGCACCCGGTTAACCGGTAATGCGTTTCGGGTGTGCTGCCAGTGCTCCAAAGGACGGATAGCCATCAAGAAGCTGCATCATGACTTTTGCCCCTTCGAGCATCGCTTTATCCGTTACGCTGCCGCTGTTTTCACAAACGTTGATCGTTGCCACGATCCCCGATTTCACATCTGAAAAACGCTCATACATGCGGTTGCTGAACAGGACGCGTTTGCCTCCTGCCATCACCTGCCAGTTGTTGCAGTCATTAAATCGGGTGTCCACGTTGTCAAACTCGACCACGTGGGTGTCGCTGGCCTGAATGCGCAGCAGCTTCACGATTTCGGTGCTCTGCCCGACCTTACGGGTCGCCGGACGGGTGTTAAGGTTCTGCATGTTTCCTCCTTCTCTGGGTTAAGGCCGGACATCCGGCCTCCGGTTAAAGCTGCACGTATTGCAGATTGCGTTTCAGTTCAAAAAGAAAATCCGGTTCAAACGACCAGGCGCGCCAGTTAAGCGTTCCGTTGGTGCGGATCTCCACCTGCACGTCGCCGTATCGGGACGCATCGGACAGGGTGACGGTGACCCCCGCCTTCAGCGAAGTGGCCTGAGCCACCCACTCCCGTGCGACAGAAACAGGGTTTTGTTCTTCCCCCATCTTCCTGGAAGATTCTTGAGCGGCGGTTTTGACGTTGACGTTTCGTGTGTGCATCCTGGTTTTCTCCTGTGGTGATGGCTGGCCATCTCCCTGGTGAGTTCTCTCGCGGCAAAGGGCAAAAGGAGCAACGGCGGGGCGGCAGGAGAAGGGCGCAGACAAAACTTTTTGCGGCACGCAAAAAGTTTTGGCGGCGTGCATTTCACCCTTCGGATGACGACACGACGGTGCTACAAGCAGCCCTCCGCGTGAGGACGCACGGGGGATGGCCTCACCGGATGAACAGGATGCACGCACCCGACACGTCGGAACGGCGTGGCGGCCTTAAAGCGACGGCTCCGCCGGCGCGGTCAGGGCGGCCCGGCCTCCGGCCGGTGCAAGCCAGGGGGTTGACCTCAGCCATCAGACCCTAGCGTCAGCCCGAAACCGCTTGCGGGTTCGGCGGAGCCCGGCGGGTGCGTCAGCAGCCGACCTGGCGGAGTGGGGCTCGACGACCGGACCGCCACGCGGGCCGGGAGCCGAAGGGGGCCAGAAGTGGGATTCAGGAGTTTTCAGAGGATTTGCTGATCGGGTTTCAGAGCCGCCACGCCACGCCACGCCACGCCACGCCACGCCACGCCACGCCACGCCACGCCACGCAGGACCGTATCCGTGACAATTTGCCCTCACAATGCCTTTCATCTGCATCTCTCCGGGCTTACATCCGGGCGGGAGGGGGCGGCGCCGCAGGCGCTGGCCTTACCGTCCGTCAGCCCGAAGGGATGACAGGGTTTTCGCGCGCGAACAGGCGGCGCCTATGCCCCGCCCGGATTATTTACTTTCCATCCCCCTGTCCGCCCTGGAGAATGAAGTGGCCGCAAAGATAGACGGCGCACTGGCGGGTAGCCGATTCGCAGATCTCATCCAGCACTTTCGCTGTGGTTACGGGGCTGAGTCCGGATTCGCGACGTCGTTCGTTGATGAGCGTTTTATACTGGCGCAGGATGTTACGGGTTTCCGGTGACAGTTGCATGGTGTTCTCCTTTTTTCAGTTTCCGGAGGCAATGCCTCCGGTTTCTCAGTCAGGCATCGAGCGCCGCGCGCAGGCTCAACATGACGTCATTTTCTTCTTTCAGGGTTTCTGCCGCTGATCCGCCTCCATCCTCCGCGCATACAGCGATACGCTCCATTTCCTTCCCTGCAAGCTGCATCACCACCGCAAGCGCCGCAGCCGGAATGGTGACATTACGGTGTTTCCGTTTTTCTTCCACCATCATCTCAACAATGTTGTAGATGAGAGGGACACATCCGGAGGGATACAGCTCTGCCTCCAGTCTTTCCATCACCACGTCGATCTCTTCATCACTGAGATCCCAGTCAATGCAGAGACCGCGAATATCGTTCCGGCTCCAGCTGGCGAATACAAATTTCTCGCCGTCATTATCGTCATCACGCAGCATTTCGATGGCGATCTCTTTTGCTGTACCAATCATGTTTTTCTCCTTTAGTCGGGCGGCATCGCCGCCCGTGGTCAGTCAGTCAAGGGCACGCCAGATCGTGGCGCTTTCCGGATGGGTATCAGCAAATGCCATAAGCTGCTCATAACGGCGGCAGAAGTGGCGGCACAGCTCTTCATGGTCATGGTTGCTGTGGTGCCAGCTCCGGTGATTCAGTACCAGCGCCGTGAGAATGATCCCCGCCACTTCCCCGCTGACAGTCTGCTCAAACCAGTTGTCCGGATTGCACAGGGTCAGGCTCTCCACGTCAGGCGCCATATATCCGCCACCTTCCGGCAGCCGGTAAAACTGCCAGAATCCCCCCTGATACTCAGGGCAGTAACGCTGGGCATAGGCGTACACGGATGCCTCGGACGTCATAAAATCGCCGCCAAACAAATCAGGCAGGAAAGTCAGGCGCTGCGCACCCTCAAGACGAACAGCATCACAGGTCACGGTCTGGTTCATAGATCCTCCACGGTTAACATATTCTCGGTTCCGGCATCGCCGTGACGACACGACAGACCGGCGAAAAGCGGAGGACACAGGGGCGACGCCGCAAGCCGCAGCGCAAAGCCTTCACGGGCTGAATGCACCGTGAAGGGTGCGAACGGGTGAGGACGGAGGCGTAAGCGAACCCTTGTGGCCGATGCGGCCGGGCTACAGTGAAGTCACGGCGCATGCCGTCACCGCACGGAGCTTCAGGGGAGTTTCATTGTCCCGACGTGGCCCGGAGGGCAGCGGCGGATAAAAGCGGAAGGCACTGACATCCTTTTCGCAGTGGATGGCCACCGGTTGCCGGGGCGTTACCCCGGCTCTCTCCCTTACGCGGCCAGCGTCTCCTGTAATGCGTGAACGTCCTTCAGCTCATTCCTGACGGATTCAGGCTCCTGCCGCCCGGCTTCCCAGGCCATACCGATCCGGTTTTCCAGCTCGCATTCATAGTTACGCAGGACGCGGGACAGGAGTACCGCCGGAACACTCACCTGACGGTTTGCCACTTCCCGCTGACGGGCCAGGAGATCGCTGACAGTCAGATTATTTACCCCCTCCTGGCGGTATTGCGTCATTTTCATTTCGCCGATCGCCTTCATCAGATTCCGGATTTCAGTCCCGTCCGGTTCTGGCTGGGCTTCACGGCAGGCCACGCTAATCCCCTCTTCCGTCCAGACCAGCAGGACCAGGGGTTCGTCAGACGTGAACATGTTTTCAAGCTGTACACAAAGTTCTTCGCGGGTTCCGTACATCGTTTGTTCTCTCTTGTAAGGGGTTACAGACCGGGCATCAGCCCGGCAGGGTCAGTCAGTCCTGAAAGGTTTCGTCCAGCACCAGGGCTTCGCGGTAGGCTTCAAGAAGCAGGGTGTTGATCCGGCGCAGAGTCTGCGCAGCCATACGTTCGGTAAGCGTTGCCGCGTCGTGCCGGTGCTGCGATTCGAGGCGGTTCAGCAGCATCCGCACGTCACACATGGCATTGCTGAGCGCGGCCACGTCCGCGCGCAGGTTTTCAAGGCCCGGGTAGTTCATGCCGCCTCCGGATAGTCGGGGTAAAACGCGCCGTCATTGGCCGCCGGCATCCTTCTTGCCCGTTCAACCTGTGCCAGACGTCGAACGCCGGCGGCGTGGTACTGCTCAAGCATCTCGATCCCGATATAGCGGCGGCTGGCTTCGGCGGCGGCCACGCAGGTGGAGCCGCTTCCGGCGAACGGGTCAAGGACAATAGCCCCCGGACGCGTGAGCGATTCAATCAGCGGCCGCAGGCTCTGCACCGGCTTCTCCGTCGGATGGTGTCGGTTGCCCGTGTATTTCCAGGGGATCACGTCCGGGATGGGACGGTCCGGGGTTTGCGGCCTTCCCTTTGCCAGCAGGTAGGCACTCTCATGGGTGTAACCCACGAACGTCGATTTTGAGGCGTAGCTCTTGGCAAAGACGATATGGCCAACCACCCTGAAACCGGCCGTTTTCCACGCATTCAGAAACAGATCCGCGCGGTTCCAGGCATAGAAACTCACCATGAGGCTGTCATTTTTCAGCACGCGGTACATTTCATGACAGGCGGGCTGGAGCCATTCGGAAGAGTTGTCCCCGGCCAGGGTGCGGCCGGTACGGTCCTTATAGCCAACCAGGTACGGTGGGTCGGTAAGAATAAAATCGACGGCACGCGCCGGAAAACGGGACATCACCTGCACGCAGTCACCCAGAATAAAACGGGACATAGACACACTCCTCTCTGATATGCGGCACCCTCTTGCGCCGTGCCGCCACAAAAACCCGGCGAAAAGCGGAGGGCGCAGGGGCGACGCCGCAAGCCGCAGCGCAAGCCTTTCACGGGCTGAATGCACCGTGAAAGGTGCGAACGGGTGAGGACGGAGACAACGTGAACCCTTGCGACCGCAGCGGCCGGGTTAGCGTGAAGGCACGGCGTTGAACACGCCGCCGGCTGGCGGCAATAAGGCGGAGGGAACCGACATCCTTCGGTACCGGTTCTGCTAGCTGATGAGTCCGTGAGTGTATGGCAGAATGCACACTGATAATGGATTCGCGCCGTTATCTTACATGTGTGCCTTTGATTTCAGGACGTCCCCGACCGGAGACGTCTTTTTTTTGAGTCGGATATATGGCAGGTGAAAAAAGGCAGCGATTGTGCAATTATCTGTGCCGAAAACATCTGATGGGTTTTCACCTGTAACGAATTGCATGGCTTCAGGACACCCCCTCCCCGGATGGTGTCCTTTTTTTCAGCGCCCCTTCACGTGGTCGATAGCGAACTGCAGCGTATCCCAGTTAAAACCGATGCCTGCATCGTGGCTGTGGTCGCAGATACGCATGGCTTCTGCAATTTCTTCCTCCGACAGACTGTCATCAAGCGACAGAAAATCATCTTCCAGCCAGAACGTCCCCATACACAGTGCATCCGGTGGGTACTGCTTCAGCCTGGCGATGAGCCCTGCCACCGTCACATCATCACGACATGCAGGACGCGACGGCAGGACGCGATCGGCGATGTCGTTCCAGCACCAGTCATCGCACTCCGGTACGGGTTCCAGCAGGGTCTGTAATTCCACGCCCGGCAGCAGGGAGAGCTGCTCCAGAACCTCCCCCAGAGAAAGTCGCTCTCCGCTGGCATCTTCACTCCCCAGGTAATGGTGATTGATATAGACGGCAAACTCGCCGTTATCGAGTTCAATACAGGTCAGTCTGAACATGGTTGTGTCCTCAGCATCCGGCACCCTCTTGCGCCGTGCCGCCACAAAAACACGGCGTAAAGCGGAGGACGCCAGGGCGACGCCGAAGCCGCAGCGCAAGCCCTTCACGGGCTGAATGCACCGTGCAGGGCGCGAACGGGTGAGGACGGAGACAACGTGAACCCTTGCGACCGCAGCGGCCGGGTTAGCGTGAAGGCACGGCGGGTAATTTCTTACGGGAGATATAAAGCGGAGGGAAAATTTCACATTAAATAAAAATGTGATTTACTTCACAAAACAATACATTATAATCGCCGAAAAATTAAGCGATTAGTTTTGACGGCAGGGATAAGATGTCACCCTGCCGTTTTTTTTTGTCCTGAAGAGGACAATGCAGGACAGAGGGTTACAGGATTGAGAGAATGCCAGCCGAACATTGGAATCTGGAAGTGGGCAGCTGGCACGAAACTTATTTAGCTGTTTTGCAGGCTGAGACTAACGATGATCGGAGTACGCGAAACTCAATTACGTCGTTACGCTCGAGAAGCTTGAGAGCGTCTGACGAACAGGCCATTGCAGCCTTCAGTGCCAGTGAAATGGCGAGGCTGCGGTAGCGGTTTTGCAGCATGATGGGAGCATCAGCAGGCACTGCGTCAGACACCTGTAGATACGCTTTCCATGCATCTGGCTGTGCCAAAGCATCACGTTCCACGGCTTCGAGCTGGTCTTCACGTTCCTTTTGCTTTTTCGTGGCCATCTGGTCAAGAACCGCCACTGTGGCTGCGGCATTCACAGCACCAGGCATTGCCAGTGTGAGCGCCACAAACAAAATTGCAGTATTACACTTCATTTGTCTTCCTCATTGTGTTCATCTCCCTTATGTCCTGACAGTTCAACAGCTCGCTGGCCTCCGCCAGCGTCAGCCCCGTTCTCTTAACCTTTTGCATCAGTCCCTCCCGGGCTGTCTGGTTACCATTCTGAATGATGTTCCTGCTCAGGATCGGTTCTTCGGCTTTTTATCGTCAAACGCCAGGAGAACACCGAGGCCGATCAGCGAGGCGTAGCAGACCTGCATCGCAATTGTCACCGGCAGGGAGATATTATCAACCAGAACACCGGGAACCACGACGGCCACGCCTGCCAGTATCATTCCCCTGCCGGTCTTTTTTACCCGCTCCGGCCACTGAGATTCAGGCACGTTCCGGGCGCGCAGAAAGTTATGAATGCACTGCTCTGCTTTTTGTTTAATCACTGGCATGCTCTAGTCTCCGAATGCCCGGCGCATATTTTTCTTTATCCTGGTCGCTTCAGCGGATACCGGTGCGGCAGGCTCCGCTGGTTTCTCCGGCACTGCAGCCATACTCACGTCAGCCGTACCAGCCATCTGCTGAACCAGAACCTGCAGCTCGCTGACCGTGCCGGGCGGTACCGGCATACTGGCCAGCAGACGCGGCAGCTCCGGTGCGGTCGTATGCAGGGCCAGACCGGTGATAATCAGGTTTCTCAGCAGCTCTCCGCGCAGGCGGGATGACACGCCCGTCAGCACACGCTCAACCCGTTCACTGCTCCGGTCATCCTGAAGCGTCAGGGTGTAACGCCGGCGCTGGTATTCCGTCTCCGGTGACATGGCCAGAGCCGCCACGCCACCATCAGGCTCATCAGGAAGTCCTGAGAGTGAAGACCAGGTGCCGGATACCAGCGCCATCACGGCACAAAGCCGGATGGCGCTCAGATACCCGTCAAAGAACACCGGGATCAGCGCCGGTAAACGTGCATCCGTCTGGTACATCACCGCCCCGGCGGTGACGGCGGTCCGGATGAAGTCACCACGCAGGGGCTGTGAGATGGTGCTGATGGTCGCCATCGCCGCGATGTCGGTGCGATCGTCGCTGTGCAGATAGAAAGAATACTGGCCGTCCGGCACGTTTAGTCCTCTTTATTGTAAAGGGCAATCTCTCTGGCCAGCGCCAGCTGCGGATCGCCGATAACCTCGATACGGTCAGGAGCCAGAGGCCAGGCCTGACGGATAGCCTCTTCAATGAGGGATGCCCCTCCCCCGACCAGGAATACCCGGTTAACGTTCCTGAAGGCCGTCAGCTCACTGGTGACGCGCGCGCCCAGGGAAGTGATTGCCTCTGTAATTTTGTTCAGAACATCGTCAATTTTTCCGGCATCGTTGATCACTCGCTGCAGATACTGACGATCATTGCGGTTGCGGATGACCGTGTCAGCAATAAGCGCGCTGGTTTCGCTGTCTGCAGCCCGCAGCGCGCCTGCAGCTGCGCGGGTGACCTGTGACACGCCGACAGACGGATTGCCGTGTACCGCACTGATATCATCAAACTGTCCGACAATCACGCCGGCATCGAGCGTGGTTCCGCCGAGATCGATAATCAGGGTGGTCTCAGCGGGTCCGGGCTTCAGCTCCGCGAGACGGGAGAACGCCGCCGGCAGTGATTCAGGCATCACCTTCACGTCCGTTACGGTAAATGCCCTGCCCTTATTCAGAACCAGCTCACGCATCAGGTTTTCCCGTTTGCGTCGGATGTTCTCCTCGTTCCGCTGGCAGTCCCCGTCATAATACTCGCTCAGGGGCAGCGTCACGGTCAGGCTCACCGGCTGCGGCTCAAGTCCGCTGTTCAGCAGGGCATGATGCACGGCCAGCAGGTTGAGATCACCGTACTGGTATTCCACGTTTGTCGTCGGGATGGCATCCCGGCTGACGCTGTCCCAGGTGTATTTCAGCGTGCCCACCTGATAGTTGAACGTTGCGGCACTGAATTCCGCCACTTTCCAGCCATGCCGGAAGGAGTTAGCTGAAACCCGGGTCTGCAGCTCGTTTCCTTCAAACCATGCCAGCTTAACATTAGTTGAACCATCATCGCAGTAAATATTCATCATTATGCTCCGTTAATTAAACTCAATTTGATACATATTATAAGAGCAAAATGGCAAAACAAAAGCCTTATTTTCTCATTGTGAGTAATTTAAAAATCTCACAATGAGGATAAATAGCATTTTGAGTAACTTAGGTTACTCACCCTGTTCATGAAGCAGGTGATCTGGATTATCCTCGCGCTGTTAAATATACTGTATGCATAACCAGTATATTTAGACGTCAGGAGGAAAGATGAAACTGCAGTTTTTCAGCACCGGGAAAGCACTCCCGCCACAGGCCCATCCGTTGTTTGCAGACCTGGCCAGCTGCGGTTTTCCCAGCCCTGCCGCTGACTATGTCGAGTCCGACCTGGATCTCCATGATTACTGCATACGGCACCCGAGCGCGACTTACTATCTCCGTGCCAGCGGTGACAGCATGTCCGACGGCAGCCTTTACAATGGCGATCTGCTGGTTGTGGACAGTGCAGAGAAGCCCCGGCACGGCGATATTGTTGTGGCCAGCGTGCAGGGGGAGTTTACGGTTAAACGGCTTCTGCTGACGCCACGACTGACGCTGCAGCCAATGAACGCCGCCTGGTCGCCGATTTATCCCGACCCGGACGATCTGGATATCTTTGGCGTCGTCACGCACATCATCCACCGCCCGAGGGAGATGTACTGATGTTTGCCCTGGCCGATGTGAACAGCTTTTATGCCAGCTGCGAACGCGTTTTCCGCCCGGATTTGAAAGGAAAGCCGATCGTCGTCCTGAGCAACAACGACGGAAATGTGATCGCACGCAGCGCCGAGGCGAAGCCCTGGATCAAAATGGGCACCCCGTGGTTCCAGATAAAGAACGAGCTTTACCCGGAACAAATATACTGTTTTTCAAGCAATTATGAGCTTTACGCCTCGATGTCGGCGCGCGTGATGAACTGCCTGGAGGAGCTGGCCCCCAGGGTGGAACAGTATTCGATCGACGAGATGTTCCTTGACCTGACAGGCGTGGAGCACTGCATGGATCTTGAGGATTTCGGCCGGCAGCTGCGCCAGCACGTGTATGACTGTACCCGTCTGACCATCGGTGTGGGCGCCGGACCAACGAAAACGCTGGCGAAATCAGCCCAGTGGGCCTCAAAGGAGTGGAAACAGTTTCGCGGCGTGCTCGCCCTGACCCGGGGGAATCCTCAGCGAACGCGGAAACTGCTTTCACTGCAGCCGGTCGAAGAGATCTGGGGCGTGGGAAACCGCATTGCACGCAAGCTCAATGTACTGGGCATCAGGACCGCGCTCGATCTTGCCCTGACGAACCCGGCCTTTATCCGCAAAAATTTCTCCGTGGTCCTTGAGCGAACGGTCCGGGAGCTGAACGGGGAAAGCTGTATGTCACTTGAGGAAGCCCCGCCAGTGAAACAGCAGATTGTCTGCAGCCGCAGTTTTGGAGAGAAAATCACGGAGTACGATTCGCTGCGCCAGGCTGTCTGTCAGTACGCAGAACGGGCCTCAGAAAAGCTGCGTAAAGAGCGCCAGTACTGCCGGCATATTTCCGTATTTATCAAAACGTCTCCGTTCGCCGTTAAAGAGCCTTACTACGGCAACGTGGCCACGGAGAAACTGCTTACCCCCACTCAGGACACCCGGGACATCATTGCGGCCGCCACAACGGCTCTGGAGCGTATCTGGAAGGATGGGCACCGGTATGCTAAAGCCGGTGTGATGCTGAATGACTTCACCGGCTCCGGCGTTTCGCAGCTGCAGCTGTTCGACGAACGTCCTCCCCGTCCTCACAGCGCTGAGCTGATGAAGGTTCTCGATGGCATTAATCATTCCGGGCTGGGACAGGTCTGGTTTGCAGGACGAGGGATTGCGCCTGCATGGCAGATGAAACGCGATATGCTCTCCCCTGCGTACACCACACGCTGGAAAGATATCCCCATAGCGAGGATCGGTTAAATTTCGCCTTTCAGAGAGAGCCAGTAGTGCTCGCCGCAGCCGAACGACAGGGCGAAGCCCGCGAGTGAGCGAGGAAGCACCAGGGAACTGCACGGATAAATTCTGCTTACGCTCGGTGTTAAATGGATACCCCACTCAGCTTTATCCACTTATCCACGGGTATATTTTTATAAAGTCTTTTTTAATTCTTTTTTCTTTATTTTACTCCTTTTAGGGAGCCTGAAAGCCGCATGCAGCGCGCCCTGAGAGGAGTTCATTATGGGCAACTGGTTAACATATTATGGGTAATTAATCACGTATCTGTGGGTTCCATAGCAACAAGCTATGGGATATGCATCAACAAGCTATGGGAAACAGGTCAAGTTTAGATCTCAATTATCCACTTGTGGATAAATTGCATATTTTCCCGGTGGATAAGTAACGTGATAGCTTGCAATTTCTGTTTTCACTGTCATTATGGGTGAATAATAATTTACCCATAGGCCTTGGAATGGATACTCAAGCACTCTTGCCAGCTACTAAAACGTTTAAAAAACGCGCCAGTATAAAGCAATCTAACGAATTGACCGAAGCCGCATATTACTTGCCTCTTCAGGCAAAACGTGTGCTGTGGTTATGCCTTATGCAGGCCTATTTCAACGACAGTCAGGATGATGATTCTGACGTATTACCTCTCTTCAAAATTAGCGTTTCCGATTACGTCAAATACTTCAATGTCGCTACGTCTGTCGCCAGTCGTGATGTAAAGGCTGGGGTAAATGCTTTGGGCGAATCAACGGTTACCTTCTATCCAAAAGAAGGTGAGTTTGAAGAAGTTAAACGTCCTTGGCTTGCTGAAGCAGGAATGAAGAGAGGCCGGGGTTCCTGGCAGATTGAGTTTAACTACAAGGTCATGCCATTCCTTGTTGGCTTAACCTCCCAGTTCACAACCTATTCTCTCTATGACTGCGGCCAGCTCAATAGTGTTCGTGTCATCCGGCTTTATGAAAGCCTGTGTCAGTTCCGGAGCACTGGTGTCTGGATCACCACACATGACTGGTTATGTGAAAGGTTTATGCTTCCAACCTCGCAGAAGAACAATATTGCGGAAATGAAACGTACCTTCCTGGAACCTGCGTTGAAGAAAATTAATGAGAAGACGCCCTTAAAGGTAAGTTATACAACCGAAGAAGATGGTCGCTTACTGTTTAATTTTCTTGATAAAAAACAATGACCTGAAATTTATCCTATATCCCCCCTTGGACTGTTTCTTACTTTTGGGGGGATACTAAACTTGCTGTATTTCCCACATTACATGCCGAACTTGACCTGTTTCCCACTGTTCGGGCTGCCCTCTAAGTTGACTTCTTTCCCACAGTCCCGGCCAGTTATTAAGTTGACCTGTTTCCCACAGTCATGACTGTCCGCGAAGTTGACGTGTTTCCCACACTCCCTGCTGGCCATAAAGTTGACCTGTTTCCCACGGTTCGTGCCGTCTGCGAAGTTGATGTGTTTCCCACAGTCCGGGCCGTCTGCGAAGTTGACCTGTTTCCCACAATACGGGCCATCTGCGAAGTTGACCTGTTTCCCACAGTTCGTGCCGCCTGCGAAGTTGATGTGTTTCCCACAGTCCGGGCCGTCTGCGAAGTTGACCTGCTTCCCACAGTCCGGGCCGTCTGCGAAGTTGACCTGTTTCCCACATTACGGGTCGTCCGCAAAGTTGACCTGTTTCCCATAGTCCGGGATGTCTGTGAAGTTGACCTATTTCCCATATTCCGGGGTGTCTGTGTAGTTGACCTGTTTCCCATATTCCGGGGGGCTACAAAGTTGACCTGTTTCCCATAGAACACCGATTCTATGGCTGAATGATCTGCGGCCGGAGTCTGCAAAGATTAATCTTGAGTCCCAGCTGTGCGGCAAAGAGATATGACTAGATAAGAAAATCTGTAGCAGCCATAAAAAAAGCATGCTTTCATGCTTTCATGCAATCATTAAGTTGCTTTGTACTTTTTAGTAAGCGAGGTGACAGGCGATTAGAGTGCATATACTTAGATGAAAGGATGAAATAATGATTTCATCCTTTCATGAAGGCGGGGGTCTGAGTGGTTAACCTGGAAATGAAATCATGATTTCATCATTTCATTTTATTGCGATACATTTCATATCCTGCAAGGAGCATATCTGTCATCGATATTCCCTGTTCTGCCGCGTAAGCTTTCATCTCTTTATGCTTAGATACCGGCACTTTGATTTGGATAGGTTTAACCGACGAATCCGGCGCAGCACCCTTTCCGGTAACATCCAGAGTTGGCTCATCCTCCTTAGGAGGCGCAAGTTTTATTGATTTTCCTGGGGCTTTCATAGAACTCCTCATATCCAAAATAATGAAATCTTTAAATCATGCTATCATGAATTAATGATATCATGAATTTCTTCGATCATTTGTTTTGCTGTTTCGTTTAAGGATTTGAAAGGAGTTTCATGGAGGGCACGCCCCGCATCCAGAGCCTCACCGTAACTGGTTTTGAATGGAATGATTGTATTGAGAACTTTGAAGCCCCACGCCTTGATAGTCTCCTGAGCTTTTTCGCCCTGTGACTGAGATGGTGACTTTGCGACAATGAATACGATTTTGCTTTTCTCAATGCCCTTTTTAATCAATTCGCGGGCAAGTTCCAGAGAGGGTTCCAGATCATCAATTGTGGTGCCAGTGGTTATGATAACGAGATCAGATTCATCAGCCACATCCAGTGATGTTGTCTCTGCTGCAGGACGACCATCGATGATAAGCAAATGGCAGCTATCTTTCATTTTGACAGCTGTATCTACCCGGCGGTAAAGAGCGCAGTCAATTTGGCTTAGACCATTGTTCTCGCGTCGTTCTGTCCACTTCAGAGAGGTTTGTTGCTTCGTGTCTATGTCCGCCAGATGAGTCTTCCATCCAGCTTCAGTAAACCCAACAGCAAGTGTTCTGGCTTTGGTACTTTTTGAACCTCCGCCTTTCTGACCAACGATCGATATAACCTTTCCCATATATACCACCTTCATTAAATCATGATTTCATTAAACACATACATCCCACTTCTCATATTGCCCAAAATCGAACAACTTAACAAGATGAAATCATGATTTAATGATATAATTATAGCATGATTTACGTAACTGACTGATAGTAATGCATTACCAAGCAATGAAAGCATGATGTAATGATTTCATGATTAAGTGCGCGAGGAAAGTTTATGAAACAGTACACATTGAAAATCTACTTTGGAGATAACTCTGCGCCTGCTTATTTTGGTGGCGACAGGCAGGATGATTCATCGAATACGACACCGTTCCAGGTGGCTCTTAAAAAGTCTCGAGACTGTAATTCATATGCCGCTTGCTTATGTACGGGTAAAGAATTGCCACTCTCTGTGAGGCTCAGAATGGAGAAACATCATTTAGCTCGATTCCCACTCACGGGTATAAAACACAGAGAGGACTGCAGATTCTATAGTAGCCTCAGTCCTGAAGGGCCGCAGGGGTGTTATACACAGGACGCATTGAAAGAGAAGCCGGATGGAACAATCAATATTAAGCTTGATTACCCGTTGCAGGTAACCGGTCCGTCAACACCCATAGATAGTTCTCTGCGTTCTGGTGATGCTTCACGGAACAATAAACGCGACACTGTTTCTATTCTTGGTCTTCTACATTTTCTCTGGGAGACAACCAGCTATAACACATGGGTACCTAAAATGGACGGTATGCGTTCATCCACCAAACTGGGTTATCACTTGTTTAAGCAGGCAGAAAAGATAGAAGCAGGCAAAACAAAGTTATCTGACGTTCTGCTCACTCCGGCCTACACGAACTCCAGCGATAGCAGAAGAAACAGCATGACTGTCGAACGTGCGAAAGTTAATAAACAACGTCTTGTAGTTATTGCTGAGCTTGCAAAGTTCTCTGAAAGTTACATGGATGGATTAAATCGACTTCCTGTACGTGACTTTTCCGGCATGCCTTTTCTGGGACTTGACGATGCCAGATGGAAGTCTGCGTTAGACAGATTTCCAATTGCGGTGAATGGCTGGATAAAAGGTATGAAGGTATTTGTAATAGCTGTTACGGATGTTCCTGGCGCAAAATCAGCCCAGGTGAGACAGCTGGCCCTGATGATGGTAAGTGATCGCTACATACCGCTTGATTCATTGAATGAAGGGGCATTTGAACAAAAGCTATTCGAGCTGGAGCGATCGTTTTACAAACCCCTACGTTATGATTCATCCACTTATGAATATCTCGCGGACTTTTGCCTCACTGATGTTTCTACAGATAACCATTTACCTATCCCTGTGGAAATATGGGGGATGAATACTCCTGATTATCAGGAGCATCGGATGGTAAAGGAAAGATGGTACAACGCAAATTATGGCGAAACTGGTTGGTTATCATGGGATGCAACTCGAACATCTGTAGACAGTATCGAATCGCTTTTACCTAAGAAAATGAAATCATTGTATCATGATATCATTAAATAATGATTGATGTGCTGCTGCCTCTCAAGAGTGCACCTTCCCGCAACATTACTTCATTTGGGAAGGTGTTGCCCTCCTGTTCTACTGGCTGGCAAAACGCAGGATTGATACCATATGAGTGAGAGTTGACATGACCAGGTTCACGCGTTCCGCCTAATAGTTGAAATGATGTTCTGATGTAGCAGTCTATCACCTGTAACTATTTGAGTTAAAGGATATAAAATGGGAATTTTATGTGAGAAGTGTGATGCCAATAATGACCCAGATATTGATAGTTATTACAATGGCGTAGTTGAAAACAATTTAACCTCTTACACCTACGCTGCTAAATTTACTTGCTGGCGCTGTAAGCATGAAAATGACGTCACCATTGACACAATCTCATCTGATGAGATTGAAGAAGTGCTTAACTGTCAAATCAGGTATAACTAGTTCTACTAGCTTTTATCTTTGGCCGCGAATGCGGCCATATTTTAATGGTGATTTAAATGAATAACTTTCTCTTTTATGCACTTGTATATATAGGTGCTGGAATAATTGCCTATTATCTGTTTCTTAAAAAAAACTAAGGGCGCGCCAGCTTGTAACATTAGATATAAACTGACTACTTAAAAGTTACCCTTCAACATGGCCACCGCCTCATCGCCCGGCATCTGGAACTGCACCCGGTGACGTGCAGCCACATCTAGCGCAAACACCTTCGTATAAACTTCCGTTGAGCTAATCGACTTGTGTCCCATCAGGCTCTGCAGCACCTTCAGCGGGATGCCGGCATACAGCATGTGCATCCCGTAGCTGTGCCGGAACGTGTGCGGGGTGACCGGCACCGAAAACGTCACCCCGTCGGCTGCAGCCGCATCAACGGCTTCACTTATCCAGGTCCGGACCGTCCTGTCGGTGATTTCCCAGATGCGTGCCTTCTCAGTTCTGCTGGTGCGTTTATTACGGCGCTCCAGCGGAATTTTCAGGGTGGCCACCATCATTTCCAGCTGGCGGGCATACTGCGGATCGGAAAGCGGAACGATACGATGAGGCAGGCTACCGGCCGGAGCACGGCCGGCCGTTCGGGCCGCTTTCTCCGCACGCTGTTTGAGCGTGGCCAGCTGCACGAACGGGTAGGGCGGTACCAGCGAAAAATCACTCCGTGTCAGGGCCAGCGCTTCGTTAATGCGCGCGCCGGTATTCCAGAGAGTGGCCAGCAACATCTTGCGGTGGAGATCGGGTACATAGTGGAGCAGGGCACTTACTTCCGGTGCCAGCAGATATTTCGGCAGTTCGTCCTGAACGAGCGCCATCTGGCGCAGTGCCAGCGCGGCCGGGTAATCGATGGCCACCGGCAACTGAGCAGAGGAAAAAGCCCCGGTATGGCCTGGCAGTGCTGGCATCATTTTATGCCTCCATTGTCATGCAGCTGCTCTACGAGCTCACCGGCTGCCTGCGCAGCCATTATTTCCCGGTTCACTCCGGCTTATCCTAATTTGCCAAACAACTGAGGCAGTTCATCAAACATCATCAGGTGACGGGTACGCTTTCCGCGAAAGATACGTCGCATCATCGGCGTGAAATCCGCAGGCTCCCAGCCATAGGGCCACGTATAGTAAATCCCTTCCTGCAGCGTGCTGTCGCGTCGCTCTGGTCCGGCAACGATACGTCTGACCTCCCTGCTCAGCGCCTCACCGCGCAGGCCGTACTGGCCCAGGTAGCGGCGCAGCCGCGTTCTCGGCATCCGCGGATCGGATTTCACGTAAGTATTAATATCCATATGCTGGGTGGCCGTGATGAGCTTCATGCCATACTTGCGCATGGTGCATAAGGCGGTGGCCATCTCGTCCGTTCCTGTCTGTGGTTCATCATCGGTTGTGTTCATCTGGTTTCCTGTTAACCAGGTTAAGGGTTGTTGCGTTGTCCGATCGTCTAAGCTGACGCGGTATCATCCTGCAGCGACCGGAAGGCAAGCAGGGCGTCCGTCCTGGAGAGCAGCTCTGTACAGTCCCCGCGCTGCGGGTCGATCTCTTCATCTGTGGCCTCGTTATACCGCATACGCAGCCGCCATCCCGTCACGGGAGGCGCGTTCTGTATGGCCAGCACCATCCCTTCCGGCGACAGCAGCTCACGGAGCGTGTAGCAGGCGCCAATCCGGGTCGAGTCCCGCAGCCACATAACGGGGTACTCACTGACCAGCTGGTCATATACGCATTCAGCCGAGTGAAAGTAATTTCCGTCCGCCCTGCATAAATCACACATAACCCTTCCTCTACTGAGAAATCCCGCCACCAGTTATCTCATGACGTTCTCAGAATCCGTCCTTCATTCGCCGCTGCACAGAGAGCAAGGTGAGCTCTTCCAGCCCGTCCGGGACGATCCGTTCCGGATTGGTGTAGATGGCATTCGCATCCCCGGCCAGCCACCACGTTCCGGAATTTCTGATTCGCTCAGCCACCGTCAGGCCGTCCCAGGTGACGATCAGCCAGGTGTTCACGCTCCGCTCATCCGGAGGGCGGAGCCAGAGCCGCTGATGACCGAGGGCGGTCAGCGCCCGCCAGACGGTTTCAAGTGAAACCGGGACGCGCTCGCTTTCATGTGATGATGTATTCATACGCAATAGTCACTCAGAGTAATTATTATGTGCAGCACAACTGACTGCGCACAGGACTGCATCAGTCACCCACCTGAATATTCCCCTGCTTATTTTTCCTGCCATGAATATCACCAGAAAGATAATAAGCAGCCATATAACCACGCCATTAAATTACCGGATACCCGTTTCCGGCAGATCCGACTTTCCGTCATATAACAACTTTCCGGAAGTGTAACACGGTGAGGGAATAAACAAAGCGGCAATATCTGCCCCTGCACGAAGGGTCGCAGGGAAGGGGGTAAACACTATATATAGAAGAAAAATCAGCCTATGGCGTAGCACATATTGTGTTTTTAGGCCGCTGCGCGCCGGGGCTGTTCCGGAAGATCCGGGACTCAGGGTTTTCGGATCTTCAAGACGAAGGAAAGATACTGCTGCATATTAAGCAATAATGTAATGAGATTATTGTTATTAAGGTATTAATAACCAAAGCGCACAAAAACATTATTTTTGTTGCCAGTTCTGCATTAATACACCAAAACAAATTCCGCGATCTATCCCGTCCTGTCATGTCAGGTTTAGCGCGCAGGAGTGGTTAAGATAAATCTGATCGGGATGACATAACCCGAATGCAAAGTGGGCTACGATGGAAAGACTGGGCAAACTCAGGGACAACAAGGAGAAAAAAATGGCTCAACTCAGGATCCGGGGCGTCAGAAGCTACGCGCCTGACAGGGATATCTGCTTTGATCTCAGCAGTAAGGTGACACTCATCTATGGCCAGAACGGCTCAGGAAAATCCACGGTATCAGGCTATTTCTATGACCGGCAGGCGGATAAATACCGGCACTGCACCTTTGAGAGCCCGCACGTCAGCCACTTTCAGGTCTTTAATCAGGAATACATTGACAGTAAGTTCACCCGTTCTGACTATCAGCCCGGGATCTTCACCCTCAGCGAGGCCAATCAGGAAAGCCAGGACAAAATAAACAGTAATAATAAAGAAAGCGCAAAACTGAGTGCCCGGACAGATAAGCTGAATGAGGAGATCGCCGAGAAGGAAGGTATGAAGGAAACGGTCACTGACAGCTGTGCCAAAGATATTTTCAACCGGACAGTCAATGACAGGAAAATCCTCAGCGATTTCCTGGATGGCGCTAAAATTAAACGATCGTTTTACGAACGTATGGTGGCAACACCGCTGTCGGAGGTTAGCACCACGGCTGAGGCGCTGGCGGATAAATGGCGGATGTTAAGTCAGAGCGAAGGAACGCTTGTCGCCGAAATTCATATTCCCCCGACAACTGTTTTAACGGAAGACACCCTGACACTGATGCAGGAACCCGTGATGCCTGCAAGCAGTACGCAATTCTCTGCTCTCATTCAGAAGATCGGTAATGCTGACTGGGTGCGCCAGGGACAGCAGTATATACACGACGATATCTGCCCATTCTGCCAGCAGTCCCTGGATGTCACGGCCTTTTCGCGCGAACTCATTCAGATGTTTGATGAGTCATACCAGACGTCTCTCGGGGCGCTGAGCCAGGCCGCAGAACGACTTGCTCAGGACTGTGATGCCCTGGCCGAATTAGAACGCCGTGTTACGACCCATGCTTTCGTTGATGAGGACAGTCAGATTTTAAGCCTGGTGAAAACGGTCAATAAAGGCTTCCGGATCCTGTTACAGCAGCTCCTTACTAAAATTAAAGAGCCTTCCCGGCAGGTACAACCCGAGAACGTTCAGGATCCCCTGGTGCAGCTCCGGAAGGAAGTGGACGTTTTAAATATCCGGGTACGGGAAAACAACCGTCTTGCTGAAAACTTCAGTCAGGAAAAACAGAACCTGTATACGGAAGTTATGGCGCACCTCAGGGGAATTTGTGAGGAGTTCTTTGCCGGGCGTGACCGGCAGCTTGGCGAACTGCAGAACGAAATCGACACCAGATTGCGTGAAGTCGGCGCCCTGGCTGCCAGTAAGAAAACACTGGATGATGAGACGAACAGGCTGACCGGACAGCTCTCCGACATCCAGCCAACCATTAACAGTATCAATGCGAATCTCAGGCTGCTGGGGATCACCGGCTTTGAAATCATCTGCCATGATGCAGAGATGAAACTGTACCGTCTTCGCCGGGGAAGCGAGCCAGAAAAGGCGGAAGTCTTCAAATCCCTCAGTGAGGGTGAGAAAACAATGGTTGCTTTTCTCTATTTCATCGAATCGTGTTCGGGCAGTCTTACCCCGGAAACCATCCATCCGGAAAATAAACTCATTGTGATTGATGACCCGATTTCCAGCCTGTCACATAACTATATCTATGAAGTTGCAGCACTCATTAAGCGGAAGATAATTAAGGCCGCTGCAGCGAGACATGTGGTGATACTGACGCATAATATGTTTTTCTTCCAGGAGATGCTGCTGAACAGCGGCCGCCTGCAGGATGGCAGGAAAGCGCCAGCAAACTGGTCGCTGTTTCGCATCATCAAGTCGGATTACAGTTCCTGCGAAACGCTTTCCATGCACGAAATGCTCAATGAATATCAGGCGTTATGGCAGACACTGAAAGACGTCAGGGATGCGAAAACCCAGCCCGTGGTGCTGTTCAATACGATGAGGAATATTCTGGAGTATTATTTCAGCTTTTCCTGCAAGAATGAAAAGCTTAAAGAAGCCCTGGAGTCTCTGGCAACGGAACACAGCGATGCCGGAGAATATGATTCATTTTACCGGGCCATCAACCGCCACTCGCATTCGGACGGTAGAAATCTTTTCTCAACCGGCGTCATCGATAAGGAACGCTATCTGAACATGTTCAGGAAAGTGTTTATTCACACTGATGACCATGAACACTATCTTGCCATGATGGGTGAATCCGAAGAACGGCCGGAAACAGAGGCGTAAACAAAGAGTATCGTCACCTGCGGGTACCGTTCACTTAACGCGTCGGGAGCGAGCGCATGTGATTACGCACATGCTCTACGCGCCCGAAACGAAAACGTGTATACCGTACAACGGGTACAATTTTCGGTTTCATGGCGGGTTTCCTTTTACAGTCCGGCTACTGCCGGAAGTCCCTGTAACCATTTACAGGCGGTAAAAAGCGCAGAGGGGAACACCCGAGGTGACGACAGCTGATTATAAGCCCCGTTCCGGTTTGACGTAAATCATTTCCACATTTGAAAAAGGGAAAATCAGGGCTCCCATTCTGTCCGGGAGCTAACTGCGATGTGCATCCAGCTTTGAATAACCAAACCTAATGAAAGTCACTGCTCATGCTGTTAACGGCCGTCCCGCATTCAAGTTCCCTCCAGGCAGCCGAGCGTGATATTTCCGACTTTGCCTATTTTTCAGATCTCGGGAGAGGAAGAGAGGAATTATTGCAGCATGGACACAAAAAACGAGTAATTGTTGCGATGAGAGGATTATTGCTCCATGAGCAAATATAAATGACTTTATGCGCCATGAGGTTAAATATATTGTTCCTGCCGTCCGGCTGAACCCCGGGGCAGGGGATCAGCCGGGAAGGAAAGCGTCACGGTTCTGCTTTCCGGGAGAGGGTCTTTCGTTTTTTCTTCAGGTACATCACTTCGTCACATTTGCCGATCATTTCCGCCAGCGTCGCGTACTGGTCTGCGTTATTGATCAGTTCGCCAAAGGAATAATTGATGTTGTAGGGCTTACCCGAGGTGTCATTGTAATGATCCAAACTGGCACTCAGCGCTTGCAGAAAAGAACTCGTGTTCCCGTTTCGCCGGATCAGGGCGGCAAACTCATCCCCGCCGAGGCGGCCTGCTATTTCGCCCGGTTCGAGGTGCTGATGTAAAAAGCCGGCAAAAACCTTCAGCACCTCGTCTCCCTCTGCGTGTCCCCAGAGATCGTTCACCGGTTTGAACCTGTCCAGATCGAAATAGATGAGGCTGAACGACGCATCCTGCCGGTTCATCGCGCGGAAGAGTTTTTCGCCGGCGCGGTAAAACCCGCGCCGGTTGGGAATGCCCGTCAGGCTGTCCGTCATGGCCATGCTGATGGCCTCGAATTCGTCTTCCACGATACAGGCCAGATCCCGGAGGGACGCAATGTCATCATCCGTGAAGGCGCGGGGAACGGTGTGGATCAGGCACAGCGTGCCGGCCACCGTGCCGTCGGGCAGGTTCACCGGCTGGCCGGCGTAGAACCGGATGTGGGGCTCACCGGTGACCAGGGGATTGTCACGGAACCGCTCATCAGCAGCTGCGTCGTGAACAATGAAGGGCCCCTCCTGCAGAATGGCATGCCCGCAGAACGAGATGTTACGCGGGGTTTCGCGCACGCCGACGCCCTGGCAGGCGAGGAGCCACTGGCGCTCGCGATCCAGCAGGCTTATCAGGGCCACCGGGACCTGAAAGGCTTTGCGGGCCAGCCGCGTCAGGCGTTCAAAACGCTCATCGTCACGGGTATCAAGAAGGCCGGTAATATACAGGGACTTCAGCCTCTGTTCTTCATTCTCCGGTATACCGGGTGCCTGCATGTAATCTCCTGGTATGTACAAAGTATATATGCAGATGAAAAGGTGTTTGGATCTGACTGAGTGTAATTATAGTTCACGACTTATCTGCCAGCGGCTGAACTTCAGGTACAGGAATTCACGTTTATCACTCGTACTAGACTCTCCGGAGGACCAGGGGAATGACCGGGTCTGTTACGGTGAGGGAATCTGTAAACCTCAGGATTTTTGCCGGGAAAGTACGTACAACTGCTATCTTGATTAGTAAATGTTAAAATTTGTAGGTATCCACCCGTTAAACAAAATGATTAATATTTAAAAATACTCGTTGAACACCCGTGCCGTAATAATGAAGTACATTAAAAACGTTATCCGGTCATGTGAAGCTGAGACCGTCTCTTCGTCATGTAAAATGCCGTACTTTCTTTGTCGTGAAGAATGACCGGGTTAAGTCCATAAGGTTGAGAGGAAGTCTGCTGATGTGATACGCTCAAGGCGAGATTTATCTCAGTGAGAACTCACGGCAACAAAAAGTTTTTGGACAACAAAACACAAAGTTGTTTTGGACTGTAGGAGTCCAAGAGACAATGACATTACATACAACGCCGTGTAACGGATTTTACATTATTACAAAGCCTGTGTTACAAGAGAGTTATGGACATGATTGAAAAAATATGTGAAGTAATTGATGGTGAATACGTCTGTGATATAGATATTAGCGTTGAAGAATGGAAGATTTTATTAAGGGATAAAAAAGTTTTTGATGACAAAAGTATTGCAGCGTTAAAAAAATGGTTCATTGAGCCAGACCATTCCTGTACATGTTTCGATATCGGCAAGAAGTACGACCTGCACAGTATGAGTGCTAATGGTGTAATCAATGGGTTGGGTGGAAGAGTTCAGAAGCAGCTTGGCCGATTCGAGGTTAAAGGAGTCGGAAAGATTGCTTCCGGGACAAAATTCATTACAGTCATGAAAAGTAGAGAAATTAAAGGAAACCCAAAGCGAAATTTATGGACTATCCGTGAAGAACTTGTTCAGGCAATAAAAGAACTAGATTTTTTTAGTACGAACGAAAGCTCAAGCATTGATTTTTACTCAGATAATGATTTGATCACTGCTCTAGAAGAAAGTAATCACTTTGACGTTACTCAGACATTTGAGTATAGCGAAAAAGCGAAACCTAAGAAAGCTGCAATAGAAGTCAAAAATGGACTCTCATACCCAAGAAGTAAATCTGTTTCAAAAAATGCGCTTAACAAAGCTGATTATAAATGTGAAATTAATTGCGACCATCCAACGTTCAGAAGGCGAAACTCTCCTCTAAATTACACAGAACCTCATCACATTGTCCCGATGTCAAAGCAAGACTATTTTGAGAATTCACTGGATGTGGAAGAGAATATCATATCACTATGTTGCAACTGCCATAAACAAATTCATCTTGGCAAGGGGTTTGAAGATATGTTGAGGAAAATATATGCCGAGCGGAAAGATGTATTAAAAAAAGCGGGAATCGAGATATTATTAGAGGATTTGATTCTTTTTTACAAGATGGAAGGTAATTAATCTTCGAGAAGATGCATGCTTATTTTTATTTTTTTAGCAATGAATGTGAAATACTGCCTGACTATCAATCCTGTCATGTGGTTCAGATTTATGGGGGAGGATTTTAATATTTTACCAGCATGGCATGTCGATCAATCGGTTAAGTATAGCGCCAGGTAACCAGACGGATTTTCCCTCTCGGGCGGGAGTCGTTATCCATCGTCCAGTACCTGATTAAAAGTAGGAGTAATTACAAGAAAATTAAATTGTATGACTATTATTTCCGTTCAGAAAAGAAAGTTACATTAAAAACCCGAAATTATTAGGGTTATTAATTAGTTAAGTGCTATATATTTTCGTGTCCGGGGGTACCCTAAGAGGGTGCGCAAGACAACACTCCAGTGTTCATTATTTATGACTGTCAAGCCATTTATTCATCTGCTCAATTTCACCTTTTTGAGCTTTAATGATGTCCTGCGCAAGCTTTCTCATTTCGGGATCTTTTCCGTATTTGAGCTCGGTCTCAGCCATTGCGATTGCCCCTTCATGGTGTGCGATCATACCTTTTGCAAAGGCCTTATCGGGATTGGATTCATTAACGGCGGCCATCATTTTTTCATGCATATTTTTCATGCCAGCCATATATTCCTGTGATGATGCCGATGAGTGCATATCTGACATTTTCATTTCCGAATGTTCAGCAGAAATGGCTGGCAGGGATAACATTAATATTACAAAAAGGGTGTTTTTGATTTTCATATAATAATTCCTTTCAGACAGGTACCGGTTAAGTGTAGCTGAGTCAGACAAAAAAGCCCCCTGACGGGGGGCAAAAATGTAGCAACGTTGTTTCAGGAAAATCTATCAGGGAAAAGGTAACAGCACGGATACTACCGTCGCATTCAGCCTGCATTGATCATGCGGCGGTGCGCTTCGGCCATGGCCTGATGTGGGCCGGATTGCCCGTTATTCATGAATTCATGGGCAACCGCTGCTCTTTCATGCTCATTCATCGCCGCGTAAGACGTTGACGGGACGGTCGTGGATACCGTGTTATTTCCCATCATCTTCTGATGACTTTCCACCATTTTCTGGTGCGCATCCGCCGAGCCGTTCGTCATGGTTTCATGAGCAATAATGGCCTGTTCATGCTGGTCCATACCGGTCATACGAGGAGCAGTCCCCTGGATCCCGACAGGAGCCGCAGCAGACTGCATCTGGTGAGCAGGAGCCTGTGCATTGTTGACGCGATCATGGATATTCACGGTTTCAGTGGCCCAGGCCGATGAAATTAAACCAAAGCCCAGCAAAGATGCTAATACGATATTTTTCATGATAACTCTCCATTTCTGAATTAGTGATGTCCGGGGAAGTACAACCGGTGTTTTCAGTTCCATAACTGAAACAAGTTCGGCAGCGTTTATTTCTCCGGAAGAGGGCTGGATATTCATTTCCTGGCGTACTCTGACGCCGGGTATTGATGAAGCAATCCAGCCTTCCTGATAAGTTGCACTAATTATATCGAATGGCTTCTGTTTGCTGCATGACAGGCTAATGACATCTTTGTCATTTACATCTTTATTTTCAGCATTGGGTTTCCGGGATCATTTTCTCCAGTCTGGGCACGGATAAGATAAAACGCGTGGAGCGTACGTCTGATTCCACCTGCACTCTTCCGTGATGTGCTTCCACGATTGACTTCACAATCGCAAGGCCGATGCCGCTGCCTTCTCCTTTTCGTTGTCTGGATGGATCCACCCGATAAAAACGGTCAAACAGCCTTGATAAATGTTCTTCAGGGATCGGTTTCCCCGGATTTTCAATCACAAGGTCAAAAAAGCTCTCCTGCTCTCTTATTGAGACGGTGATTGCCTGTCCCTCCGGGGTATAACGCAGGGCATTGGATAACAGATTATTGATCGCCCTTCTGAACATTTGTGGATCTCCCTCAACCAGGCAGGGCATCCCGTCAAATTTGAGCGTGATATTGCGTTCTTCGGCCCAGGCTTCGAAAAACTCGAAGACTTTCATGACTTCCGCTCTGAGGTCAAACATGACCCTGTCAGGTATCAGCTGATTATTGTCTGCCTGCGCCAGGAACAGCATGTCGCTGACCATTTTGGTCATCCGGTTATACTCTTCCAGGCTGGAGTAGAGGACATCCTCAAGTTCCTTCTGGGTTCGATCCTGACTCAGCGCGATTTCAGTCTGTGTCACCAGATTGGTGATGGGCGTTCTGATCTCGTGCGCGATATCGGCAGAGAAATTGGCCTGGCGGGTAAAGACATCCTCAATCTTTCCAATCATATGATTGAACGAGATAACCAGTTGCTCCAGCTCAATGGGAACCCGTGTCGGTTCCAGCCGCGCATCAAGATTCTCGGAGGTGATGCTTTTAATGGCATTGCTGACATTACGAAGGGGCAGATGCCCCTGACGGACAGCGATGCGAATGATCAGAACAATCAGCAGGCTTATCACAACAGCGATTGCAATCAGATTTTTTTTCAGCGCATCAAGGTAATGGAGATGGAAATTAATGGAGAGGCCAGTCAGCATGACATAGTTCTGCTTTTTGCCCTGAAATATCGCCTGGCCAGAGGAGGCGATAATCCGGTATGTTTCCATCTTCATTCCGGACCCGGTATCCATCGGTCCCGCAGGATCCTCCACCGTCCAGAGAAAGACATCCCGTGCGCGGCTGTGCTCGCTAAAATCTGCTGAATTCACTGCCGGGCGTAGTGCCGCCCCCTGAGCTGAGCTCAAGAGCACTTCACCCCTGGGATTGAGGAGCAAAAGGGCAACGTTGCGGTAGCTGGCAATTGATTCCTTTATTTTGCTTACTTTTTTTTCATCCGGATCTGCCGGGGACTGGAGTATAGGGGTCTGACGCTCAGTGGAACGAAAACTCACGTTAAGGGATTTTGGTCATGAGATTATCAAAAAGGATCTTCACCTAGATCCTTTTAAATTAAAAATGAAGTTTTAAATCAATCTAAAGTATATATGAGTAAACTTGGTCTGACAGTTACCAATGCTTAATCAGTGAGGCACCTATCTCAGCGATCTGTCTATTTCGTTCATCCATAGTTGCCTGACTCCCCGTCGTGTAGATAACTACGATACGGGAGGGCTTACCATCTGGCCCCAGTGCTGCAATGATACCGCGAGACCCACGCTCACCGGCTCCAGATTTATCAGCAATAAACCAGCCAGCCGGAAGGGCCGAGCGCAGAAGTGGTCCTGCAACTTTATCCGCCTCCATCCAGTCTATTAATTGTTGCCGGGAAGCTAGAGTAAGTAGTTCGCCAGTTAATAGTTTGCGCAACGTTGTTGCCATTGCTGCAGGCATCGTGGTGTCACGCTCGTCGTTTGGTATGGCTTCATTCAGCTCCGGTTCCCAACGATCAAGGCGAGTTACATGATCCCCCATGTTGTGCAAAAAAGCGGTTAGCTCCTTCGGTCCTCCGATCGTTGTCAGAAGTAAGTTGGCAGCAGTGTTATCACTCATGGTTATGGCAGCACTGCATAATTCTCTTACTGTCATGCCATCCGTAAGATGCTTTTCTGTGACTGGTGAGTACTCAACCAAGTCATTCTGAGAATAGTGTATGCGGCGACCGAGTTGCTCTTGCCCGGCGTCAACACGGGATAATACCGCACCACATAGCAGAACTTTAAAAGTGCTCATCATTGGAAAACGTTCTTCGGGGCGAAAACTCTCAAGGATCTTACCGCTGTTGAGATCCAGTTCGATGTAACCCACTCGTGCACCCAACTGATCTTCAGCATCTTTTACTTTCACCAGCGTTTCTGGGTGAGCAAAAACAGGAAGGCAAAATGCCGCAAAAAAGGGAATAAGGGCGACACGAAAATGTTGAATACTCATACTCTTCCTTTTTCAATATTATTGAAGCATTTACCAGGGTTATTGTCTCATGAGCGGATACATATTTGAATGTATTTAGAAAAATAAACAAATAGGGGTTCCGCGCACATTTCCCCGAAAAGTGCCACCTGACGTCTAAGAAACCATTATTATCATGACATTAACCTATAAAAATAGGCGTATCACGAGGCCCTTTCGTCTTCAAGAATTTTATAAACCGTGGAGCGGGCAATACTGAGCTGATGAGCAATTTCCGTTGCACCAGTGCCCTTCTGATGAAGCGTCAGCACGACGTTCCTGTCCACGGTACGCCTGCGGCCAAATTTGATTCCTTTCAGCTTTGCTTCCTGTCGGCCCTCATTCGTGCGTTCTAGGATCCTCCGGCGTTCAGCCTGTGCCACAGCCGACAGGATGGTGACCACCATTTGCCCCATATCACCGTCGGTACTGATCCCGTCATCAATGAACCGGACTGCCACGCCCTGAGCGTCAAATTCCTTTATCAGTTGGATCATATCGGCAGTGTCGCGGCCAAGACGGTCGAGCTTCTTAACCAGAATGACATCACCTTCCTCCACCTTCATCCTCAGCAAATCCAGCCCTTCCCGGTCTGTTGAACTGCCGGATGCCTTATCGGTAAATATACGGTTTGCTTTCACACCTGCGTCTTTGAGTGCTCTGACCTGAAGATCAAGAGACTGCTGACTGGTTGAGACCCGAGCGTAACCAAAAAGTCGCATAAAAATGTACCTTAAATCGAATATCGGACAACTCATGTCTATTATTACAAATTTACGATTTAATAGACATATTAATGTAACAGTTTTACGATGTCCGATAATTTATAACATTTCGTACGGTTGGAAAAATGTTACTAAATGCCCGTCAGGCAGGGAGGCCGATATGCCCGTTGACTTTCTGACCACTGAGCAGACTGAAAGCTATGGCAGATTCACCGGTGAACCGGATGAGCTTCAGCTGGCACGATATTTTCACCTTGATGAAGCAGACAAGGAATTTATCGGAAAAAGCAGAGGTGATCACAACCGTCTGGGCATTGCCCTGCAAATTGGATGTGTCCGTTTTCTGGGCACCTTCCTCACCGATATGAATCATATTCCTTCCGGCGTCCGGCATTTTACCGCCAGACAGCTCGGGATTCGTGATATCACCGTTCTTGCAGAATACGGTCAGAGGGAAAATACCCGCCGTGAGCATGCAGCGCTGATACGTCAGCACTATCAGTATCGTGAATTTGCCTGGCCCTGGACATTTCGCCTTACCCGTCTTTTATATACCCGGAGCTGGATAAGCAACGAACGTCCTGGCCTGCTTTTCGATCTGGCGACAGGGTGGCTTATGCAACATCGTATTATTCTCCCCGGAGCCACTACGCTGACCCGGTTGATTTCAGAGGTAAGGGAAAAGGCGACGTTGCGCCTGTGGAACAAACTGGCACTGATACCGTCAGCCGAACAGCGTTCACAGCTGGAGATGCTGCTGGGGCCAACTGATTGCAGCCGCCTGTCTTTACTGGAATCACTGAAAAAGGGCCCTGTGACCATCAGTGGTCCGGCGTTTAATGAAGCAATTGAACGCTGGAAAACTCTGAACGATTTTGGCCTGCATGCTGAAAACCTGAGTACACTCCCGGCTGTGCGCCTGAAAAATCTCGCACGTTATGCTGGTATGACTTCGGTGTTCAATATTGCCAGGATGTCACCGCAGAAAAGGATGGCGGTTCTGGTTGCCTTTGTCCTTGCATGGGAAACGCTGGCGCTGGATGATGCATTGGACGTTCTGGACGCCATGCTGGCCGTTATCATCCGTGACGCCAGAAAGATTGGGCAGAAAAAACGGCTCCGCTCGCTGAAGGATCTGGATAAATCTGCATTGGCGCTCGCCAGCGCATGTTCGTACCTGCTGAAAGAAGAAACACCGGACGAATCGATTCGTGCTGAGGTGTTCAGCTACATCCCAAGGCAAAAGCTGGCTGAAATCATCACGCTTGTCCGTGAAATTGCCCGGCCCTCAGACGATAATTTTCATGAAGAAATGGTGGAGCAGTACGGGCGCGTTCGTCGTTTCCTGCCCCATCTGCTGAATACCGTTAAATTTTCATCCGCACCTGCCGGGGTTACCACTCTGAATGCCTGTGACTACCTCAGCCGGGAGTTCAGCTCACGGCGGCAGTTTTTTGACGACGCACCAACGGAAATTATCAGTCGGTCATGGAAACGGCTGGTGATTAACAAGGAAAAACATATCACCCGCAGGGGATACACGCTCTGCTTTCTCAGTAAACTGCAGGATAGTCTGAGGCGGAGGGATGTCTACGTTACCGGCAGTAACCGGTGGGGAGATCCTCGTGCAAGATTACTACAGGGTGCTGACTGGCAGGCAAACCGGATTAAGGTTTATCGTTCTTTGGGGCACCCGACAGACCCGCAGGAAGCAATAAAATCTCTGGGTCATCAGCTTGATAGTCGTTACAGACAGGTTGCTGCACGTCTTTGCGAAAATGAGGCTGTCGAACTCGATGTTTCTGGCCCGAAGCCCCGGTTGACAATTTCTCCCCTCGCCAGTCTTGATGAGCCGGACAGTCTGAAACGACTGAGCAAAATGATCAGTGATCTACTCCCTCCGGTGGATTTAACGGAGTTGCTGCTCGAAATTAACGCCCATACCGGATTTGCTGATGAGTTTTTCCATGCTAGTGAAGCCAGTGCCAGAGTTGATGATCTGCCCGTCAGCATCAGCGCCGTGCTGATGGCTGAAGCCTGCAATATCGGTCTGGAACCACTGATCAGATCAAATGTTCCTGCACTGACCCGACACCGGCTGAACTGGACAAAAGCGAACTATCTGCGGGCTGAAACTATCACCAGCGCTAATGCCAGACTGGTTGATTTTCAGGCAACGCTGCCACTGGCACAGATATGGGGTGGAGGAGAAGTGGCATCTGCAGATGGAATGCGCTTTGTTACGCCAGTCAGAACAATCAATGCCGGACCGAACCGCAAATACTTTGGTAATAACAGAGGGATCACCTGGTACAACTTTGTGTCCGATCAGTATTCCGGCTTTCATGGCATCGTTATACCGGGGACGCTGAGGGACTCTATCTTTGTGCTGGAAGGTCTTCTGGAACAGGAGACCGGGCTGAATCCAACCGAAATTATGACCGATACAGCAGGTGCCAGCGAACTTGTCTTTGGCCTTTTCTGGCTGCTGGGATACCAGTTTTCTCCACGCCTGGCTGATGCCGGTGCTTCGGTTTTCTGGCGAATGGACCATGATGCCGACTATGGCGTGCTGAATGATATTGCCAGAGGGCAATCAGATCCCCGAAAAATAGTCCTTCAGTGGGACGAAATGATCCGGACCGCTGGCTCCCTGAAGCTGGGCAAAGTACAGGTTTCAGTGCTGGTCCGTTCATTGCTGAAAAGTGAACGTCCTTCCGGACTGACTCAGGCAATCATTGAAGTGGGGCGCATCAACAAAACGCTGTATCTGCTTAATTATATTGATGATGAAGATTACCGCCGGCGCATTCTGACCCAGCTTAATCGGGGAGAAAGTCGCCATGCCGTTGCCAGAGCCATCTGTCACGGTCAAAAAGGTGAGATAAGAAAACGATATACCGACGGTCAGGAAGATCAACTGGGCACACTGGGGCTGGTCACTAACGCCGTCGTGTTATGGAACACTATTTATATGCAGGCAGCCCTGGATCATCTCCGGGCGCAGGGTGAAACACTGAATGATGAAGATATCGCACGCCTCTCCCCGCTTTGCCACGGACATATCAATATGCTCGGCCATTATTCCTTCACGCTGGCAGAACTGGTGACCAAAGGACATCTGAGACCATTAAAAGAGGCGTCAGAGGCAGAAAACGTTGCTTAACGTGAGTTTTCGTTCCACTGAGCGTCAGACCCCGTATACGGCTCAGTGTGGTGCTGATTTGTTGCAGATCGCTGACATCCTGCTCGGCAAAATGCTTTTCAACAGAATGCAGCATAAACCAGGTGAAGGCGATAAACGCCAGTATTGTGGACAGGCTGATAAAAAAGGTCAGCCGCAGAGTGAGTGAGAAAGGTCGTCTGGACGGTTTGCTATGCATCCGGGATCTCCAGCATGTAGCCCACGCCCCGCACTGTCTGGATCAGTTTTGTCCCGTAATCGTTGTCTATTTTAGCGCGGAGTCGCTTTACTGCGACATCAATCGCGTTAGTGTCGCTGTCAAAATTCATGTCCCAGACCTGAGAGGCAATCAGGGAGCGGGGAAGAACTTCTCCCTGATGGCGAATGAAGAATTCCAGCAAGCTGAACTCTTTACTGGTGAGCACAATGCGGTTCCCGGCGCGGCTGACTTTTCTGGATACGAGATCAACCGAGAGGTCAGCCACTTTAAGCTGGCTTTCCGTGATCATCGTGTTTCCCCGCCTGAGGAGGGTTCTTACCCGGGCGAGCAGTTCAGCAAACGCAAAGGGCTTCACCAGATAATCGTCCGCACCCAGCTCAAGTCCTTTGACCCTGTGTTCAATCGTGCCAAGGGCCGTCAGCAGTAATACCGGCATCCCCTTTCCGGCACTGCGCAGCATACGGATGATATCCCAGCCGTTTACATCAGGCAGCATGATATCCAGGATGACTAAATCATACTCGGCTGTCATGGCAAGATGATATCCGGTCAGACCATTATCAGCGTGATCCACGACGAACCCCGCCTCTGTCAGCCCCTTGCTGAGATATTCACCTGTTTTAATTTCGTCTTCAACGATTAATATTTTCATCATGCTCCCCGGCTGGCTGCTAATGTCATTTTATTGCGCCCACGATCGTTATCAACGGATTACAGCAAAAATGACAACATTGTCATTATCCTGTCACCCGGCAAACAGAGAGCGTTCGGTAAAGTATCCCTATCAATACTCTGGACTTCGTTTGAACCATTTACCAGGTCTGCCTGTACGAGAAGCGTTATGTTCAAATTAAAATTACTCAGCATCAGTACCATATTCATCCTGGCTGGTTGTGTTTCTCTGGCACCTGAATATCAGCGTCCGCCAGCTCCGGTTCCCCAGCAGTTTTCATTGTCTAAAAACAGTCTGACGCCTGCGGTAAACAGCTATCAGGATACGGGCTGGCGAAACTTTTTTGTCGATCCCCAGGTCAGCAGGCTGATCGGTGAAGCCCTGAATAATAACCGTGATTTGAGAATGGCTGCCCTGAAGGTTGAAGAGGCCCGGGCCCAGTTCAACGTCACGGATGCAGATCGTTATCCCCAACTGAATGCCTCATCCGGGATCACATACAACGGTGGTCTGAAAGGTGACAAGCCGACCACACAGGAGTACGACGCGGGTCTGGAGCTCAGCTATGAGCTCGATTTTTTTGGCAAACTTAAGAACATGAGTGAGGCTGATCGCCAGAACTACTTTGCCAGCGAAGAAGCCCGTCGTGCCGTACACATCCTGCTGGTCTCCAACGTTTCACAGAGCTATTTCAGCCAGCAACTGGCGTACGAACAACTCCGTATTGCGCGGGAAACGCTGAAAAATTATGAACAGTCCTATGCTTTCGTTGAGCAACAGCTCGTGACCGGGAGTACGAACGTTCTGGCACTTGAACAGGCGAGAGGACAAATCGAAAGTACCCGCGCCGAAATAGCCAAACGAGAAGGCGATCTGGCTCAGGCAAACAATGCCCTGCAACTGGTGCTGGGAACGTACCGCGCACTTCCGTCAGAAAAAGGGATGAAAGGCGGGGAGATCGCACCAGTAAAATTGCCACCAAATCTATCTTCACAAATTTTGCTGCAGCGACCGGATATTATGGAAGCGGAATATCAGCTGAAAGCGGCTGATGCCAATATTGGCGCAGCGCGAGCGGCCTTTTTCCCCTCCATTACCCTGACCAGTGGTCTTTCCGCAAGCAGTACGGAGCTGTCAAGCCTGTTTACGTCAGGAAGTGGAATGTGGAATTTTATCCCTAAAATTGAAATTCCTATTTTTAATGCTGGCAGGAATAAAGCCAATCTGAAGCTGGCTGAAATTCGCCAGCAACAATCGGTGGTTAATTACGAACAAAAAATTCAGTCAGCCTTTAAGGATGTTTCCGACACGCTTGCGCTGCGCGACAGCCTTAGCCAGCAACTTGAGTCACAGCAGCGTTATCTTGATTCACTTCAGATAACTCTCCAGCGTGCCAGAGGATTATATGCAAGTGGTGCTGTCAGTTACATCGAAGTGCTGGATGCAGAACGTTCCCTCTTCGCTACGCAGCAAACCATTCTCGATCTTACCTATTCCCGACAGGTTAACGAAATTAATCTGTTTACCGCGCTGGGTGGCGGTTGGGTAGAGTAAATTTATTTAATTAATCAGGAAATTAAAAATGCGTAATTCACTTAAAGCCGTTTTATTTGGTGCCTTCTCTGTCATGTTTTCTGCCGGTCTTCATGCTGAAACACATCAGCATGGCGATATGAATGCTGCCAGTGATGCTTCGGTACAGCAGGTTATCAAGGGCACCGGTGTCGTTAAAGACATTGATATGAATAGTAAAAAGATTACCATTTCGCACGAAGCAATCCCTGCTGTGGGCTGGCCTGCAATGACCATGCGCTTCACTTTTGTTAATGCAGACGACGCTATCAATGCCCTGAAAACCGGCAACCATGTCGATTTCTCGTTTATTCAGCAGGGCAATATCTCCTTACTCAAAAGCATTAACGTTACGCAATCCTGATTATCAGTCCGGAGCGAATACATCCAGTGCGCCTGAACATTCATTAAGGGATTACTGTGAATGAATGATCGGGCGCATATGCCAGGTGTTTTGATTTTTCAGCGAGAAATTGTATGGCTTCTTTAAAGATAAAATATGCTGCAATAATTATCAGCAGCCTCATAGCAGGGGGGCTGATATCGGTTACTGCCTGGCAGTATGTAAACTCATCACAAAAAACAGTACAAACCGAACAAAAGGCACCGGAGCGAAAGGTACTTTTCTGGTATGACCCGATGAAACCGGATACCAAATTTGATAAACCCGGAAAATCTCCCTTTATGGATATGGACCTGGTGCCGAAATATGCTGATGAAAGTGGCGATAAAAGCAGTGGCGGGATCCGTATCGATCCAACCCAGGTTCAGAATCTGGGATTAAAAACGCAAAAAGTTACGCGAGGAATGCTGAATTATTCCCAGACAATCCCGGCTAATGTCAGTTACAACGAGTATCAGTTTGTCATTGTGCAGGCGCGTTCTGACGGTTTCGTCGAAAAAGTGTATCCCCTGACGATTGGCGATCATGTGAAGAAAGGCACTCCGCTTATCGATATCACCATTCCTGAATGGGTTGAGGCACAAAGTGAGTTCCTGCTGTTATCCGGTACAGGCGGTACGTCAACCCAGATAAAAGGGGTTCTGGAGCGACTTCGTCTGGCTGGTATGCCGGAAGAGGATATTCAAAGGCTGCGTTCAACCCGCACAATCCAGACCCGTTTTACCATTAAAGCACCTATTGATGGTGTCATTACTGCGTTTGACCTGCGCACCGGAATGAATATTTCGAAAGATAAAGTAGTGGCTCAGATTCAGGGGATGGACCCGGTCTGGATCAGCGCTGCAGTGCCAGAATCTATCGCCTATCTGCTGAAAGATACGTCGCAGTTTGAAATTTCGGTACCGGCTTATCCGGATAAAACATTCCATGTCGAAAAATGGAACATTCTTCCCAGCGTGGATCAGACAACCCGTACGCTTCAGGTCCGTCTCCAGGTTTCTAATAAGGATGAGTTTCTCAAGCCGGGCATGAATGCCTATCTGAAACTGAATACCAAGAGCCAGGAGATGCTGCTGATACCAAGCCAGGCCGTTATCGATACCGGCAAAGAACAGCGCGTGATTACTGTTGATGATGAAGGCAAGTTTGTGCCGAAACAGATCCACGTTCTGCATGAATCACAGCAACAGTCCGGCATTGGCTCCGGCCTGAATGAAGGCGATACCGTGGTGGTCAGTGGCCTGTTCCTCATTGACTCCGAAGCCAATATTACGGGCGCGCTGGAACGTATGCGCCACCCTGAAAAAACAGAAAACAGTATGCCAGCAATGTCTGAGCAGCCTGTAAATATGCATTCAGGGCACTGAGGAGACGACGATGATTGAATGGATTATCCGGCGCTCTGTCGCCAACCGTTTCCTGGTCATGATGGGCGCACTGTTTCTCAGCATCTGGGGCACATGGACGATAATTAACACGCCGGTCGATGCGCTGCCTGACCTGTCAGATGTGCAGGTCATTATTAAAACCAGCTATCCCGGACAGGCCCCGCAGATTGTAGAAAACCAGGTCACCTATCCGCTTACCACCACCATGCTGTCCGTACCTGGCGCAAAAACCGTGCGTGGCTTTTCACAGTTTGGTGATTCGTATGTGTATGTCATTTTTGAAGACGGCACCGATCTGTACTGGGCCCGTTCGCGCGTGCTGGAATACCTGAATCAGGTTCAGGGCAAACTGCCTGCGGGTGTGAGCTCTGAAATCGGCCCGGACGCCACGGGAGTGGGCTGGATATTTGAATATGCCCTTGTCGATCGCAACGGAAAACACGACCTTTCAGAACTGCGCTCTCTGCAGGACTGGTTCCTGAAATTTGAGCTGAAAACCATCCCGAACGTGGCTGAGGTCGCTTCGGTTGGCGGCGTGGTGAAACAGTACCAGATTCAGGTCAATCCGGTAAAACTGTCCCAGTACGGTATCAGCCTGCCCGAAGTGAAACAGGCACTTGAATCGTCTAACCAGGAGGCCGGTGGCTCATCCGTTGAAATGGCCGAAGCGGAGTATATGGTCCGTGCCAGCGGTTATCTTCAGAGCATTGATGATTTTAATAACATCGTCCTGAAAACAGGTGAGAACGGCGTGCCGGTTTATCTGCGGGATGTTGCCCGCGTGCAGACCGGGCCCGAAATGAGGCGTGGTATTGCCGAGCTGAACGGCCAGGGAGAAGTCGCTGGCGGCGTGGTGATCCTGCGGTCGGGTAAAAATGCGCGCGACGTTATCACGGCAGTGAGGGATAAACTGGAGACGCTGAAGGCCAGCCTGCCGGAAGGCGTTGAAATCGTGACCACCTACGATCGCAGCCAGTTAATCGACCGGGCGATTGATAACCTCAGTTCCAAACTTCTGGAAGAGTTTATCGTGGTGGCCATCGTCTGTGCTCTGTTCCTGTGGCACGTACGTTCTGCCCTGGTGGCGATTATCTCTCTGCCGCTTGGCCTGTGTATCGCCTTTATCGTCATGCACTTCCAGGGACTGAACGCCAATATCATGTCGCTGGGAGGGATAGCGATTGCCGTCGGTGCGATGGTGGATGCCGCCATTGTGATGATTGAAAATGCGCACAAACGGCTTGAGGAGTGGGATCATCAGCATCCGGGTGAGCAGATTGACAACGCCACCCGCTGGAAGGTGATTACCGACGCCTCCGTGGAAGTGGGACCCGCGTTGTTCATTAGCCTGCTGATCATCACCCTGTCCTTTATTCCTATCTTTACCCTGGAAGGGCAGGAAGGTCGTCTGTTTGGCCCGCTGGCATTCACGAAAACGTACTCCATGGCGGGAGCGGCCGCACTGGCCATCATCGTCATTCCTATTCTGATGGGATTCTGGATCCGGGGGAAAATTCCTGCCGAGACAAGTAACCCCCTGAACCGGGTGCTGATCAAAGCGTATCATCCTTTGCTGCTGCGGGTCCTCCACTGGCCAAAAACAACCCTGCTGGTTGCGGCCTTGTCCATTTTCACGGTTATCTGGCCACTGAGTCAGGTGGGCGGTGAATTTCTGCCGAAGATTAACGAGGGCGATCTGCTGTATATGCCGTCGACCTTGCCTGGCGTCTCTCCGGCAGAAGCTGCAGCGCTCCTGCAGACAACAGACAAGTTAATCAAAAGCGTTCCTGAAGTGGCTTCTGTATTTGGCAAGACCGGTAAAGCAGAGACCGCAACGGATTCCGCGCCGCTCGAAATGGTGGAAACCACGATCCAGCTCAAACCTGAGGATCAGTGGCGTCCCGGCATGACAATTGACAAGATTATTGATGAACTCGACAGGACAGTCCGTTTACCGGGTCTGGCAAACCTCTGGGTGCCGCCTATCCGTAACCGTATTGATATGCTCTCAACCGGGATCAAAAGCCCGATAGGTATCAAAGTGTCCGGGACTGTTCTGTCCGATATCGACGCGACGGCGCAGAGTATCGAGGCGGTAGCCAAAACCGTGCCTGGCGTGGTGTCTGTCCTGGCTGAGCGACTTGAGGGCGGGCGCTACATCGATATCGATATCAACCGGGAGAAAGCCTCCCGCTACGGGATGACGGTAGGTGATGTCCAGCTGTTCGTCTCTTCAGCAATCGGAGGTGCTATGGTGGGTGAGACGGTTGAAGGGGTGGCCCGGTACCCTATTAACATTCGCTACCCGCAGGATTACCGGAACAGTCCGCAGGCGCTGAAACAGATGCCGATCCTGACCCCGATGAAGCAGCAGATCACGCTGGGCGATGTCGCGGATATTAACGTCGTTTCTGGACCAACCATGCTGAAAACCGAAAATGCCCGGCCAGCCAGCTGGATTTATGTTGATGCCCGCGGCAGGGACATGGTGTCGGTGGTTAACGACATTAAGACGGCCATCAGCGAGAAAGTGAAACTGAGACCGGGAACCAGTGTGGCATTCTCCGGACAGTTTGAACTGCTTGAGCATGCCAACAAGAAACTGAAGCTGATGGTGCCGATGACGGTGATGATCATTTTCATCCTGTTGTATCTGGCATTCCGCCGGGTTGACGAAGCCCTGCTGATCCTGATGAGCCTGCCGTTCGCCCTGGTTGGCGGAATATGGTTCCTGTACTGGCAGGGCTTCCATATGTCAGTGGCGACCGGAACCGGGTTTATCGCCCTGGCCGGGGTGGCAGCAGAGTTTGGCGTGGTCATGCTGATGTATCTGCGTCATGCCATTGAAGCGCACCCGGAATTGTCCCGTAAAGAGACGTTCACACCGGAAGGTCTTGATGAAGCCCTCTATCATGGTGCCGTACTGCGTGTCCGGCCGAAAGCCATGACCGTGGCGGTGATCATTGCGGGTCTGCTGCCAATACTCTGGGGAACCGGCGCAGGTTCAGAAGTCATGAGCCGTATTGCGGCACCCATGATTGGTGGGATGATCACGGCTCCGCTGCTGTCCCTGTTCATTATTCCTGCCGCCTACAAATTAATCTGGCTGCGCAGACATAAAAAAAGCGTGTCCTGAACCTGAAAGGGCACCCCCTGTGGGTGTCCTTCTTTACTGATTCACCCTGACGTCAGGGTTTATATCGATAATATACAGAGGTGAGTATGAAAAAAGTGGTTCTAATGGCGCTGGCTCTCGGCCTTTCACTACCCGCGATGGCGAGTGAAAAAGTGATTGATATGTACAAATCTGAAAACTGTGGCTGTTGTTCCCTGTGGGGCAAAGCGATGGAAAAAGACGGGTTCGAAGTACGAACTCACGTCATGAATGATCAGGCGCTGTCAGCCCTGAAAGAAAAGCATGCTGTTCCTGCAGGACTACGAAGTTGTCATACCGCGGTTGCCGGTAATTTGATCATTGAAGGCCATGTGCCTGCGACAACGATACATAAGGCAATGCAGTCTGGTTCGGGTATATACGGTCTCGCCACCCCCGGTATGCCAGCAGGAAGTCCTGGAATGGAGATGGGAGCCCGAAAAGAGGCTTACGATGTTATCGCATTCTCACCGGATGGAAGTAAAAAAGTCTTCCAGCGAATCGAATAGTCAGCGGAACGGCTGATAACGGGACGCCGGTAGCAGGCACTCCTGTGCCGGCGATATTCGTGGTAATCGCATCCATGACATACCCTGAAGACAGAAGATGCTTCGGTATGCATAAGGAGAGTTACTGTGAAAAATGACAATGCAGTGCAACACAACAACCAGACTGCTTCTGAGCAGACATTATCCCCGGACGAGGGCCACGTATTGCATAAGGTGAGAGATCCCGTGTGCGGGATGGTCATCCTGCCTGACAAGGCGCACAGCAGCATTCGATACCAGGACCATCAGCTTTATTTCTGCTCCGCCAGCTGTGAGAGCAAATTTAAAGCCCATCCCGATCATTATTTTACCGAAGATGCCAGTGAACATTCCCATCACCATCACCACGATCATCACGAAGTCAGCCCTGATCAGATAAAAAAGCCTCACAACCAGGCGGAAAAAGAGAATTCTGAAGGTGTGTGGACATGTCCGATGCACCCGGAGATACGCCGCAGTGGTCCCGGAAGCTGTCCTATCTGTGGAATGGCACTGGAGCCGCTCGTAGCTACGGCATCCACGGGGCCGAGTGATGAACTTCACGACATGACAAGACGCTTCTGGCTGGGGTTGTTGCTGGCGTTTCCGGTTCTGGTACTCGAAATGGGATCTCATCTGTTTCCCGACTTGAGGAATACAGTACCGCCACAGTACAACACATGGCTGCAGTTGCTTCTGGCCTCCCCTGTCGTGTTGTGGTGTGGCTGGCCATTCTTCGCCCGGGCCGGAATGTCGTTACGTAACCGCTCCCTGAATATGTTTACCCTTGTTGCAATGGGGACCGGCGTAGCCTGGGTTTACAGCGTCATTGCAACCGTCTTCCCCTCCTGGTTTCCTGCATCGTTCAGAAACATGGATGGCCTGGTGGCCGTTTATTTTGAAGCCGCAGCAGTTATTACGGTGCTTGTTCTGCTGGGACAGATTCTTGAGCTGCGGGCACGGGAACAAACCTCAGGCGCCATTACTGCGCTTCTGAACCTTGCCCCCAAAACCGCCAGACGGCTGGATCATGACGGTCATGAAACGGATATTAATGCGGAAGATGTCCTGCCTGGCGATAAGCTCCGCATCAGACCTGGAGAGAGTATTCCGGTCGACGGTATCGTGATCGAAGGCAAAACAACCGTGGATGAATCGATGGTGACCGGGGAGTCTATGCCGGTTACCAAAACGAAGGGTGACCCTGTCATTGGGGGGACGATTAATCAGACAGGTAGTCTTATCATCCGTGCAGAGAAAGTCGGTGATGAAACGATGCTCTCACGAATTGTTCAGATGGTCGCTGATGCACAGCGTTCGCGTGCCCCCATCCAGAGAATGGCAGACAGCGTTTCAGGCTGGTTTGTTCCTCTGGTGATACTTATCGCGGTTGTTGCTTTCTTGATCTGGTCTGTCTGGGGGCCCGAGCCCAGGATGGCGCACGGTCTCATTGCGGCTGTGTCGGTCCTGATTATTGCCTGTCCCTGCGCGCTGGGACTGGCCACGCCGATGTCGATAATGGTGGGGGTGGGCAAAGGCGCCCAGGCCGGGGTGTTAATCAAGAATGCCGAAGCCCTTGAGCGTCTTGAAAAAGTGGACACGCTGGTTGTCGACAAAACAGGCACGCTCACGGAAGGTTCGCCTACGGTGACAGGGATTATCAGTCTCAGTCCGGGTGGGGAAATATCTCTTTTACGTGTAACAGCTGCAGTGGAAAAAGGTTCGCAGCATCCGTTGGGTATGGCTGTTGTCAGAGCCGCGCATGAAAAGGGGATCGTGATACCTGCCGTCAGTAATTTCAATGCCCCGTCGGGGAAAGGTGTCTCAGGCGATGTCGAAGGTCAACGGGTTGTTATTGGTAATGAACTGGCTATGCAGGAAAACAGTATCGTTATTGATAATCAAAAGGCCGTTGCGGATACGTTGCGGATGGAAGGCGCTACCGTTATCTATGTGGCCACAGACGGGAACCTTGCAGGCCTGATAGCTATCTCGGATCCCGTGAAAGCAACCACGCCGGATGCGCTTAAAGCTTTGCGTCAGGCGGGGATCCGCATTGTTATGCTCACCGGGGATAACCAGCTTACTGCTGAAGCAGTCGCACGGAAACTGGGAATAGATGAGGTTGAAGCCGGGATTCTGCCGGATGGCAAAAAAGCAGTGATAACCCGACTGAAAGAGTCTGGCCATGTGGTTGCGATGGCCGGAGACGGTGTGAATGATGCCCCGGCGCTGGCAGCGGCTGACGTGGGTATAGCCATGGGAACGGGTACAGATGTGGCAATAGAAAGTGCTGGCGTTACCCTTCTCAAAGGCGATTTGATGATACTCAACAGGGCCCGTCATCTGTCAGAGATCACCATGAAAAATATCCGGCAGAATCTGTTTTTTGCGTTTATCTACAATGCTCTTGGGGTGCCTGTAGCTGCAGGTCTGCTTTATCCTGTGTATGGAATACTGCTGTCGCCAGTTATTGCGGCGGCGGCCATGGCCCTTTCCTCCGTTAGCGTCATTGCAAATGCGTTGCGTCTGAAAAGTGTCAGGCTCGGGAAATAACACTGAGTGAAGGGGCTGTTACGAACAGAAGGAGTCCGGTATGAAAAGTACAACCTATGCGCTTATTGCTGTCGCCGCGATTGCGGCATTTGCTCTCCTGCGCGAACACTGGTCACATGTGGCAGGCTACTGGCCATATCTGTTACTGCTGCTTTGTCCGCTCATGCATCTTTTCCACGGTCACGGGGGGCATGGAGATCATCAACATCACGGAAGTGAAAACGATAAAAAAAATTAATCCGGCAGACGGGACCGCGTCGCGGTCCCGTTATCAGTCCAGGTATCGTTCGTAGTCTCTGGCATGCGCAAAGGCATGCTGTTCGAGTTTGTTATCAGCGGGTGCCGCCGTCCGGAACGCCAGTGAGTTAACAGGATTGTTATTGATGACCAGCTCGTAATGCAGATGAGGACCGGATGAACGTCCGCTGTTACCGGATAACGCAATAGCGTCTCCCCGGGTAACCCTGGCCCCTTTAGTAACGAGTATTTTATTGAGGTGGAGATAGCGAGTTTTAACACCGGCTTTTCCCGTTACTTCAACAAAATATCCCATGGTACTGTTGTATTCGGCCCGGGTGATTTTTCCGTCGATGACGCTGACTATTTTCGTGTTCATGGGCATGGAATAATCAATGCCATTATGGGGACTCACTTTTCCCGATACCGGGTTAAGTCTTGCAGGATTGAAAGGCGAACTGAGTCTTGCTGTGGCCGGTAACGGATAATCGAGACTGCCTTTCCCGGAAGTATCGGAAAGGTTATAGAACTTTTTATCTGATATACGATACGCCGTGTAATTAAATGAACCGGACGTAAATTTATAGGCCACGACACGTGATTTTCCCGCTTTCTTTTGCAGTACGAGTTTTAATGATTCATTTTTTTTCAAATGCCGCAGATTAAACCGGGAAGGCAAGGAGCGCTGAAGAGTAGCGATCTCGTTCGATTCCAGCCCCGAGCGGGTGGCTGAAAGGTAGGCATTTTCTTTTACGACATCGGTAGAATACATTTACTGGAATTCGCCGTTAGCATGAACACTGCGGCGTATGCTAGGGGTTTTCAGGAGGCGTGTCATCTGTCAGTTAATCGGGAGCACCGTTGATGGTCGTCATTTTTGTAACATATCTTGTTTCCCGTTTGCTCCGGAAGCTCTGGGAACTGTATGACCAGCCCGACGGTGATGATTAACGGGACTGAAACAGGTTACGGCAGAGCAATATGGGGCTCATGTCCTGCTACGTAACCCGTCAGTAAAGCCCTGCTGCGCACCTGACGCTAAGCACTAACCCGCCTGCAGTTACCTGGTCGAATACAGCCCGCGAAGCTTTCTTGCCTGCGTCTGATGTGCTTCCGCACCGGTATTATTGACCTGCTCATGCACGAGAGCGGCTTTTTCTCCGGCATTCAGTTCGTTAAAAGAAGAAGACGAGGTCTTTGAATTTGCATCACTGCCGGACAGCATTTTTTTATGTTCCTCAATCATTTTCTGATGCGCATAGGACGCGCTGTTGTTCATAAATGAATGAGCAACAATGGCCCTTTCATGTTCATTCATTTCAGAGAATGAGGGCGTGTTGTTTTTATTAACCCTGTCCGGTAAGTTTTCATGCGTCGAGGAATTCACATGACTGACGGCTGAGGCATTATTAACAAATCGATGTGCTTCATGGGCAATATCACTGGACTGAGCAAAAGCTGCCCCACAAAATAAAGCTGTAAACGCAGTGGTCGTGATTAATATATTCATGTGTAATTACCTTCTGAGGTACATAAAAGATGTCCTTATGATCATATATAAAAATAATCAACCTGTGGGGAAGATGACGTAAATGTAATACAGCTATGTACATTACACGATTGTAATGAATTTGTTTCTTAAGGTGTGCTAGATTCATTTCATTGTAAGTGGATGAACCAGTAATTTAATTTAAATCGGTTCTCGAATTCTGTCAGTAACCATACTTTAAATAAGGGAATGCGCATGCTGTTGAAAACGTCTCGACGAACTTTCCTGAAGGGGTTAACCCTCTCTGGCGTAGCCGGAAGTCTTGGCGTATGGAGTTTCAATGCGCGTTCCAGTCTGAGCCTGCCAGTTGCCGCATCCCTGCAGGGTACTCAGTTTGACCTGACCATTGGTGAAACGGCCGTCAATATCACGGGCAGTGAGCGTCAGGCCAAAACAATCAATGGAGGCCTGCCGGGGCCCGTTCTTCGCTGGAAAGAAGGTGACACCATTACCCTGAAGGTCAAAAACCGTCTTAATGAACAGACGTCCATTCACTGGCACGGCATTATTCTTCCGGCCAATATGGATGGTGTTCCGGGGCTGAGTTTTATGGGCATAGAGCCTGATGATACCTACGTTTACACCTTTAAGGTTAAGCAGAACGGGACTTACTGGTACCACAGCCATTCCGGTCTGCAGGAACAGGAGGGGGTATACGGTGCCATTATCATCGATGCCAGGGAGCCAGAACCGTTTGCTTACGATCGTGAGCATGTGGTCATGTTGTCTGACTGGACCGATGAAAATCCTCACAGCCTGCTGAAAAAATTAAAAAAACAGTCGGATTACTACAATTTCAATAAACCAACCGTTGGCTCTTTTTTCCGCGACGTGAATACCAGGGGGCTGTCAGCCACCATTGCCGATCGGAAAATGTGGGCTGAAATGAAAATGAATCCGACTGACCTCGCGGATGTCAGTGGCTACACCTACACCTATCTCATGAACGGGCAGGCCCCGCTGAAAAACTGGACCGGACTGTTCCGTCCCGGTGAAAAGATACGCTTACGGTTTATCAACGGCTCGGCAATGACCTATTTCGATATCCGTATCCCCGGGCTGAAAATGACGGTCGTGGCTGCAGATGGCCAGTATGTAAACCCGGTTACCGTTGACGAATTCAGGATTGCCGTTGCCGAAACCTATGATGTCATTGTGGAGCCTCAGGGTGAGGCCTATACCATCTTCGCACAATCCATGGACAGGACCGGTTACGCTCGAGGGACACTGGCCACGAGAGAGGGGTTAAGTGCTGCCGTTCCCCCCCTCGATCCCCGTCCTCTGTTGACCATGGAAGATATGGGTATGGGGGGAATGGGACATGATATGGCAGGAATGGACCACAGCCAGATGGGAGGCATGGATAACAGCGGAGAGATGATGTCTATGGACGGTGCTGACCTTCCGGATAGCGGGACATCCTCCGCGCCCATGGATCACAGCAGCATGGCCGGTATGGATCATTCCCGGATGGCCGGAATGCCGGGTATGCAAAGTCATCCTGCGTCAGAAACGGATAACCCACTGGTTGATATGCAGGCGATGAGCGTCTCTCCGAAATTAAATGATCCGGGTATTGGTCTTCGAAATAACGGAAGAAAGGTTCTCACGTACGCGGATTTGAAAAGCCGCTTTGAGGATCCTGACGGACGTGAACCTGGCCGTACCATAGAACTGCATTTAACCGGCCACATGGAAAAGTTTGCCTGGTCATTTAACGGAATCAAGTTTTCAGATGCCGCACCGGTGCTGCTGAAATACGGTGAGCGGCTCAGGATCACGCTGATCAACGATACCATGATGACTCACCCCATTCACCTGCATGGTATGTGGAGCGATCTGGAAGATGAAAACGGTAATTTCATGGTTCGTAAACACACAATAGATGTTCCCCCTGGTACAAAACGCAGTTACAGAGTGACAGCAGATGCGCTTGGCCGCTGGGCGTATCACTGCCATTTGCTCTATCACATGGAAATGGGAATGTTTCGTGAAGTCCGGGTGGAGGAATGATGCGAATGAAGAGAAATTTGAAGGCCATACCTGTTCTGGTCGCCGGTTTGTTTACCTCACAGCTTTCTATTGCGGCGGGCTCCGTCTCTGCAGATCCCCACGCCGGGCACGACATGTCTGCCATGCAGATGCCAGCAGATGAGAATTTCACTGAGATGACGTCAATGGAGCCCATTGTAACTGAGAGCAGAACGCCAATTCCGCCTGTTACCGATGCCGACCGGAAGGCTGCATTCGGCAATTTACAGGGGCATGCGATTCACGACAGTGCGATTAATTATCTGGTTCTGCTGGATCAACTGGAATGGCAACGGTCGGATAACACCAACAATTTCAGCTGGAGTGTTAACAGCTGGATTGGAGGCGACACAGATCGGATTTGGCTAAAGAGTGAAGGTGAACGAAGCAATGGGGAAACGGAGGCGGCTGAAGCGCAGTTACTCTGGGGACATGCGGTTGGCCCATGGTGGGATTTGGTTGCGGGTGTCAGGCAGGATTTCAGACCTGCTTCTGCCCGGACCTGGGCTGCTGTCGGTTTTCAGGGGCTGGCACTCTATAATTTTGAGTCTGAAATTACGGGTTTTGTCAGTAATGGCGGAAAAGCAGCCCTTCGTCTGGGAGGAGAATACGACGTTTTACTGACTAACCGGCTCATACTCCAGCCATCCTATGAGGTGAATTTCTACAGTCAGGATGATGAATCGCGGGGTCGCGGCAGGGGACTGACTGACACAGAGCTGGGGCTCCGGCTGCGCTATGAAATACGCCGTGAGTTTGCACCCTATATAGGCGTTTCCTGGAATCAACTTTACGGGAAAACATCCGATATGGCGAAAAGAGAAGGTGAGAAAGACCATCAGGTAGTATTCCTGGCGGGAGCCAGAATCTGGTTTTAACGCACTGATATAAAACACTCAACTAAACAGGTAAATAAAATGTCGATTTTAAATAAAGCCATTCTTACAGGTGGCCTCGTTATGGGCGTTGCTTTCTCTGCTATGGCCCATCCGGAATTAAAAAGCTCTGTGCCACAGGCTGATTCAGCCGTAGCGGCCCCGGAAAAGATTCAGCTTAATTTCTCGGAAAATCTGACCGTGAAATTCTCAGGTGCAAAATTAACGATGACGGGTATGAAAGGCATGTCATCACATTCTCCGATGCCGGTCGCGGCAAAAGTGGCGCCAGGCGCTGACCCTAAATCGATGGTCATTATTCCGCGAGAGCCTTTACCCGCTGGCACTTATCGTGTTGACTGGCGCGCGGTTTCTTCAGATACGCACCCTATTACCGGTAATTACACCTTTACAGTGAAGTAATATTATGAACGACCTGATTATGATTGTTATTCGTTTTCTTCTTTATCTGGATTTGATGGTAATATTTGGATTGCCATTTTTTCAGATATATGGAATAAGCGGTGTCAGACATGAAACCTATAACCTGACTAATTTCAGGTCGTTTATAACCTTTGCTGTTGTTACAGGCATCATTCTTACTGGCATTAATATGCTCCTGGTATCTAATGCCATGAGTGGAGTAACTGACCTCAGAGAATTATCCATCCATGTTATCGAGATGGTGATAGAAGAAACTGATGTGGGTATTAGCTGGATTGTCAGGCTCTGTGCCCTGTTTACCACACTCGGTGCTTTGTTCCTTTACACTAATAAGAGAGTATTGTCCTGCCTGCTGATGACGATGAGTGGGGGCGTGGCGCTGGCTACACTTGCCTGGGGAGGACACGCCGTTATGCATGACGGTCTGCATTACTATCTCCATTTACTGAGCGATCTGACCCATCTCGGCGCTGCAGGTGCCTGGACAGGTGCTCTGGTTGCATTTGCTATCCTGCTGATGCGCAGAAACGAGCATAATGCACAGAGCGTCATTGTGATATCTGACTCCCTGGCAAAATTTGCCACGGCAGGAACGGTGATTGTTGTAGCCCTGATCCTGAGTGCGCTGGTCAACTATCTGTATATTGCTGAGGGTAACTTAACTCCCTTATTCAACAGTTCCTGGGGGAGGATATTGCTTGCCAAGACGGCTCTGTTTGTTCTGATGCTTCTTCTGGCTGCAGCAAACCGGTTTCACCTGGGTCCCCGGCTTGAAGTTATGGTCAGGGAAGGGAATTATGATCGCAGCGTTGCCCTGATGCGAAACAGCATCCTGACAGAATTCGTTGTTGCGATTATCATTCTGGGCGCCGTAGCGTGGCTCGGAATGCTTGCTCCGTCTCAGGTCAGCTAGGGGACATCCAAAGCTCATGCGTGAGATTTTTACTTTCATATCAGCGAGTTGACCATGCAGCGTATTTTAATCGTTGAAGACGAACAAAAAACAGGTCGTTACCTGCAGCAGGGACTGGTTGAGGAAGGCTATCAGGCCGATCTCTTTAATAATGGCCGCGATGGTCTCGGGGCCGCGTCGAAGGGACAGTATGATTTGATAATACTGGACGTGATGCTGCCTTTCCTCGACGGGTGGCAAATCATCAGCGCACTGAGGGAGTCCGGGCACGAAGAACCGGTCCTGTTTTTAACCGCAAAGGACAACGTGCGGGACAAAGTGAAAGGACTGGAGCTTGGCGCAGATGACTACCTGATTAAGCCCTTTGATTTTACGGAGCTGGTTGCACGTGTAAGAACCCTGCTGCGCCGGGCACGCTCGCAGGCCGCAACAGTCTGCACCATCGCCGATATGACCGTTGATATGGTGCGCCGGACCGTGATCCGTTCGGGGAAGAAGATCCATCTCACCGGTAAAGAATACGTTCTGCTTGAGTTGCTGCTGCAACGCACCGGAGAAGTGTTACCCAGGAGTCTTATCTCGTCCCTGGTCTGGAACATGAATTTTGACAGTGATACGAATGTGATTGATGTCGCCGTGAGACGTCTGAGAAGTAAAATTGATGATGACTTTGAGCCAAAACTGATCCATACCGTTCGCGGTGCCGGATATGTCCTGGAGATCAGAGAAGAGTGAGGTTCAAAATTTCCCTGACCACACGCCTGAGCCTGATTTTTTCT
>NZ_CP154354.1:0-279243 GCF_041937165.1 Enterobacter adelaidei | reverse complement strand
TAACTTAACTCGTCGGTGATAAGATTTTCATTTGGCAAACTGTTTATAACATATTCTTGCAAATGCTTTTTACGCATTTACCTAAATGCCATAAGCATTCCAGTAAATGCCTTCCTTATTCATTCAAATGCTTTTCGCATGCATCCGAATGCCGGATCCTTTCATAAAGTTACTATAATCAATGAGTTAAAGATGCCGTGATCTTTACTTGAACTCTATTGATCTTTAGTGATCTAAAGAATTGATCTAACCTGTTGAAAACAATGATAAGTCCATATAAAACAAGGAATAGCGCTCCTTTATCAATATCTACAGATCGCAAACGGAAATGAAAGTGGGTTTACTATCATTGTTTTATTCAAGACAGTTTTTATTTTAATTTTATTAAGCAAATTTTTTGAGTTTACCTTTTAGATGTATCAGCCCTATTTGGCAAATTTGAGGTTCATGTATCATGTAGTAAACAGGAGGAAGATATGAACAACAGCAAACATACAGTCATTGAAGTGGATACTAATCTAGTTGAAATTGAAAAGGGATTTAATCCCCGAGAGGCGGTAATCGGAGATTTGTGTTACGAACAAGAACCTGTCAAATCGATGATTGTGTCAATCAAACAAGCCTTTAAGGAAGGAAGGCAGGTTGATATGATCAAGGTCGTAAAAAGAAAAGGTAAATATTTAGTTCGTCAAGGTCATACTCGTTTTCATGGCTTAAAATTAGCAATTTCTGAAGGTGCTAATATTCCAAAATTATCTGTTATCTTAATCGATTATAAAAACGAAATTGAAGAATACCTTGAGAACCTCGATGGTAACAGAAGCAATGGGCTAAATCCGGTTGGGCAAGCTCATGCATTAGCTCATGCTGTTAGTCTCGGGTATTCGGTTGAAGAACTAGCAATGCGATATCAACGATCAACTACCGCAATTCGTAATATGCTAAAAATCCTTGATATGCCATTAGAGCTTCAACGTTTGATTAGCCTAAATCTAATCAAAAAAACGCTCGCCATTGAAATAATGTTAAAATATTCCAACGATCACAAAATGGTTTTAAAACATATAGAAGGTTTCTTACCTGGCGTTAAGAATATTGAGACTACAACGAGCAAAATTGTAGGCATACCTGAACACAATGCAGCTGGAGCAGGACCAGACACCTTAAATAAAGGCGGACCAGAAAAGAAAAATTCGGCAGTCACACGTAAGACTTTGGGTATTAAGCGCCTCTCGCATAAGAAAACAGAACGGCTAAAATCTGAATTTCTTGAGCTTGTGGAAAGTACACATACGGAATCTATAACGAATACTCAAACAGAACTAAAATTTGGTAGAGATAGTGCACACTTGTTCAAAAATGTTGATAGTAAAAATGTAATATTTTCTGATGATGGTGTTCAAATAATCTTGAATGATGAAAAGCTAAATATTTTATTGTCTTTACTTAACGACGAAAATACAGCAATCATTCTTTCTAAACCAAAATTAGAAGAGCTTCTGGAAATTCGAGATCTCCTTAAGGAATAAAAAACCGAGGATTAGTTGAGTGATTAAACCTATAAAGCTGACTCTTATCGATAATTATAATGATTTGCTTCTAACTCATGAAGTCCTTAAACGCAACATGGAAGAGTTAGAACACGGTAAACGTTTTGACCAATTTCCTGAAGGGCATGACCACTATGAAAAAACTGTGAAAGAAGCTGTAGCAATCGTAGAGGCACGTTTGGAGGTGTTTCGAAAATGAAATCTCTTTTCTTTACTCTTGATGGTCATATGGTACCAGCCTCAGTGAATGTATCCCTTAACGGAGATGGAAATTATTATGCACCTATCGAAAGAGAATGTAACGAATGTGCGGGCACAGGCCACAAAGGGGCTGATGTATGTGAAAAGTGTCATGGGGTGCAAACAGTTGGACCCATTATTGAAAAATTAGTGGTACTAGAGCCAATTACCTTTCTCGATAACATTCCGGAACTGCGTGTTAACCCAACACTCGAAGCATGGAAATCCAGAAACCACGTACTTATTGAGAAAGCAAAAAAGGCTAACACTAAGTTTTCTAATAGTATATTGGCGCAACTAGACAATAACCGTTTTTTGACAGAACGCCAGCTGGATTGTTTCTTTACAACCTTTGATGTGATGTTGTCTGAAACTCCGGAAAATGAACAAGAAATTTTAAAACATAGCTACAATATCGGCCAGGTCATAAGCATTGAACTAACATTTACTGAAGTCAGGGCCGCGTACGCAAAAAGTAAAGGGAGTTATTTTTTTACATTTACTGGTAAAGTTAGAAATGACGGGATCGCTTTAACGGCCGATAAACAGGATCACATTTTATTGGGTGAACGTTATCATTTGACTGGAAAAGTCAGAAAATTCTATGATTTTGATTCGAAAAATTATGCTGCAATAACAGTTTTTAAGTTAAGTAAACTCCAAGACAGTTAAATGTTTTACTGCTTAAATATAGAGCCAAGACTTAAACTGTCGTTAGGACTCACTCACGTAATATTGTTGCTTACGCAATGGGTTTTATCCCTCATAAAGATCTGCGAGTATAAATCTTTTACATTTAAATTCCCCTCTATCACAACCTTTTCAATAGTAAAAAAATGATAATCTTATTAATTATAATTTTTAATTTTTTGTATACCAATACCATACAGTTAAGGCTAAAAGGTGATGATGGAGATGGACTTTAAAATGCACAATGATCTGGGTCTCGGTTTCATTTGTAAAAATGCAAGAACATCGTCAAAGCCAACGTTAAGAAAAGTTACTTTTCCGGTAAGCGCATATGAAACGTCTAAGCTTTCTTTAACCGGTTTTCAATGCCCCACAGCCTGCCGATTTCCTTTTTTTGTGCTATGCATGATAATCCATAACCATCTTTCGTCTGCATGCCCTATCAACCAAAATGAATGTTCAAATCATATATCGCAATTTTCTATCGACATTAAAGTACAAGATTGGCTTAGCCGTTCAAGAGTAGCGTTTATTGATTTCCATAATCTAAGAAATACAGATAAAACCACATTAATAACAGTGGAACATCTTGAAGCTTTACTTACTGTTATGTCAACTACTCTTGTCGCTTACGCTCCATATTCAAAAAAGAGACTTAACTTTAGCTTTCTAAATTCATTTACTTTGTCTAAAACTTCTCAAAGTTACACATTAACTTTCCCGGTAGTTCTCAGTCCGCTTTTAGATGCTCTTGGCGGTTTCATTCAGGAATGCATAACCGAAAAATTGTTAAAACGACGAAATTCGAATTTCATGGTTTACGAGTATCTTAAACGTTCAGGCCAGAGCTCTCATAAAGTGGAGGACATTAATAACGACTTACAGCTTAAAACTCTAAATATAAGACTTATGAGCGTCCTTACTGGGCTTTCTCAGCAAGGACTCATTTCATTTATTTGCGAAGGAAAGAGGGGCGACCGGAGAATAGAAGAGCTTCAGTTTATACCTTATGTTCAACGAACTCACCCTGAGGTATTAACTTTTCAGGAATGGATTAGCCCCGTTGATTAGAATTAACTCTATTTCAGCACGGCCAGTATTTCTGTTTCCGTTTTCCGTGTATTTGGCTTACTTCCTACGGATCGGTAAGCGCTGAGTCTGTGTATGACGAATCCACGCTCTTCATAGAGGCCCAAAGTGAATGGTGTCAGGCTATTTGATATCGCAACAGCAGCGCCTTTTCTGTGAGCGTCAACGAGCATATTTGCTAACAGCACGTGGTCGCTTTGGCTGAACGGTTTACCATCGTAACTGACAAAACTAGTTTTGCTTGTTTTGTCATATGGCGGATCACAATAAATCTGATCTCCTTCGCCGGTTGCGGCCAGAGTCTCCTCAAAACCAGCGGTGATCAGTTCAATACCTGAAAGACGAAATGAAAGGTAGTCTATTTTATTGAAGTCAAGCTTCAGTTCTGTATGTTTCCCCCAGGGCACTGAATAGATTCTTTCTGAGTTATAGCGGCACATACCGTTATAGCCCAGGCGATTCAGGGAGTAAAACAAAGCCGCTCTTTGAAGCGGTTGACCAGAAATACAGGTTTTGTTGAAACGGTCCCTCATCTCATAGTAGTCCTTTTCGACAAAGGTTTTATCCGCTAGGTTTTGGACCTGATTTATAAAGTTAGTTTTCTGTCTTTGAATAGTCCTGTATAGGTTGATCAAGTCTGGATTGCTATCTGCAAGCAATGCATTTTGTGCAAACATGTTCAGAAAAACGGCACCACCGCCTATAAAGGGTTCTACCCACCGGCAACTATGATCGTGTGGGTAGTGATGGCTGATGAAAGGCATCAGTTTCGTTTTTCCACCAGCCCATTTGATTATCGGCATGTGTCTGAGATGTCGAGTCAAAGTGTCTATACCTGAGAGAGAAATTTAGGTGCTGGTATCGTACCTAACCACGGGCTTTAACTAATAACTTAGGGAGCAAAAAAAAGTTGTTTAAGACGCACAGTTTTGACTTTCAGCATTGCGGATTTATAAGATTTTTCCTCACTGATACCTGAACTTTATGTTTTGGATTTATGTCTTTGTTTATGAAGCGATTTTGATGCCATCACAAGAAATGGGGAGCCCTCTTTTTTTGTGAAAAATCAGAATAGGCTCAAAAAGTACCTTTTTTGCGAAAAATTATGGATTTTTTTTTCGGTAGTATCCCCGCTACGCAGAAAGTAAGCAGAAAAATGTAACGGAGCCCCTATGAGTGTTTTACTGACAGAACCTACACAGCAAGCTAATGACAAGGTCTTTAAAACGGCCCATGTTGCCTTTTCAGTAGTTACTGGCACAGGTCGTTACGTCACTGGGCTTAAACAGTTCCGTGATGCAAACCCTGAACTTTGTACTGAAGTAAGTGACCAGAAAGCATGGGCTATCCACCCTTCAGTAATTCAGGTCACGCCAGGCTTCAACTCCCGCGAAATGGGAATGGGTGACGATTACTATAAGCTCCCTGAGGTTGAAGAACACATCTACAACATCAAGAATGCCTACATTCGAGGTGACTATGTAGACCCTATCCGAGTACGTGTCATTGATGGGGTACCTTTTGTTCGCCAGGGGCACTGCCGTTTAAAAGCCGCAATGATGGCATGTGATGAAGATCATGACATCACAATCCTTTGCGTTGAGATTAAAGAAGATGAAATTGGCTGTGAGCTCGCGACCATTGATGGTAACCGTGGTCTTGCGCTTTCTCCTGTTGCGCTTGGCGAGTCCTATCGTCGCCTACATTCTCTTGCTGGCTGGTCACTCGAACGAATTGCTCAACGTGAAAATAAAAGCCCGACGACCATCAGTTCTCTTATCCGCCTGACAACCTGTTCTGTTGTTATCAAGAAATGGATTCATGCTGACGCTATTTCGTATGTTAACGTGCTTTCACTGATCGATGAGCTCGGTGAAACAGAAGCAATTTCACGTATCAAGAAGATGATCGCGGAACTTGAGCAGGCCGATGCGAATGGCATCACGGTGAAAAAAACCCAACATGGTCAGGTACGAGTCAGACCTTCAGACTTCAAGCCAGCACGGATTCCGCCGGTTATTGCCACAAAAGCCGTAGAAGGCGTCAAACTCATCACCACCAGCTTATTACAGAAACTGGGGGATATTGAATTGCCGGAGATGACAGATTCAAGTGCTGACGAAGAAATCAACATTACGTTGAACCGCAGTACTCTGGAGATGCTGAGAAATCTTTCAAAAGAGATCACAGAATCAGAGAACAAGCAGCTTCGCCGTGCGGAGAATCGTCAGGCAAAACTTAATGGTGAGAAGCCAAAATACCCACGTAAAAAAAATGCTAAGAAGGCAGGGGAAGAGACCGATCAGGATACTGACCCACAGCCGGACGCAGAATAATTTACTTTTGGCAAAGTGTTGGTTTTGTCAGAGTCATTAAGGATTCAGGCTTTTTGCCCGCCTTTTTTAAACCTCCATGTATCGTTCTTGCCCCGTTTATGCGGGGCTTTTTTTTTGCTTCTTTCTATGAGTTGACATCTTTAAGTTTTATTCAGAGACATAAAAAACTTTTTCGTGTCACTGAACCTATTAGGTTACAGAGCGACGTTGCTATCCTGGTAAAAGTTTTTTCTAAAGGACCGGTAAAATGTCATCTCTTGATTCTGAAGCTAAACCCGATAATGCAGGTCACAGCGTACTGGCTTTAACAACCTCTCATAGCCTGGTGGTTAGCTCTTCTGAAACATTTCTTCCAGATATGCGCAAAGAGCTCGGCATTATCGCGGATCTTGTTGAGTCCTATAATGATGAACTCTGCTTGTTGAAACACATGGCTGTCCAGTTCAAAACCCACAATCACCAGAAACTTTATTCTTATCTCTCAGGCTACAACCACAGTATCTCTGAAGCGGATGCCTTGTTCGCGGAAAACGCTCTGAGATCTGAATACTGGAAACGCGTTATGGCACTCACTGATGTTTTGCCTATCATGTCGGATGCCAAACGTAACGAATGGGATAAGCAGTTTACGGCCGACCGCTATATTATGCCGCCTCAGGTGATCCCTGATTTCACAGCTGACGCTGTAGTAGGCACAGTCGTTGCTTTGCTTAATGACCGCAATCAATTTATTAAAGAAAGGGTTTACGACGTCTTCCAGTCTCTGAGCCGCAGTCATAAGACAAACAAAGCTTTTGGGTTCTCCACCCGCATGATCACTACCGGAGTTTGCGAGCCGTCTAAATACCCCTGGCAGAAATTAAGGGTGGATTTTAAAGAGTCTGGCATTTCACCACTGAGCGAGCTCCGCGTTATATGCGCATTCTTCCGTGGCGAACAGGTGAAGGCGATCCATAACACCAAATCATTGGTTGAGGCGTTGGTCGAACATGAGGGGTTCAGAAAATGGATCTGCATCGATGGCAACAGTATTCGTTTCAGGGTTTACAAAAATGGATCAATGCATATTGACGTCCACCCTGATATCGCCGAGCGGCTTAACAATATTTTATCAGCTATCGTACCGCTGGCATTACCTGCCGACCGCATGGCTCATAGCAAGAAATCTTTGGAGGCATTCCCTGTACTTAAGCAGTGCATCGACTTTGATACCCGGATGCAGCTTTCTGAACTAATGTTTAAAAATGACGGGGACAATAAATGGAGTTGCTGGACATCTTTAGGGTCTCTCGCCGAACGCAAATCTTCGAGTGTTGCCGCTGACACCCTTCGGTTCTTAGGGGCAACAGTAACAAAATACGATGTGACATTTTCCTATGATCCGTGTGAGGTTATTCGTTACATCGGCCAGATAGGGGAGATGCCTGATATTGTATCGCATCAGTTTTACCCTTCATCTTGCCGAATCAGCGAATATGTATATTCCCTGCTCGGTGCAGGGGAAGGGGATACCCTCCTGGAGCCTAATATTGGCCATGCGGATTTGCTTAAATCATTCCCTGCCGGTGTGATCGTTACTGGCATCGAGCTTGATACTTTGAATTGCCTTATCTCCCGGGCTAAGGGATACGATACGACAGAAGCTGACTTCCTCACATGGTCTAAGTCTAATCAACAGAAGAAGTTTGATTATGTCGTGATGAACCCACCTTTTGCCGATAACCGGGCCAGGCTGCATCTCCAGGCAGCTGCATCTCATCTCGCAGCCGGGGGATCTCTAGCAGCCGTTCTTCCATTATCTCTTCAGGGGCTCGATAACCTTCTGGGGGAAGAATTCCGGACGGAATGGATGGACGTTTTTGAGAACGAGTTTGAAAACACGACCGTTTCGGTTCGCATCCTGTACGCCGAACGTATTCAACAAGAGGAAGTCCTATGAGCAACCAACCCACCAGCCTGCCAGAAGAAGATATTGAGTTTGTTATGGATACCTTTCAGAGGAGCATGGGTAAATCCAAACCTGTCAGGGATACTCAAATAGAGGGCGAGAAACCGCAAAGTAAAGAGTCCGCAAACTCAACTGAAAACCCCGGTTATGAAGAATTCTTTTAATTACGCTCATGATATCCTGGTGCAGTTATTTAGAATGATATTTGAGGGATGGGGGACATTGTGATTAAAAGGCGTAACATTCGACGATCAGTTTATGGATTGCTTATTGTTCTTATCGCCGGAAATGTGTGGTTAGGCCTTAGAGCTGATAAAATTCATAAAGTGCGTTATCAGGATTTCTGGTCACCGGCAACTGTGATTAAAGTAACTGTAATGCCTTCAACGAATGAAATCCAGCTCAGTGGTAAAATCCCTAAATCGGTAAGAGTTTCAAACAATTATGTTGAGTACTCGTTACCGGGCACACTCTCGGACAAGACCATTTACCGAAGCGTGTTAGAAGATGAGATGCTCACTTTGCTTAATGCTGGAGGTCAACTTGAAGTTAAATACACTCTGGACAAGCAGACAAATCGAACTAAGGTATGCACTAAGTGCTTACGGGTGATTAAAGATATTAACCATCAATATTCAGCCACTGAGGTAAAGCATGGGCAGTCCTAAATTTGAAATTGCTGAGCAAATTAAAATGTGGATCGTTGTTTATCTAGTTTGCTTTTTAGCACTTTACTGTGTGTTAAGCGCTCTACATGCGCTTTATGATCCGCTAAATTTACCTGCCCTGACGTGGCCTATCAGCTGGTTCGTGGTGCCTGAAATGACAAGTTTTGGCAGTGCATTATTAGCTTTTGTCCTAACGCCAGGCCTTTGCTCTATAATTGCTGTTTTATTCGGTAAGTCTACCTTTAAAAAAGCTAAAACAAAAATATAGAGTTAATTAGATTGGTGGCTCAGGTTTATAAAACCTCTCACTAGAGAGGTTTATTTATTATTTTTGACTGAGATTAACAGCGTTTTCCATAAATGTATCAATAACAACCGTAAGAGACTGGCTGGTACCATGGCTATACTCAGGCCAAGGTAAAAAAGGATATGAAGAATACGCCATCAACATGATACTGGTTGGGCAACGCCAGTCCGTTGGAACACCTTTACTGTAATGGACAATCATAGCCGGGCGACTACAATCAATATCTCCAGCGTTTTTATCGAGTACGAAAGTAGCCAGAACGCCGGTGTCCTTCTGGGATACGAAAACAAGGCTGTCAGTAAAAATAAAGGCCATTAAGGAAGAGGCCAGGAAAGCGCCAGTAAATAAGGACTTCTTCTCTTTCCAAACGCGTCGAGCATATAACCCCATTAGCGCTACCGCTGAAACCATTCCGGACCACTGAGCACCCAAAGAAAAATCTGTTACTGTTTTAGATGTCATACTTTCATTAATAGTAATCATTGCGACAATGAATGGTGATGCAATTCCAAGTGTTGCTAGGACTATCAGCGATATTTCAGACCGGTTTTCTTTAGCGGATCCTTTACTTATTGCAGACATTGCTCTGAACATAACGAATGTACTGTTGAGCATCAGAAAACAGCATAAGAGCATGTATAACATTGGGTTTCCTCAACCTAGAAGTGATGGTTACCCTGTTATTTTACATAAATTTGACTCAACAGATGCTTTTAAAATCTCGCTTCCTTGAATTTAAAAACATATCAGCACAATTGGCAAACATAAAGGAGCAGCGTCTATCAAAAGTTACTTTTATGATTGGTTGAATACTCATTTTGAAGGCTAAAATCCAAAAAAGTGGGTACAAAAAGTTACTTTTGCGTCATCCAGATGCACTGCCGCCATTTTGCATTCTGTACGTTGGTTGCTTTCTCACTTGATGTCTCTTTTAACAGGCAAATTATCACTTTATCCGACCGGACCTTGTAGGCTGAATCCGTAGAATAAGGCTATAACCTATTCCCGGAGCATCATATGCGTAAAACTCTAATTGGCTGCATGGTTGCAACTGCCCTTGCTACTGTATCTTCGGCACATGCTCAGGTATTTAGCTACTCATTTACAGATACCAATAAGGCTGTTCGGAATATTAAGCCTGCAACACAAACATATCTTAATCCCGCTGGTGTTTTGACTCTGAACTTGATATCGGGTCTTGATCGGTACGAGCGAGTGACGGTCACACGAGACAGCGATAAAAAGGTTATGTATTCCTCCGTCTCGACCAAAACGAGCGTTGCAGATCGTATCGTTGCTGCCGATGGAACAGAATACTATGGAAAGGATATGGTTCTACCGGCGCTCGGAGAAGGGACCTTTACTGTAGTCAATGAAACTCTGGATATTCGCCAGACTGTAGTGAGCACATCTACTTATCATTTCATCGTTGATACAACTCCTCCACGCTATAAGAGTATTTATCCGAGTCAAAACGCAGGTTACGACATGGTACTTTCTGGGCCACTTTGGGAGTTGGGCCGAGGCGGTAGTGGCCAGTTTTCTATATTTGCAGACGGTATTGAGGATGCTAGTGGAATTGCCAAGATCCGTCTTGTCATTAAACGAAGTAATGGTTCTGTGGTCTCCGACAATAACCTGAGTTATGACACAGCCAATAAACGTGCGTTCTATCCGTGGATTAAAGATATGAACACCCAGGCTGGCATGCCCTCAAGTGATCTTGATGAAGAATTCACCTTCAATTTCATCGTTACGGACCTGGCAGGAAATACGCTTAACATTCCTCCCCAGCGGTTTTTATATGACGATCAAATGGGAGAATTTACGCCATTTGCAGTTCATGACTCACGTGTAAGCACCAGTGTTGTACCCGGCATTTCTTCGGGATACGTCCCGTTTAAACGAGGCCTTACAGTGCTGGAAAACCCCTACAAGTTGGTTATACGTATCCCAAGAACTAACTGGAAGCCATATCGAAATGGTGGCATGAGCATTACCAATAACTATGGCGGAGTACAGGTCCTTTCCGAAGATGCCACCTATGTCTACGTGGAAGTTAAGCTGCCACAGGGTGCCTTAGATGGAAACTACTATAGACCTGTGAATACATATCAATGGTCTGGAGGAGATCTTGGTCAGTATGCCAGCTGGCTCAACTGGGATCCTGCCTCTGTAAAGAGTCCGGCTTGGGGAAGTTCACCCATAGAACGACAAAAGGCTGATGGAACATGGTTCAACAGCGTAAACTGGAACCTGTTCAAGGCATCTGATATGCCTATAAAACTTACTAATATCCGGTTCAATGTACAGGCTAGGCCATATGATCAAAAAATCACTGGCGGAGCAACATGCAGTATTCCAGCTGGCTCAACAACCTGTACCGTCTCTTTGCCCCAGGATATTATAAATGGCACTACCGGCTATCTTCATAGTGGCTATGAAGTAAGGTCAACCACCGAAGCAACCTTCTTTGCCCCTATATGGGAGAATATAGCCTGGCATACACTGGGTCCCTCCGTCACTGGATTTGATTACATTGAAACCACCAACATTCTCCAGGTTTACGTGAATCAACCTGGAGATGGTTCATATTTCGACCATGTTTATGTAAATCGAGTTTGGTTGTCAGATAAAAACCGTAACAACGCAGAAATAAGCGTAACCGGCAAACAAACAGGTAGAAATATGGCGTCTGGGAACTACACGTATGAGTTCAACATGAAAGAGGTACCAGAAGGCAGTTATAACGTGGTAATTAATGCCCAAGATACATTCAACAATACCGGTAACCTCCCTTATCAAACTGTTGTCGTTGATAATACAGCACCATCTGTAAGTATTAGCTACGAAGGAAAACCGATCAGCAAAAACGTAACAGTATATGGGCTGGAGAACGTCCGTATACAGCTCACCGATGCTCTAACTAAACCATCCTTAAGCCGTATGACTCTTCGCGGTGGCCCTGTTTCTGATGCGGTGGAATTGTCTTGGGTGAATCTGGGAAACAACCTGTATGCACCTAATTATCCCAAGATCTTTCCGTCTCTTAATGAAGGCGAAACATACACTCTCACAGTTCAGGCCAAAGATGAGATGAACAACGTTAAAGAAAGCTCAGTCGAATTTAACTACCTTCCAAACAATCTCGTCAGGCTAGAGAATCTGAAAACCTTAGCTGTCAATGCTTCTCTCAAAACATCTGACAATACTCCTCTGGCTGTTCTGTATGCCAGCCAGCTGCGTAAAAAGGATGGTTCAATCGCTACAGGGCTTCAGGACGCAGTGCTTACTGTCCGTAAGGACGCTGCATTCGGCGTGACTGTAAATGGTGTTTCTGCGATGCCAGGTGAAAGCAAAGAGCTTCAACTGGATTTGGGGCTCGGGGACAGCCGTAGCTTTCCTATTTTCCCTGCTGTATCCGGCCTTACAGGCAGATCTGAGTTCATGATTAACATTGAAGAATTAAAATAAAGCAGGGCTGTTTTGCTGAAGCACAACGGCCGTCTTCTGATGCGCCGTAGCCCATGTTGTTGCAAATCAGTCCGACGTTCATTGCGTAAGTAACGCTTACTGCGGACCATGGTAGTGATTAGACTCACTACCATGGTCATTTCACCACATATCTTCTCTGCATTGCTCTTGTTGGGCAGACTAGTAACTCGTCACTAAATTGCAGCTTTTGTCTTGCTAAGTCGCTGGTATAACTGCACTACGAAATCGTCAAAAGATTTTATCCCTCATGTAGATCCAATAAATGATCCCAAAGGTGCCAGAGAGTACAAAGAAGATCCCGGTACGCTGTAGGCCGCATGGTTACTGGGCTGGAGCATTGTCACTGACAACAGTAGCGACATAAGTGACAACGGGAGTGACTTAAAAGACAATGGTAGAGACTATTTCGACGTTGGTAATGATTTTAAGTGACAATGGTAGTGAGGTTAGACTTAAACTTCCACTGTAAGGTAAGGTGACTCGCATTATTTAAATAAATTATTACTTTCAATTACTTGCGACACGAGTCTGCATGTATGCTTCTATTTCTCAAAAATTTATCCACCGAAAATGCCTGTGGCTGTGATTTAGCTTTGACGACAGTTTTTATCAGGGAGGCAAGTTGAGACCTGTATAAGAACTAAGCATTTATTTATCCCCATTTTCCACAAGGTAGTTCCAATAATTAGTACCTTAGTGTTCCTGATAGATCAAAAGAGATCCCCGCTGCCTCCAGGCCAGACGGCACAAGGCCTGAGACGTGATCAGTGACAACAGTAGTGATTATTTTGACATTGGTAGTGATTATTATAACGTTGGTAATGAGTTTTTTGACATCAGTAGTGATCAGAGCGACAATAGTAGTGACTTTTCATTAGATCTTTTTAACTTGATCTGATCCGTTGTTGATAAGAGTTGCAGGTCATTGTATGCAAAGAGTTTTTGCCAAGTTTTAATGAGTGGAGTCGTTTTTTTAGGTAGAACTTATGCACAGATATGGATCATCACAATGATCCATCCAGTGACATAGAGTTCGCTGGGGCTTACTATTCACCAATCTGTTTACACATTCAGTGATAACTTATTATGACTAAAGAGAAAGATACTGAGCAGCAGGACCTGGTCACCAGGGCTTTCTCTGTTAGAGAGAAAGAATCAGGTAAAGACATCATTTTGCGTCCTAACAGCAACCGTACGGTGCAGTCTATTGCTTTGATGCGGCTCGGGCTGTTCGTCCCATCACCAAAGAGTGTGGGGCGTCAAAATCGGGAATATAAAACGGTTGGCTTTGACGCAACGAAAGAGTTACAGACGCTCTCTTTAATGGAGAGCGAGGGGTTCACCAATATTTCAATTGTCGGTGAGCGTCTTGATATGTCAGTAGATTTTAAGACGTGGATGGGCATCATTCGAACCTATGCCAATCATCCGATTAACAATGACACGATAAGCTTAAAATTCACTGAATTCCTCAAGCTATGTACGCCTGAAAATTATCGCTCATCTACAGCGTCCAGAAAACGTATAGACGCCTCCTTACGCAGGTTAGCATCCGTTACCTTGTCGTTCACCAGTAATAACTCGTCCAAAGTCTATACAACGCATCTGGTACAGTCTGCCCTGTTAGACCCGGAATCAGATCAGGTTGTCCTTCAGGTTGATCCTAAGATTTTCGAGCTCTATCAATACGATCATAAGGTTTTGATGCAGCTGAAGGCAATTAAGGAGTTGGCCAAGAAGGAAAGCGCCCAGGCTCTCTATACGTTCATAGAGTCATTACCGCCAAATCCTATACCGATATCCCTTACTCGGCTGAAAAATCGTCTGAACCTCAAAACACGAGCAAATAGTCAGAATGCTACCGTGAGAAAGGCTCTTGAAGAGTTGGCATCGATAGGATACCTCCAGTACACCGAAATTAAGAAAGACGGAAAAGTATACTTCCAGATTCATAAGCGGGATCCCGATCTGAATTTGAACAATACTCAGCCTCCTTTAGAAGTGGTTGAAGATGAAGAAGAGAACTCAGGGTCTTCTGTTTTAGAAGGTGAGTTATGCCCACCAGCTGACCCGATAGACGGCGATGATGTTCTTACCGTCCATGATTTAACCGCTGAAGAACTGCGCTATATTCGTAGTCTTCGAAGCCAGAAAAAGAACAGCAACGCCAGCTAAAGTTAACCCGGCGGTTCAGGCTCCGGGTGCTAAATTACTTCTTCGATTTTCGTTAGTCCCAGCCCGCTCTTTCACGTCAACGGTAATGAGTCAAAAGTCATTACCGTTGTCATTGTTCTCTACCACCCTATGTAGATCGAGATTGCGAATTCAACGCTTTCTCCTGAGTCACCTGTTAACACCCGGTTTCTACGCTTTACTTCATTGGCCAGTACATCCAACGGAAAATATCGTAACGGGGTGACAATGGCAGTGAGTTGACCCACTCACTACCATCGACATTCAAATCCCGGCTTCTCTGGTAGCTATAGTGACAATGGTAATGATGTGTACCTTACTGGCATTGTCATTGTCCTCCGAGTGTGCGTTCAGCTTTGGGAGGACACCGGAACTTAATGCGGCGAGTCACGGCCATTGTGAATCTCGATTGGATTGGCGAATACGGCTTCCGGTTGGGCCAGATGTCAATGGTTATGCTTCATCCAGCTCATTACTGTAGTCATTGCCGTTCAGCTGAGCTGATGCTCCTCTCATTCTATGTGGCGACAACGGTAGTGAGCCCAGAAAGTGACTACCGTTGTCATGGCCGTCCAGTAGAGCGGGTCAACCTCTTAAATCACAGGGTGACAACGGTATTGAGCCCAGAAAGTCACTACCGTTGTCATGGACGTCTGGTTAAGCGGATCTACCTCTCAATTCACAGGGTGACAATGGTAGTGAGCCCAGCAAGTCACTACCGTTGTCATAGTCGTCCCGTTGAGCAGATCAACCTCTTAACTTACAGGATGACAACGGTAGTGAGCCTATTAAGTCATTACCGTTGTCATTGCCATCCAGAAGAGCGGATGATCCTCTCAATTCATACGGCGACAATGGCACTGAGCCCAGCAAGTCACTTCCGTTGTCATAGCCTTCCAGAAGAGCAGATGAGCCTCTTAATTAACAGGGTGACAACGGTAGTGAGCTCATTAAGTCATTACTATTGTCATGGCCGTACAGCTGAGCTGATCATCCTCTCAATTCACACGCCGACAATGGTAGTGAGCTATTAAAGTCACTACCATTGTCATAGACGTCCAGTTAAGTGGACCATCCTCTCAATACACACGGTGACAACGGTAGTGAGCCATTAGAATCACTACCGTTGTCATTGCTTTTCAGGTGCACTGATAAGGCTCTCAATAGACACGACGACAATGGCAGTGAGCAATTAGAGTCACTTCCGTTGTCATTGCTTTCAGCTGAGCTGATAAGGTACGTCATTTACACGATGACAATGGCAGTGAGCCAATCGAGTCACTACCGTTGTTAATGCCGACCAACCGAGGGAAGGGTCCGCTCAAAGAACTGAGTGACAACAGTAGTGAGATCATCCAATCACTACCATTGTCAGCTTAAACCTGTAGGACGAAGAGGCTTGTCCGATAAAATGACGACAATGGAAATGAGCCTATCCATCACTACCACTGTCATTAAAGTCCAGCGGTTCAACGTTAATCAGTAGCTCCGGATGACAATGGTTGTGAGTCAGGCAATTCCCAAGCATTAAGTGACAGCAGCGTAACACCTCTAAGCTCACTCCTGTTGTCAGGGGTTAGGGTATTGAGTCTCTACCGTCGTCAGTGTTTCTGAGACACCAGTATTGCAGATCACTACAATTGTCACTTAAGTATCGACGGGGGAATAGATGCAAGTGACTGGCTAACCAGTACCAGTTTAGATTCAAAACGATCCCATCTTTGTGGATGCACTTGAGTAAGCTCGTATGACGATATGTCAGAGAAGTGACAACGGGAGTGAGTTGCCGGACTCACTACCGTTGTCATCCCCGGTTGAAGGAAGAGGATCCCCGGGGCTGTATATTTACCGGGTATCCTTACTCAAGGGTTTCGACACTCACTCCCATTGTCGTAATCAACGAGTGTGCATTGTCTTTTAAAAGCATCGCTGGAAACGTACGATTAAAGTAACTTTTCTTTCGGTTCTTCCTTGCGAATCTCTGAAGACGTACTGGCTGATCGGAGTCAAGGAGGGCAGTAAAATTGAAGCCGTCAGTTTTACTGTCGGCTCCGGGTAGTTACTTCAACTCGTCGATCTGAATCATGAATTCTGAGGTGCCAACTTTCCCATTTTCGGAAGGATAAACGGGTAACAGAAGATTATCCCCCTGGCCCATATCTATTTGCACCTCAACTGACTCACCTGGAGCCGCCTGTGCCCCGTTAAATTTAATACCGAAGGCTGCATCCTTCCGCACAGTCAGCGTTGCGTTCTGGACCCCTTTAGCAATTTCTCCATTTGTCTTACGCAGAACGTTAGTGGACAGGTACGCAAGGGGTACGCCATCTGTCGTTTTGAGAGGCGAACTGACCGATAATGTGCGTAGATTATGTAACTGCACAAGGTTATTCGGTAGATAACTGAACTTCTGAGTATAGGTTTTGGTATTCGACTGACTATCGGCAACTGTTACGCTAATTGAATAATTTTCAGATGGTTCGAAATTTGGGAACAGCCTCGGATACTCAGGCATGTATGTATCTTTGCCTGCCGGTGACCACGTAAGCTCAACGTTATCAGCTGTGGGGCCACCTACGAGCTGAAGACGGGTTATCCTCGGGGTTGTCAGATTATCTGCCAGAGCGATCCTGAGGTTCTCCAGGCCGTACACTACCGTATCGTCTTTTACCGGCTTTCCGTCGAATGTTATGGCCACTGTCGGAGGAGTGTTATCCAGAGCAATTTCTCCGAAAGTTTTATTGGTCTGGTTCTGGAAGAAGTCCCTGATGTTGACCTCAACGTTGTATTTTCCTTCAGACTGACGGGATAAATCATAAGCAATCGTGTAGTTACCTGAGATACGAGATTTGATTACGCCTGTGGGTGACATCCGGGTACCGGTGTTCTTATCGGAAAGATAAAATTCCCTCAATGAGACCGAGTCGAACCAGTTACCATCGCCTTCAAGTGACGCCAGTACATCCAGCTGCTTGTTAGTCTCGTCATATGATATCGAGTTTATTACCGGCAGTTGTTTATTGTTCCAGCGTGTCATAATCCATTGCTCAGACCGCAAAATGGGATTGCTGATGCTGCGAACGAAGTAAAGGATCCTATTGTAGCCCTGGGTACCCAAGGCCATATCAAACGTCTCAGGCGCTTCACACGAGGTTTTTCCTGCCGGAATGGTGCAGGTCGCCTTACCGCCGATCTCTTGTGCAAAGGGCCGGGCTTCAACGTTAAAACGAAGTCGGGAAATTTTAATTGGCAGTCGTGATGAAGCCACACTCTCAAAATCCTTCCACTTAACCCAGTTCCCCTTGTCATCGAGGAAATCTACCCAGGTACCCGCAAATGCAGGCGTTTGGTTTGCAGATGGGTTTAGAACGAGGCTGTATGACGGATAATACCCTCCCCACTGGCCAAAGTTCGCCATACGAGCCATATCCCCATTAATTGAGCCATAGGGAAGAGTCATTTCAACATAAGCATAAGTGCTGTCTACAGCTATCTCTTTGGGGGCGGAATATTGATTGATGAACTGAAGCCCACCTTCTGAATAAGCACGGTAGTTAGATTTTGGGATCCGGTAGACTAATCGAATAGGGTTTTCGTTAACGACCATACCGGCTTTGTAAGCCGGATAATTAGAAACCCCGGGTACGACGCTGGAAGACGTATTTGGATCATGAACGGCCCACAGTGTCATCTCACCCAGCGTGTTGTCGTAGCGAAATTTTTGAGTTGGCAGCGTTCGGCTATTACCTGCGTTATCGAAGATAACAACTTTTGCAGTAAAGTCTTCATCCAGGTTGCTGTCTGGTATTCCGGTTCCCTTAACTGAATTCTTAGAGTAAGTGTGGTACATCTTTTGGCCGGATACGTCATACTGCATCTGTGTAGTGCTGTAGAGGCTACCGTCCTGCCTGTAAATATATATTAGGCCCTTATCAATACCATTTGCATCACTTACGCCCGAAGAGGTGAAGTCATACTGCCCCGTTGCCTCTAATCCAAGCTTCCACACGTCACCAGCGGTAGAGCCAGAACCAGTATTAGCGGTAAGAGCATTTGCCGCTGGAGGGGTGACATCAATTAGCCAGTTATAGTTATAGGTCGCTACAGGCTTCTGATTGAGATCTAACACGTTTATCTGAACGACAAATTTGCCTTCACCCAAAGCAGGCAAAGTTACTTTTTTGCCGTAGAACTCACTACCGTCAGCAGCTGTTAGTCGGTCTGATACACCCGTCCGTGTAGTCGTAGTATTAAGAATGACAGTTCCAGTGTCTTTCGTGACTTTGACATTAACGAAACGATCAAGACCTGAAATAAGTGTCAAAGTTACCGGTGATGCCGGATTAAGCATAAGACGAGAAGACGGGGCGTGGATCTCAATACCGTTCGTGTCTTTAAAGGCCGATTCATATATCTGAGCTGGGGCCTGAACAGACATACCGAGTCCGGCTACAGCAGTAATAAAAGCGAGATGTTTCATTCTTATTCCCCTTTAGGTTTGGTGTTATTTTAAGCTTTTCCTAAAGGTCACTATGTTCGTAAAAGTATAAAAAACTTCTCCATATGGTGCTCGAAATTACAAATCTATAATTTGCCTTTCGACAAACCTTATTGTGCGTTCAGGACGGAAATCTTTCTTTTTGGAATTACATCTGACATTTCTGTGGTGTCCAAACTGGCAACGATTGCAAAACTTATAACATTAGCCTGAAACTATCGGCATCCACATATCGCATTAAGTGATGCTTTTACTTTATGTAAAAAAGAATCAGGATAAATTAGGTATGTCAGATATAAATGCGTTAACGGACGGCATATATGAATCAAAACCTGGCGGCATTACGCCACCAGTCGAGAGGGGAGTGAACCTCAGTCAGTACGTCTACCTTCGTTCCGCAAGGCGCTTCTTGTTGTGAATTACAAACTGCCCTGGCGAGAACTGCATCATTTCACCCCTAGCAACACACGTGCCTCTTCAACGGTTTGCCAAGAAGGCATTGCTACGCCAGATTGAGTGCCGTTGCCCCTGCGCTCACCTGTGTCACATTCTACATAAAGACGCATCAGCATCGCTTCTGTTTCAGCGGCCCGGCTATTATCCATTACCAGTTCTGCTGCGCGTCGTAGCTGTTCTGGAATGTCATTCCACATTCCCGCACCACTTCTGTCTTTGTTAGTGAGCAAGTCTTCAATAGCAGATGAAGCCATGTTAAGCAGGTCAGCCGAAACTAAAGGCATCGGCGGGGCGGTATAGAGGATTCGACGTCTTCCGCGTCTGTCTGGATCGTATTTATCATAAAAAGCTTTGTTCACATCTTCCCAGTGCCACTGAAGTTGCCCGGTTGCGTCATGGTGGCAAAACTCGCACTGATAAACAGGCGCAATCGACATAACTGCCTTTCCAATACGTGCCAGTACAGCAACTTCGTCAGCTCTGAGACTCATTGCTTCGCTTGGGTTACTACCCTCGGCAAATTCCAAAATTTGTTCAATACGTTCTGGTGTGAAAGTGGTCATAGGCTTTGAAAACATATTTTTCCAGTTGTGCTTACCATATCATCAGGCATTAGGAGCGTTAGCGAATAATTAACAGGTCAGGACCAAAACTAAATCCTTCCCCCATACGGTCTTCATGACGGGAGACATATGCCTTACCGTATTTCTCCAGATCCTGTAAGCGATCTTTTGCCAGATTCCACGAGTATTCCTGGCCCCACACGGGTCCGTCACGCCCGTCAAAGCGGTCAGGTTTACAATTTGCTTTCAGAAGAGCGTAGACATGCTCCACCGTGGGTAGCTGCAAAGCACTATTAGCCTGAGAAACGGCAGTATGCGTCATTTCTGTTCACTCTTTATTGATTTAGTCAGTTAAGCCGGTCAGGTAACTTTAACCGGCTACTCGTATTAAGATTTCTTTCCGGTTGCTTGTCAGTTAGCGGCGAAGATCAATTTCAAGGCGGGCTGTTTTGACCTTTGTTCCGGACTCCCTAAATGTATCATCCGGAAGAGGCGAAATTTGTCCGCCAAGTTGTTTGACTCGCTCCCTGAGCGCTTTTGTCAGTGTGTCTTCCCGGAACAATACCCCAGCTGACAGAATGGCCTGTAAGCGACCTCGCTTAGCGAGCATTGCGATGGCATGCATGACATGTTTAACGTCAGAGCGTTTAAGGAATGGTGGATTCATAACGATAACATCAAAAGTTTCATCGGGCTGGTACCCAAGAAAGTCGGTATGCACCAGCTCGACTCCTGTGCTAAGGACACTATCGTTCTTCACTGCAAGGAATCGCTCATCGTTCAATTCGATCCCGGTAATCAATGCATCCGGAGCCGCCAGTTTTAAGGCTTTCAGAATGCGGCCATCACCAAACTCTGGCTCCAGTACACGCTCCCCGGCAGCTGGTTCAGCGCGTAGAACCATATCTGTGACTAAATTCTCAGGTGTAGGGAAGAAATTGAACAGATCTCGTGGGATGTCAACCGAACCTGTCAGAATGATTTGCTCGATACGCTCAGCTGCATCCGCCGTAAAAATATGTGCCTGCTCTTTTCGGTTCCATTTGCCACCGGCGGCTTCGAGCACTTTGTTTGTCTTAACATAAATGCTGCGGTCGAGCTGGTCGGCCAGGAAAAGAAAGTTCCCTTCAGCACGGCAGCGAGATAAGACGTTCAGAACTTCAGTTGAGATTTGCATTAAAACTCCATTAAGAGGATTTACCCGCCTGGCGGCAGCGGGTTGGTTACTTAAACGGGACAATTCAGATTTGGCCTTGGTTAGTCGGCAGACAACAGCAGGGATGGGCTGTTATAAGAGAAGCGGTCAACGGGAGCCTTATCAAATCGCTGACCGCTTGCATCAGGGGTCAGAACGAGTCCGTTATGGGCGCAATGAATGTGGAGCAACATATCCCCGCCGGTGTTGATGTGTAAGGCAGGCACACCCTGATCGATTTCGAACATGACACCAAAACAGGGGTTACCTTCCTTGTTAACAACTTCACAGTGGATGTTATGTTGGCCGGTAACGCTGACCTGATAGGCCTGACTGTCCTCTTCTGGCAGTGTTTCCTCCTCCAGGCGCCAGTCCTGAAGTGTGAGGCTAATTTCAGGGGTGTCATGCTCTTTCTGAAGAGCCTGGATACCTTTACGGAACAGCTGCATCATTTCAGGAGTAAGGCAGTCTTCCTCAGCTCCAAAATGTTCTTTCCAGCCTTCAGGATCTGCATACATCCAGACGTTTTTAGCGAGCGAAGGTAAGGAAGCATCAGGCTCTACAAGGAGGTGAGGGATGTTCTCTTTGATTCCGAGATAACGTACCGGCTGGCCATTAAGCGGTAACCCATCCGACACTGTAACTTCTGTTCCTGGCAAGACGACGCTGTTTACCAGACCTCCACAATGTTCGGCCACCACGCGGCCTAAATCTGCCATAAACATCCGATGCTTTTCTGGTGAGTCCAGCTCACCAAGGAGTTCAGGTTTAAGCAGTAAACCGGTAATAATCTCAGTCAGTTCACGAGGAGATACTAATTTATACATTTTGTTTTCCTTTTCTGTGTTGGCTTTATATTACCAATCCAGATGCACGAGCTAATAACCTCCAGACAACTTTTTCAAAAATTATTTACTTAAAGCAGGGTGCTAATATGCGCAAGAAATGAATTTAGGAAGGACGGCTTCAAATTTAACTTTTTGGTTTTTTATTTTAGACGGACTTTAAAATAGCATCGTTGATAAAATAATAAACATGGTTTGTTTTTTTGTTTGTATTGACAATCAAATGGGTATAAATTAATTTACTTACATGGCGTATATTTAACGCCACCGCCCCGGCGGCACCGGGCATAAAAGGAAAACCATTTTGAAACCGATGCTCAAAAAAGATTTTTTTTCAGCTATTGAAAACCTTCTCAAAGCTGGCTTTCAACCTCGCTTTTACACTGTTAACAGTGGCCGAATCGGTCTCATTACATTCACTGATAAAAATGGAACAAAACAGGTTGAACAGGTTTATTCCTGCACTTCTTTAGCCGCCAATACTTTTGGAAAGCGCTTCACCACTTGGTTAGAAGAAATTTTTCAAAAGCATAATGAAGAAAAAGTAGCTGATTCCGGGTTCGAGGTTGGTAGCCGTGTCTGGGATAAATTGATGTATACGTTGCGCACCATTTCAGAAATTCGTGCCGGGGGGGTGCTGGTGCTGGATAACGGTGCACAGCGTACACTGGATGAAGTGCAAAAAACGGCACCTGAAACAAACCAGGTGGAGCCAAAGGAAATCTCTTCACTTCAGGAGCTGCTGAACGCTTCCAAAAATCTGGAGCCGACTTCGCCTGAGCTAATTGCGGCTCTTAATGAGGCTCTGTCAACCGCCATAAAACGGTGAATGCAACGGCAGTCTGGCACATCAGGCCTTGTCAGAGATTAGGCCTGAAAAGCACTTACGTACCGATATAACACCTAATTCCCCTCTAAGGAGATTGCCCTAAATGGCGATGAATAAAAAAGAACAAGCCGCGTATGATGAGCTGGTGGCACAGGCCAGAATAAACCGCGCTTTACGCTGGTCTGACTATGGCGTTGAACGCGATATGCCCGTACCAGAGGTCTCGGGGGAATACCAAAACGGCTGGAGCTTCAACACCGCCACTGGCACTGTTTATCCGACATGGAGCGGAACTACGGTTCACGGCACACGGGAAGAGGGAGAGGTTGTCGATGCAACCTCCCGCCGCATGCGAGGCATGAATGGTAGCCAGAACGGCATACCACAATACAGCACCAAAGAACGCGCCCTGAAGGCATTACGCTGTTCGCTTGAAATCAAGTTTGCCATGCAGCTGGATGCCATAGATAAAGCTATCGCAAAAGAAATAGAGCTGTCCACCGCTCGCCGGGAGAGCGATACATCAGATGCCTAGCGGTAAACCATCAATTCAGGCCCGTGATCAGAGGGGCCTTAACGCCCTGAAAGAGGCGGTTCCAGCGACGGCACAACTACAGATGCGGGTTACCCCTGAACGTAAACTGCGTTACGTCAATCAGGCAAAGGCCGAAGGTCTGGGTCTAACAGACTGGGTCCAAAAGCATATGGATAACGTGTGTGATCTGGCAGGCCAGCCTGAAATAACCATGTACAAAGATGATGGAGAAACAAGTGGCCAAAAATAACAACAGTCTCAAACAGCATGTCTTCAATATGCTGTCGGCTGGCAGCGAACTTAAAGAAGTGAAGCGTTTTCTCACCAGCAAGCGAGTTAAAGCCCGCCTGGCAGTGTCAATGATCCACGAGCAGGCGATTGCTGTGCAGAACACTGAATACCAGAATTATCCGGCTTATAGCTAACTGGTAACAACAATTACAGAGAGATACTTAAAATGAGCGTAAACCCAGAATACACCAGGGTTCAGCATGTCCAGATTATTCGCGAGCGAGATGGGCAGAAGGAAGTTGTTCGAGTCTATGATGAAGATGGCGACGTGGTTCTGTGTTTACCTGCCTACATTCAGGATGAGGAAATAAATCTTATTCTGCGCCGGTTGAATGACGTATATTCAGTCGGATATCGTGTAGGTGATGCAGCCCGCCGCCGCGCCATCAAAAAAGCGCTGGGGGATGATGAGGAGTAAGGCCATTTTTACTGGCAAGATATCTGTATACCGGAGTCTTTAGAGTACGTTCTAATGGCTCCGGATTATTAATACTGTTTTACTCATGCAATAAAAAGCAAACCAAAATTCTTTCGCTAATTCATTTTTAAATGCTCAAATCATTAAATGTAAGGAGCGTTATTTATCAATAGGTATGGCGTTCTTAATGGCTATTAAGCTAGTTCTGCTTTCGCTTGCTTCTGGAAATTAGGGAAACCTAATTTTACCCTATCAAAAAGTAACTTTTCTGGTTTTGTTGCATTCACGTAAACAAAAAAGTCCCGCCGGGCAGAAAAGAAAAACATCAAAAATAGCTATTTTCCCGAAAAGATCACGAACACTGAAAAAGTATCATGGGGAACCTGATCAGGAGACAACCCATGAAAATCAAACTAGCCCTGCTTATTGCATTTGCAGGTTTCAGCGCAGGAGCTTCCGCTGAAATCGCAGAATTCAGCTTTAAAGATACCCTGAACGTTAAAAAGACCGTATCGCCTGCATCCGTATGGATTAATCCGGTAACGAGCTTTGACGTTGCCGTTATTTCCGGTCTGGACCGTTATATTACGCTCAGTCTGCTGAAAAGTGACGGGAGCCTCATCTGGAGCACGAAAAGCAGCCTGGTTACCGTTGATGACCGTACCACATCTTCGACAGGCTTTGATTATTACGGCAAGACTCTGACCGTACCAGCGATGGGAGAAGATAGCTTCACCCTCAGAGAGGTGATTACCGACTTGCAAGGGAAGGAGGTCTCCCGGCAGGATTACCCGCTTGCAATTGACCGAACGCCTCCGGCAACGGGTACCATAAGTTATACGAGAAATGGGTGGAACTTTGGCAGCGAAGCGATCTTCACTTCAGTACCAGCCGGTATGCAGTACGCCAGCGTCCAGGCACTGGTCTTTAATGGACTGAGTGATAAAGGTTCCGGGCTTGCTAATGCTGAATATTTCATAACCGATGCCGCTGGAGTGGAGCGTAAAAAGCCAGCGGAAATTAATACAGTGGAAGGTAGCGTAACCGTTCAAGTCGCCGACGCAAGCAGCAATGCCCTGGCACCGGAAAACCGCTCTGAATATAAAGTGGGGATCTACCTTTATGACAAAGCGGGAAACAGGAGCGAACTAAGCCGCCGAAGCGTAATTGATCGGGTTAAGCCTGACGATATCATCCAGGTGCAGGACGCCACTACCGGATCATGGGTCTCCTATCAGTCTGGCATGACCGTCTTCCAGAACCCTATTTCCGTACGGGTATTAAGGAAGAAAAGTGACTTTACTGCTGTTAACGGTTCCAAATATGGCTGGGCGGACTCGAATTTCCAGACGTCCGATAGCACTTATAATATCTATACTTTCAAATACATATATCCAAATGTGGGGGATACTTATCATGAATTTCAGACTCTGGCGGGAGGAGTAAGACGAATTCATCATAACTCCCTCAACTTCACTCCAGCCCCGGCGATGGAAATAGCCCCGAAGATAGTGGCTAAAGAGATGTACCGGAGTGATACCAGTGAGTGGTTAACTCAGGCCTCAATCAGCGTTAAAACCGCCACCATTAGCCGCATAAAGGTAACCGCAGAACCCCGACCATACGTGCAAAAGTTCAGAACGGTAAAAAATGCAGCCTGGTTCTGCACTATTCCTGTCGGACAAAGTTCATGCGAGATGACGGTTAACTTCAACTACACCAGTGACAAAGGATTTGAGTATCTGCATCTTTACTCGGGAAAAGATGGTGACAGCATATTCGATGCGCTTGCTGGTAATTTTACGGTTATCTGGGATAACAACCCACCGGTGGTTAATGTCGCTCAGGTAAACAAGGCCTCCAAGACAATCACTATGACGGCCACCGATAATGATCGCGTCAACGCCTGGAACATCAGCTACTGGGATACCAAAGTTTTCGAAGCCACCCTTAAAAATGCCCGGGGGGAAACTTTCACCCTGAAGCCTGTGACTGTCAGTGAAAGCGATTATAAAACCAAAAACGCCACTTTCTCATACGCTGGTCTACCGGACGGGGATTATACGGTTGTTAGCGTGTCTGCCACGGATCTTGTTGGAAACACAGGAACCAAAACGCTTAATGCACCGCTGAAAATTGACTCAACGCTTCCGGTTATTGCGTTCAGCTTTAATGGCGCAGACGCAGAAGGAAAACTGGTTAAAGGGCTTGAGAACCTACGCATAAGCGTTACTGATGCCTCTGGGGATGCTTCCCTGATATCGCTTCAGCTCGCTGGTGGACCTAACTCTGAAAAGGTCACCCTTGCATTCACGCCGCTATCCAAGGATGTCTTTATTCCTGAATACCCCAGAATCTTCCCCAATACTGACGAATCGGGACAGATGTATCATCTGGAGGCTCTGGCTATTGACGAATCAGGTAACCGGACCACTAAAACGCTTAATTTTACCTACCAGCCAGCTAACCTGATTATGCTGGATAATCTCAAGACGCTGGCCACAGCCGTAGCACTGAAAGCAACGGACAACACGCCGCTGGCCATCATCCGAACCAGTGTGTTGCGTCGTCAGGACGGTTCTATCATTACCGGACAGTTAAACGGAACCCTGACTGTTCAGAAAAACGCCCAGTTCGGCGTTACGGTTGCCGGAGTTACGGTCCAGCCTGGTGAAACTAAATCGCTGTCACTGGATCTTGGTAATGGTGAAGAGCGCACATATCCCGTTACTCCCGCTGTAAGTGGTCAATCTGGCACGGCCACATTTACTATAGAATTCCCTCAAACATAAACCCTACACAAGGGTACGGTAGTATGCCGTACCCTGTTACGCCATCCTCAATGTAAAATGTAGAGTTGAGCATGACTTAATTATTACTTTCTCATTAAGTGTCTCTTAAACTGCAAACGGGAAAGTAATATTCCCGAGACGGGAAGGACTCCTTCCTTTTGGTTATAATCTATGATGCTAAACTGTGTAATTACACCGGAACAATGTCCTCGTTTAAATCGCTGGCACCAGTACATGATTTATCCATGAATGCTTTTTGATGCAATTTTACTTCAGAATGCTCTTAATTTTTTAAACAAATTATATTTGAATCCTTCGTGTATAAATTTGCAGCCCCTCTCTCAATGTTTTTTTAAAATATTTACTCTCAGGTTATTAGCCAGTAGATTCATTCTGTCATGATTACTCCAGAACTAACCGGAGGAATCACATTATGACCAAATATTATGATCGCAGTGGAATTGAAATCTCCAGCGCAAAAATCCGCTGTGTTGATTCTGTAAAAGGTACTGCGGAATATACTTTTCGTATTGTTTGCGATAAATGCAATGGGCGGGGAGAGCGTAAGCATTTTTATAGAAGTCGCTGTATGGCTTGTAAAGCCACGGGTTACAGCCTCGAAACGACCCGTACTGCTTACACGCTGAATGCGCTGTACCGCATTAATGCGCAAGCTGCCCGCAAAGTGTCAGCATCCCTGCAAGACGAGCGTTTAAGGACTGAAAGCGCCCACAGTTCTGCGTTCACAGCATGGTGCAGGTCTCATCAAAAAATGGTTGATGCAATCACCCAACAATCCAGTAGTAATAATTTTCTGGAAAGCCTTAAGTCTTCTTTAACCCACCAGCGTCAGTTAAGTGATAAGCAGCTGGCAGTTGCCGCCCGCATTTTAGGTATTCATTAATTCAAAGCCCTTTTAATTTAATTTTAAGGTCAATTATTACGGAGGAACTATGATCCATTCATTTAAAGACAGACGGCTTGAAAAGTTCTTCCGTAATGGAAAAACAACGGCAGGTATTCCTTCTGAAATTATTAACGCGATTCTGTGTCGACTTGAAACGCTGGATAATGTCCAGAGTGAGCGGGAGTTATTATCCAACAGCTTGCGTTATGAACGCTTAAGAATGACGTCAAACCGTTATTCCTCCATTCGAGTAAACTCTAAGTATCGATTATTCTTTGAATGGAATGATGGCGCACATAATGTTCATTTGTCTGCACATGACTATAAATCGCTCATCCATTAAGGTTAAAAATGAAGCTATTTTCAATTTCATCCCGGGATACAAGCATGGACGCGATGTTTTATATCCAGGCCAGTACTAAACAACAGGCAAGTTACATATTTAGTACCCTTTCCCCGAAGCCTACTGCGAACTGCCAGCTTACAGATTTGCAGAATGAGACGGTCGTCCCTTCCATAAGCCCTATTTCGCTTTCACTTAACCCCTGGTCGATCAATTCCCAGTCCCGAACCCGGGAACTGCGTATGGCCACGCATGGTCTTAACCTGATCTGTGCAGTCACGGATGAGCATACCCGTCAGATAGTTGACTTTTGCGATAACCTTGGACAGCAGCTTAAGGATCCGGACGACAAAAGCGCCTGGGTTAAGCTCATTAATTCTGAATGCGCTTTGCTTAATTCTCCGCGTCTCTATCCCGTTCTGCTTGAGCCGGATACACCGGCACAATTTGAAATCTTTGTGCCAGCTCCGGAAGATGGAGAACACGACACGGTCATAGCCAGCGTTGTTAAAGAATGTTTCGGAGATGAATGCCGGTACAGAGTAACGGACAAAGCTTTTGCAATGTCGGAAAAGCCAGTCATCAGGCTGGAAGCTCATTTCAATGACAAACGCGAAAAGGTTTTAGAACTGACCTTTTCCTGTTTCAATCTTTCACTCTCAGCGTCCGTGCATGAAAACCAGCTACGTCAGATTTTGTTACTTTGCGAAGACTTTGGCGTAAGGCTTCAGGGTAGAGCAGGGGCATCCTGCCACGTTAATATGCGCAGTGCTTACCGTCGTCTTGCTCATGTTGGCACCGGCTCTCGCCCAGGTGATGACAGTGATGTGCGGGTCTATACCTCGTTAAAAGAAGAAAAAGATGTTAAGAGGCTGCTTGATAAGTCAACCAGGGGAAGTGAGCTTGTACCGGCGAGGCACGGGCAGCAGTTTAACGGGGTCTTAGTGAATGCCACACCCGCATCGGCCACTACTGGTTTCATTTACCTTTCGCATGATTTTCCGGAAGGCCAGTTTATGATGACAGCCGAGGTGTTGCATGTTGGAATTACACCAGGCGGTATTTACTACATTGAAACACTGGACGGTTACCGGTTTATCGTGACAGCGTTTGAGAAGGGATTAATGAACGGTTTGAGGGAGTTTATAGCTGCAAATGAGGAATATTTTAAGTATTACCGCTGGTCTTAGTATCTGAGCTGAAACCGGTAGGCCAGGGAAGGCAACCGGGAAAATGCAATTTAACCTGATCCTATACCTACGACTATCTTTATCCACTTATAATAGCCTCACCAAATTATAATGCCCGATCACCGCATTTGCTTAAACCTCACATATTCTTCTTATGCTTCCCCTGATAATCTACGACCGAAAGACAAAGGAAAGTGAATACGAAATAAGATTTATGAGCACATAAAAGTTACTTTTCCTTGGTGGCACATCACAAACATTGTGGGTTTCATAATCCTTTTTGTTATTTAAAAAGGATGTGTTCAATTCTAATTAAAGGTGGTATTTTTTTTGAAAGTTTGCTGGGAGGTTATTAGCTGGGGGGATGGGTAACAGTATAATAAGTACAGATGAAAAGGAGGTTTTATGAAAGCGTTAGACGTGGTTTCAACTCAACTCAACTTTATTAATCTGTTGGATCAGGCAGGATATGCTCTTTCAGAAATTGTTGTAAAACGCTTCAGTGCTGCACCAGCCTTTAACGAAGGGCACTGGTTGTTCATTGCAGAGCAGGATAACCGCTACATTGAAGTGGTCTGTATTCTCTCTTTAGCTTCAGAAAGCGGAGAGCAGCATATTGATGTTTTTATTAATATGTTCGAAGACCCGATTGATGATGTTATTTCACGAAACATTGAAACCAAAACCTTTGCGACGCTTTATAAATACATTGAACGTATACCTTTTACTCCGGGTGTAAAGAAAGAATTCTTGAGCAGTATTGAGAACATCAATTTTAGTTAATCAAAAACCACAACTTTTTGCCACCAAGTTATTAGGTAATGCTATCAACCTGATATAATTACCTTAACATGAATATGAGCGGAGCCGGGTTATGTCTAATAATACTGAAGTCATTAGCTGTGATTTATTTTCAACTCTATCTTCACTTAATTTTAGCACCGAGGATATTACAGGTTTGACTCCGGCCAACTTTCGAAAGGGAGCTTTCTTACATGCAAAAATTTCTGCTAGCCAGGCCACGCGAGCGACTGATATTTCCATTCAATTACTCACGGATCGTGTTTCAGGTGAAATGAACTACGTAATAGTAATTGGCAGGCACGAAGGACTCCTGCAAAGCGAAGCAATTGACCCAAACGCTGATAAGCAATACCGGGAAAACCGTTATTCTCGCCATTTTATCTCAGTAACCGATGCCAATACCAAAGCCCTGAAAAAAACCTGCAAGGTAATGAAAACATATATCAAAGAGCAGGCATTTAAGCCTAACACCTGGGGGCACAGTTTCATTAAGGGTTGATTTATTCTTGCCCCGGTGAGCCGGGGCAACGCTAAATTAACCTCAAACTGTGCTGGAGGCACAAATGTCTGAAAAACACTTTATCGTTAAAATCCAGAACCGAAACGGCGACCATGAGAATAGCTATGTTCGGTTACTCGTCAGCGATTGTGAGAAAAATGCTTGCCAGACGGCACTCATTTCAGAGTGCCATGGCGAGCTTGAACAGCTGAGTTTTGAAGACGGTGGGGTTTACGACTACAACGGCGAAAATCACTACAGTGTCAGGAGCTGCGTGGAGGTTGCTCCAGAAGACGTTGCAACTTTGCAACGCTTCCTTTAACACCTGCGACATTTGATTAAATATCGGGCGTCCGCTACAGGATGCCCGTGATTTAAACGATTCCTCAAAGATCGCTGTCACTCCTGATAACTGTATTAAGAGCAGGTTTGTGATAGGTTCAGCGTAACAACATTACTGGAATTTTGGTTGCCTTGATGAAGAGCTGCTTTTCTGATTTACCCGTTAAAGACGGCACGTCCGGAACCTGGAAACTGGACACATTCGAAATTACCGCAGATAAGGCGATGAGCCTCGCCCTTCGTGCCGAGTATACAGGTAATACAGACGAGTTTATCCCGCCCGGTAGATATCGGCGTTTGTCCAACGGCTGGGATGTGGTGATGTCCAATACCCCGATGGAGATCAGAACCTGCCAGGATTTTTTAGAGCGAGCCACCGGGCGCGTGCTCATTAATGGTCTTGGTCTGGGGATGGTGCTTCACGCCATTCTTCAAAAAGAAGATGTAACCCATGTAACAGTAATTGAAAAAGAACAGGACGTTATTAACCTCGTTGCGGCCTCGTTTGCAAACGATCCTCGCGTTGAAATTATCCATGCTGATGCAATGATGTATTGCCCACCAGCAGGCGTCACGTACAACGCATGCTGGCACGACATATGGCCAGACTTCGCAACAGCTAACCTCTCACAGATGGATAAGCTGGAAATTAAGTACCGGGACATCTGTGAATGGCAGGGCTCGTGGGGCAGGGAGGAGTGTGAGCAAAAGCACATTGAGTTTCAAAATCTTGGGGCTGATTGAGTACAACTTTTGAAGGTGTCTCCGCTAAAGAAGACTGGGTCTCTTTGCGCATGCCCAGCTGTGCTGCATGACCTGACAAAGCCTATAAATAAACAGATCGGTTTGATTTAGTAATCCCCCTTCCAACCATCAGGCCGATATTTAAACTGCATCTCCATTAAGGATGGCTGATGAGCACGATTTCTACGGATTTAATTGCACGGATCTACGCAGCCTCCGAATTGCCGTTGAGCAACGACGAGCTTTATCGCGAAGTGCAGCGTGAAACTGGCATGTCGGATGCCGAATTGCACGAACTGAAAGAATTTGGGTCAGATAAAACCAGAACCAGCGGCGTCAAACACAAAGTACGCTGGTTTCAGCAGACTCTTCGGCAGGCCGGAGTCATCGAACGCGTTCCAGAAAAACGGGGCGTCTGGAGATACTCCTCTAAGACGAAAACAAACCTACACGAGTCATGGGAAAAGCTCTGTGTTGTCGGTTTCTCAACTTCTCTTGGGGCATCGGTTTTTGGAAACGCCTATGCCTTCTTCAGCAATATCACAGAGCAAATTCATCTTTGCCTGACCTCGCCGCCTTACCTCCTTCGAAATTCAAGAGACTACGGGCATGGCGGGGGGCGTGGCGAGCAGGTTTATATTGACTGGCTTCTGCGTATCCTCGAACCGATCGTGAAACAGCTTGTACCCGGCGCAAGTGTGGCATTGAATATCACTCAAGATAGCTTTAATAGGGGCAGGCCTTCACGTTCTCTGTATCTGGAGCGTCTGACACTGGCATTATGTGACAAGCTGGGGCTTGAGCTCATGGACAGGCTTCAGTGGGTGAATCGCAGTAAGCCCCCATCGCCAACGCACTGGGCATGTAAGCAACGAGTGCAGCTCTGCTCATCGTATGAGCCTGTGCTGTGGTTTACCAATGATGCGAGTAAGGTTCGTTCAAACAACTTACGTGTACTGCAACCGCATTCAGAGCAGCATCTTAAATTGCAGGCAGCAGGCGGTGAAAATCGCACGACCTTTTATGGTGATGGGGCGTACCAGCTTAAAAGCGGATCCTTTGGAAATAAAACAGAAGGAACGATCCCCAAAAATACTTTGTTTTACGGCAATAGCTGCGCTGATACGAGATTTTGCCATTCCATTGCCCGCGAGCTAGGTTTTCCGCTGCATGGTGCAACGTCTCCTACCAGGCTTGCAGCGTTTCTGATTGAGTTTTTGACAGAGCCGGGAGATCTTGTTGTAGATCCCTTCGCTGGCCTGCATAAAGTTCCCATCGCAGCCGAGCGACTTGGCAGACGTTGGCTGGCGACGGACAAAATCATGGAATGGCTGGCGATTTCCCGAAACCTTTTTACGGCCGCACCGGGATATAAGAGTAACCCCATGCTGGACGAGCTCGCCGAACTGTATCGGGCTTAATGCAAGTTAACGGTTTTGATAAAGTGGTTTGAAGCGACAAGCGGTTTATTCATTTTGCATTGTTTCTACCATAAAATGACAATATTAACGGCTTAGCATACGCCGCAGAGATAATTAGGGTGCCATTCATTTCCGGTTGTCTGTATTAACGAGTGTATTCAATATTCACTTGTTTCTCCGATATAGACCCAACAAAAAAAACTGATGGTTGTGATACAGAACTTGTTGAATTAACATCCGGTACATTAACTATATTGGTAATTTAGACGGTTTCTAAATTAAAGTTGGACAGATATGAAGTCAGATACAGAAATGGTTTCTCCTATCGAGTTGCACATTGGCGATCATGTCCAGCGGCATGGTGCTTTATTTGAGGTTATGCATATTGTTGAATCCGAATGCGATATTCCCGGCGGCATCCGGGTAGCAGCATGCATTTCACGGGTTATCGGTGACGTTACGGGCAATATTCCTCGTGGTTGGCTGGAAACACCGAAGCGTATGGCTGAGCGAGGAGTTAAGTGGGCGACGAGTCTGCCTGAGGGGCTTTACTTTAACATCCAGGGGAACGCACATGCGAAAGTAAGCCGGGTTATTCGTAATGTGACTAATTGAAACTTTTTTCTGAATTGCGGTGTAAAAGTTACTTTTCACCGCATCGTTTTCCCTAACTACTAAATCAGAGCTTCTCTGAAATAAGCGGATTTAACCGCTAGCGATTTATTCAGGCCATTTTATTCTAATCATTATCCTACACTTCAAAAATATTCATTATTTTTTCTTCTGACCTATTAGCCAGAATTCTCGATTCGGTATCATTTACTTACGGTAAATCTTTTGAAAACGAGGTAAATGGCATGCATTCTCAGGATCCTATCACGAAATTAACCCAGACGTTGCAACGCGACGATGGTTCTCAGGTTCGTATTGTAGCGCAGCGGGGATATGGAAGTGGGCTTACAGCCTCGCTTGATGTGTACGTTCTCCGTCGTGATTCCTCTGAAAGCAACTGGTCACTGTGCGGAAAAGATCCTCACCCAGAGTGGAGAAAGATGTCAGTAGATGAGTATCAGAAATTTGGACGCTCTGAAATGCTGCGTTATGCCACACCAGGTGAAATTCTCAGGGTGGCATCCGCTATTGGCCAGCCAATGAGCTTCCTCGATGGCAACCCTGCGTTTTAGCCCGAACCCTGGCGACGCCTTTTAAACCGGCGTCATTCTTTTTACGAGCAACAGACGGAGAAAAAATGAATCTGAACGAACGAAGCACGAGCGCAGCAACGCCAGATTTGAGCCGACTTTATCTCATTTCCGGGCGCATTATGTTTGATGATGATGATCAGGCCTACCTGGTCGAAGCCGACTCCCCTGGTGATGCAGAGGAGGCTTTCCGGCATCATATTGCTGACAGTGCCGACGACTTAGAAAAGGTGATTATAGTTTCCTCTACAAGTTTCGCTTCAGCTCACAGCAGTCGCGTAATTTGTCGGCCTGCCGTGAAGTAATTTCAACTTCCAATGATATTTCCCTCTTTATAAAAGCCGCCGTCTGGCGGTTTTTATTTGCAAAAATGAATATTAATCCTGAATGATATTAATTTAAGATGAGGTAGTGTTCATATTCTTCTTCTTAATATTTTTTCTAAAAAAACGCCTTCAGGTTATTAGTTGGTATTAGTGTATTTGTTATGATCTTCTCATCAAATACATTAATTAAATAATCAAGGAGTCAACTGTGGCAGATAATTATACTCAGGCGTCGTTTATTATTCCCTGCACTCAGGAGCAGGCAAAAATGGCACAAGAAGCAATCACATTCGTTACCGAAGCAGAAATTGCAGAAGGTGAGCGTTTGCTTGATAAGCCACTGACAGATTGTTCTCTGACTGAGAAGCTGATCCTCAGTATTATCGAGAACCACCCTGAGTATGACCCTTCTGAGCCGAGCTTTGGGCAACCATCCTGCCCAGACTGCAATTATGAACTGTTGTTCGCAACAGAAGTTACCAGCAGTGGGCTGGCAGTTTTTCATGGAGAGACCATTGATCTTGACCATGCAATTTGCCTCACAACTGCCGTGCTGTCGGTATTCGACCTCTCGGAAATGGTAACAATTACTGCTGCATTTACATGCAGTAAAAGCCGGACAGATGAATTTGGGGGTATGACTATTCTGGTCACAAAGGATACCCACTATTACCAGGATGGCTGTCAGTTTTCTCGTCTCATGAATGAGGCTCACAAAGCCGGTATCCAGTATGCTCTGTGTAAAGTGACGCATTACCACGGTGAGAGCAGCTATGTGGCAAGCTATGTCCTGAGCTGCGACGTAGCGGATTCAGCCCAGGAGGTCGTTAACAAACGACTGAAGGCATGTGCCGGAAAAGAGCCAGAAGACGGAATCTATATTCTGTGTGAAGAAGACAACACTAGTCTTTCGGTCGAACTCGTTACAGAACTGTCTCCGCTCGATTACGACAAGCTGAGCAAGCTTCTCCCTTCCCTTGACACCCTTTGCGGCGCTTAAGCCTGCCAATTACCGTAGCCACCGGTTTCCCCGGTGGCCTGGAGCCTGCCATGACCAATAAATTCATAGTTTCTACCGTTGATTGTATCAATGAATTTGCAAGTGACGTTCCGCAGAGTGTTTCCTTACGGATAGATACAATGCTTGAACAGCGTATCCGCAAATTGGCGGCATACGTGAAAGAAAACGATCTTCATTTAACTGAGTTTTACTTCTATGAGGCTTTGTTGAATAAATCGAACTTTTGCTGAGTTGAAGGATCAGATCACGCATCTTCCCGACAACGCAGACCGTTCCGTGGCAAAGCAAAAGTTCAAAATCACCAACTGGCCCACCTACAATAAAGCCCTCATCAACCGTGGCTCCATAACTTTCTGGCTGGATGATGAAGCTATTCAGGCCTGGTATGAGTCGGCAACGCCTTCATCACGGGGAAGACCTCAGCGCTATTCTGACCTTGCCATCACGACTGTGCTGGTCATTAAACGCGTATTCAGGCTGACCCTGCGCGCTGCGCAGGGCTTTATTGATTCCATTTTTTCTCTGATGAACGTTCCGCTACGCTGCCCGGATTACAGCTGTGTCAGCAGGCGGGCAAAGTCGGTTAATGTCAGTTTCAAAACGCCCACCCGGGGTGAAATCGCACACCTGGTAATTGATTCCACCGGGCTGAAGGTCTTCGGTGAAGGCGAGTGGAAAGTCAAAAAGCATGGCCAGGAACGCCGCCGTATCTGGCGTAAGCTGCATCTCGCCGTTGACAGTAAAACACATGAAATCATCTGCGCTGACCTGTCGCTGAACAACGTTACGGACTCAGAGGCCTTCCCCGGGTTAATCCGGCAAACCCACCGGAAAATCAGGTCAGCCGCCGCCGATGGCGCTTACGATACCCGGCTATGTCACGATGAACTGCGGCGTAAGAAAATCAGCGCGCTTATCCCGCCCCGAAAAGGTGCGGGTTACTGGCCCGGTGAATATGCAGACCGTAACCGTGCTGTTGCGAATCAGCGGCTGACCGGGAGTAATGCGCGGTGGAAATGGACAACAGATTACAATCGTCGCTCGATAGCGGAAACGGCGATGTACCGGGTAAAACAGCTGTTCGGGGGTTCACTGACGCTGCGTGACTACGATGGTCAGGTTGCGGAGGCTATGGCCCTGGTACGAGCGCTGAACAAAATGACGAAAGCAGGTATGCCTGAAAGCGTGCGTATTGCCTGAAAACACAACCCGCTACGGGGGAGACTTACCCGAAATCTGATTTATTCAACAAAGCCTCTTTTCTTTTAAAAATAAATTATTCAGATTTATTTTCTATTGATTTAATGAGGTAGGGAATGACAGAAAGTGCTTTGCTTTTGCGAGAGGCATTTAATGAATCGGTTAACTATATGACATGGTCTTTTTATTCACTGATAACTGCTTACGTTTCGATGGCTTTTTATGATAGAGTTGAGGTTAAGACCCGAATAAATAATTATCTGAATAAGTTACTTTTCGTGATTGCTATGTCCGTTTTTATCCCAAATATGTACTTTGTTTCAATGGTGTTCAGTCAGAAGTTAGGCACCGCAGCTGGCGTTGCGTCATTCATTATTGGGCTACTTTTCATGATGTTAAACTCGGCACCTGTAATTACTGGTATCGTACAGCAGCGCAAAGATTGAGTTTTATGAGTATAGTCAGTTGGGTTTTCATCTGTTTTATCAGACTTAGAAAAATGAAATCTTTCAATTCATTGATTTTAAACGCAAAAAAATTTCTAAATGATCAGAATTATAGGGTGCTCATTTTGCACAGCAGTAGGGGTTGACCATTCAATGGAAACGCTCCTTCGAACTGACCCGGAGAAATACGGTTATCAGGCTGGCCTGAGTCGTCTTCAGCGATTTCTTTCTAAGATCCAGTACGACTGGAGCCTGCGGGATTATATCGGTCGTAAAGTGTTCGAAGGCGGATATGTGCGTCTTCAACCCAATATCTTTTCTTCGTCCCTGACTGAACGTCTTTTTCATGCCTGTTGCAGCCTTGATTATGTTGAAGCAAGACGTGCGGCAGAGCATCGCAGAAAGCTACTTTCCGGCGAGGTTGACGATACGGCTTATAACCGTCGTATGGCTGAGCCACAATTTCGGCTTGTACAGGAAGCAAACGTGATCCACGTTGATTTCCTCTGGTCGTTGCACTGTTTCAACCCTCGCCCGTTTCGGGCAATTGAGATCTATCGCAGGGTCTGGGAAGAGGCCGATCTGGACCTTCTTGAGGATGAGCCTGACATGCAGCCTGTGCCCCGTACACCAATGCCAGCTCCACTCTGGATGAAACTGCCCGGAGGCCGGTTCGGTACAGCTTATGATGGACTGACTGATACGTTGCCGCTGATGACCTATTTTGACGGGCAGGCTGACCCCAGGGCTTCACGTAGCCTAAAGACCGGAGAGAGCAGTTCTGTCGTCGTGGCATTCGAGGAAGAGGATGAGCTGACTGTTGAAGAAGATACGGCGTCCTGGATTATCTGGCATGAATACGACGGGTTACGCCAGCGCATCGCTGACGGTGAGTTTACTCCAACGACTGCTGCTCAGTATCTTCTTCGTTATGGCGCGGTCCGAATTTCAAAAGGCAAGGGCGCTGTCTATCATCGTCTCGCACAGCGGGGACAAACCTTTTCCCGCCTGGGGATAGGCGACAGAGTGTCGCTTCCAGAGCTGGTTGCCAGTCGGCGTTTTAAAATACTCAGTGATTCTGCATACCGTCAGGTTGTAGCCCGGAAATTGCGTGGACAGATAAAAAAGTTCAGATTCTGGGCATGCGTAGCTGCCTGTGTTCAGTTGCACGTACACAACAAGACGGCACTCGGAGAAAGAATTTTAACGTTACTCGAAGGTGAGAGGGAACAGCAACAAGGTGCGATCCAGGCGAAGCTGAAGGCGGGAATGATGGATGCAGTTCTAACTCTGTGTAACCAGCGACTCCGGGTGAAAGAAAATACTAACCAGCCAGAGGAGTTCCGCTATTACCGTGCCGTAAGAGCTCGTTTCATGCGCCATTTATCTGAATGCCTTAAGCCAGAAAATGGCGGCGTTATCCGTGACGTTATCTGGGAACTGAGGGTGCTGAGCAGTGCTCACGGTACGACCAAAACAGGTTTTTACTATGTCGATAGCAATCGCCCGACAGCGAAAGGACTGTTAAACCGCCTTCTGATGAGGATGGTCAAGCAGGTCGTATAAGCGTCTGAAACGCGAAACACACGAAAATGGAGGGGTTATACAAAAAAAACTTAGCTTTGATCGTGATGTAATGTGGACATCATGTCCAAGCGTTGCTGCATCCAGAAAAGTAACTTTAATCCTGTTGATACAGCCCTTGCATTACCTGTTTACGCATAGCGTGGAAACGTTCTAATTAAACCAGACGAATATAAATTTAAATTAATTCACTCACCCCCGGAATCGGGGAACTAAACAAAAGGATCATCAATGCAAAATCAAAATACACCCGCTCAGGAAAAACACACCGTATACCTTTTTAATGCCGAACATGCTGACAAGACAGCCGCCAAGCAAGCCGGGAAACTCTTCACGCTGGACATTGAACACCCAATGACCCTCAACGATCTCTCGCTGCTGTGTGAGTCGGTCGCGGACGCTGTGGGAGCACCTGGCGGAATTAAATATGAAATCACAACAGAGCCTAATGGGGTTCAGGAGGAATACTGAATCAGTGTGGTGTGAGTCCATTTTAATTTGACGTTTCATGAGTTCTATCGAGAGGCTGAAGTATGACTTTGAAAATGGAAAGTTCCCGGACTTCCAAGCCTGAGGGGCCATTTGTATTAATCACTTTTGAGGGGGACGAATTTCTTTTTGATGACAGACATAATGTCGTCAAGATAAATGGCAGGCCTAAAAAAATGGATGTAAAGCGAAATTATTTTGAGTCCGATCTGGGAGAAGGGAAAGCGAAATACTGGACTTTAAATATCGAAGAGGCTCATCGGTTCAATTCGATTGATGAAGCGACAGAACAACTTTGTAAACTGAGTCGCCCTCATCTGATCAAAATTCGCAAAGTTGAGGGGGTATCTGAATGACCAAAGAGATGTTTTTACGCATTTTAAATGAGGCACAGGCTCGTGTGGATAACGATTCGCTTCCGCTTGATGTTCGTATCCGGTCACGCACCACGGTAAATGATTGCGTCATCCGGGCAGATAAAGAGGGGTGGCCTATTGAGTATAAACAGAAGGTCTGGGTAGATGCAGTCAGTGGCTGTTATCTTTAGCGGTTACTTAAGCCAGTTCCTGTGCCCGTGAGCTTAGTAAAGGCGGAAAATGATATGGTCAAGGTGATAAATATCAACGGGAATTTAGTTGAATTACCTGAGCCCTCAGCAAAGTTATCCAAAGCTGAATCACCTGATGGTAGGTTCTCAAAACCTAAAAATAAGATCTCTAAAATACAGCGAGCTGAGCTGCGAATGAAATTTGGGGGGCGTTGTGCCTATTGTGGTTGCAAGCTTCCTGAAAAAGGGTGGCATGCCGATCATGTTGAGCCTGTTCGACGCGACTTTGAACTGGTGAGAGCCCCTGTCGGCAGCGGCGTAACTCATGTTGCCCGAAGTACGGGTAAGGTTATGCACCCTGAACTGCATGCTATAGAAAACTTATTTCCATCATGCGCCCCCTGCAACCTTTTTAAAGGAGCTTTTAGTGTTGAAGGAATGAGAAAAGAAATGGCACTGTTGCAAATAGTCGGTGGTGATAAACTTATCATCCCCTTTTGCTGATGGAGCTGCACATGAACCCATTCAAAGGCCGGCATTTTCAGCGTGACATCATTCTGTGGGCCGTACGCTGGTACTGCAAATACGGCATCAGTTACCGTGAGCTGCAGGAGATGCTGGCTGAACGCGGAGTGAATGTCGATCACTCCACGATTTACCGCTGGGTTCAGCGTTATGCGCCTGAAATGGAAAAACGGCTGCGCTGGTACTGGCGTAACCCTTCCGATCTTTGCCCGTGGCACATGGATGAAACCTACGTGAAGGTCAATGGCCGCTGGGCGTATCTGTACCGGGCCGTCGACAGCCGGGGCCGCACTGTCGATTTTTATCTCTCCTCCCGTCGTAACAGCAAAGCTGCATACCGGTTTCTGGGTAAAATCCTCAACAACGTGAAGAAGTGGCAGATCCCGCGATTCATCAACACGGATAAAGCGCCCGCCTATGGTCGCGCGCTTGCTCTGCTCAAACGCGAAGGCCGGTGCCCGTCTGACGTTGAACACCGACAGATTAAGTACCGGAACAACGTGATTGAATGCGATCATGGCAAACTGAAACGGATAATCGGCGCCACGCTGGGATTTAAATCCATGAAGACGGCTTACGCCACCATCAAAGGTATTGAGGTGATGCGTGCACTACGCAAAGGCCAGGCCTCAGCATTTTATTATGGTGATCCCCTGGGCGAAATGCGCCTGGTAAGCAGAGTTTTTGAAATGTAAGGCCTTTGAATAAGACAAAAGGCTGCCTCATCGCTAACTTTGCAACAGTGCCGCGCGACGAGCAGCAGCACCAGGAGCAGAAGCACGTCGAGAAAAAGCAACAGCAGATCGAGCAGCGCCCACGGCGGGCCGCTCGCATCGGATAAGTCGAAAAATCCGGCTAAAGTGGCCGAGCTGCACATCAGGCCGCGCGGTTTTCCTCCCTGATCGCCGGCGCGGTTTCTTCCTCCCTGAACCGCATGCAGACTTGCCGCCTCGGACACCCCGAGGCGGTTTTTTTTCGCCTCGCTCGAGCATCGCCGCATCCGACGATGCCGAGACGACCAGGCCGCGCACGTCGAGCTGCAGCATCGCCATTGCCGACGATGGCACCAGGTCGCCGGCGGTGGCCACCGACCTCGAGCTCGCATCGCCACATCCGACGATGCGCGCCGGCGTCGACCATCGCCAGGTCTGACGATGGCGGCCGCCCTGCCCTGGATCTCGCATCGCCATTTCTGGCGATGAGATCCACGGAGCGGCCATTTAGACCCGCCAATAACGACCCGGCCAAGATAAATCGCATGACGGCCTTTTTGGCCGGGGGTAGCTGTCGTTTTCAGAAGACGGCTGCACTGAACGTCAGAAGCCGACTGCACTATAGCAGCGGAGGGGTTGGATCCATCAGGCAACGACGGGCTGCTGCCGGCCATCAGCGGACGCAGGGAGGACTTTCCGCAACCGGCCGTTCGATGCGGCACCGATGGCCTTCGCGCAGGGGTAGTGAATCCGCCAGGATTGACTTGCGCTGCCCTACCTCTCACTAGTGAGGGGCGGCAGCGCATCAAGCGGTGAGCGCACTCCGGCACCGCCAACTTTCAGCACATGCGTGTAAATCATCGTCGTAGAGACGTCGGAATGGCCGAGCAGATCCTGCACGGTTCGAATGTCGTAACCGCTGCGGAGCAAGGCCGTCGCGAACGAGTGGCGGAGGGTGTGCGGTGTGGCGGGCTTCGTGATGCCTGCTTGTTCTACGGCACGTTTGAAGGCGCGCTGAAAGGTCTGGTCATACATGTGATGGCGACGCACGACACCGCTCCGTGGATCGGTCGAATGCGTGTGCTGCGCAAAAACCCAGAACCACGGCCAGGAATGCCCGGCGCGCGGATACTTCCGCTCAAGGGCGTCGGGAAGCGCAACGCCGCTGCGGCCCTCGGCCTGGTCCTTCAGCCACCATGCCCGTGCACGCGACAGCTGCTCGCGCAGGCTGGGTGCCAAGCTCTCGGGTAACATCAAGGCCCGATCCTTGGAGCCCTTGCCCTCCCGCACGATGATCGTGCCGTGATCGAAATCCAGATCCTTGACCCGCAGTTGCAAACCCTCACTGATCCGCATGCCCGTTCCATACAGAAGCTGGGCGAACAAACGATGCTCGCCTTCCAGAAAACCGAGGATGCGAACCACTTCATCCGGGGTCAGCACCACCGGCAAGCGCCGCGACGGCCGAGGTCTTCCGATCTCCTGAAGCCAGGGCAGATCCGTGCACAGCACCTTGCCGTAGAAGAACAGCAAGGCCGCCAATGCCTGACGATGCGTGGAGACCGAAACCTTGCGCTCGTTCGCCAGCCAGGACAGAAATGCCTCGACTTCGCTGCTGCCCAAGGTTGCCGGGTGACGCACACCGTGGAAACGGATGAAGGCACGAACCCAGTTGACATAAGCCTGTTCGGTTGGTAAGCTGTAATGCAAGTAGCGTATGCGCTCACGCAACTGGTCCAGAACCTTGACCGAACGCAGCGGTGGTAACGGCGCAGTGGCGGTTTTCATGGCTTGTTATGACTGTTTTTTTGTACAGTCTATGCCTCGGGCATCCAAGCAGCAAGCGCGTTACGCCGTGGGTCGATGTTTGATGTTATGGAGCAGCAACGATGTTACGCAGCAGGGCAGTCGCCCTAAAACAAAGTTAGGCCCGCACGGAATCAACATCTCATGTCCGCCAACAATGCCGCAATAGTTCTACGAGTCATGGCCGAGAACGATCTGCCAATGCTCCATGCTTGGCTGAACCGCCCCCACATAGTCGAGTGGTGGGGCGGCGAGGATGAACGCCCAACTCTTGACGAAGTCTTAGAACACTATTCGCCCGAAGTTCTGGCAAAGCAAGCTGTAGTGCCTTACATCGCAATGCTAGATGACGAACCCATCGGCTACGCCCAATCCTACATCGCACTTGGAAGTGGCGATGGATGGTGGGAAGACGAAACTGATCCAGGGGTCCGCGGGATTGACCAGTCTTTGGCTAATCCATCACAGTTAAACAAGGGGTTGGGTACAAAGCTCGTACGCTCGCTCGTTGAACTCCTGTTTAGCGACCCGGCCGTAACGAAAATCCAAACCGATCCATCTCCTAGCAACCATCGCGCCATTCGCTGCTACGAGAAGGCCGGGTTCGTTCAAGAAAAAAACATCCTCACACCTGACGGCCCTGCGGTGTACATGGTCCAAACACGCCAGGCGTTCGAAAGCCTGCGCACTGTTCAAAGCTTCAAAATCAAGGGGAAGTGGTCATGAATGGCTGCACCATCTCTACCAACTGGTATCTCGGCGTGTTCTCATCTGCCTTCGCATCTGTCGTCAGCCTAACCGGGCGTTCAACCGGACATCAACGTGCTGCGCACGTTGATGTCGGTTAACTGGGGCGTTATGCTCTGTGAGCCTGGTTATTGGCGAAGCGAAAGTATGACGATTTCAGCAATAAACGCAAAAGGATAAAAAAATGACATGGAGAACGACCAGAACACTTTTACAGCCTCAAAAGCTGGAGTTCAATGAGTTTGAGATTCTTAATCCCGTAGTTGAGGGCGCCCGAATTGTCGGCATTGGCGAGGGTGCTCACTTTGTCGCGGAGTTCTCACTGGCTAGAGCTAGTCTTATTCGCTATTTTGTCGAGAGGCATGATTTTAACCCACATTTCCCAAGTAAGGCGCTGATTTCGCTGTCCTGACCATTATATTTCCTATATAAAACATGGTGTTGAAGGCTGCGAGGGGCGCGTTTCATGGATCACCCAGAGGGTGCGGGCTTGCAACGGGCAGATCGGGTGGATTTCGACCCTCGCGTGCGGCTGGAATTTCGCGGCACGCAGCTCAGTTCCGACGGCGGCCTTCTGGTGATGCGCGAGCTTGATGACGCGCTCGGGTTGTCCGATTTGGCGTCAGCGGCGCTGCGCGATACTCGCTCTGGCAAGAACACGGTCCATCGGCTCGACGGCCTGTTCCGGCAATCAGTCTTTGGGCGGCTGGCCGGATACGAGGATGTCAACGACGCCAACCGTCTCGCCTGCGATCCGGTCATGCGCCAAGTTGTCGGCGGCAGAGCGGTCGATGCACAAGCGGCCTCGGCATCGCAGATGGGACGGTTCGAGACCGAGACGCTGGCTCTGGCCGGGAACCGTGCCGCGCTGGCCGACCTGAACGGGCAATGGATCGACCGGTTCCATGACCGTAACGGGCTGAAGTACATCGTTCTGGACATGGACAGCTCGGTCAGCCCGACCCATGGCGACCAGGAAGGGTCCGCCTGGAATGGCCATTTCGACTGTAGCTGCTATCACCCCAACTTTCTGTTCAACCAGTTCGGGATGCTGGAACGCTGCGCCCTGCGCCATGGCAACGTCCACAGCGCCGATGGCTGGCGTGATGTTCTCGACCCCGTAATTGCGCGCTACGCGGAGCGCGACCTTGGTGGCAGGTTCTTCCGGGCCGATGCTGCCTACGCGATCCCGGCGATCTATGAGCGATTGGAAGAAGCGCGGTTCTTCTACGCCATCCGGCTGCCCGCAAACGCGGTCCTCAAGGACAAGATCGCGCATCGGCTAACGCGCCCTGTCGGGCGGCCGTCACTGACCAAGGTCAAGCGGTTCTTCGAGGAATTCGAGTATCAGGCGGCGTCCTGGGACAAGGAACGCCGGGTGATCGCCAAGATCGAATGGCATCCGGGCGAACTGTTCCCGCGTGTCGGCTTCATCGTCACCAACCTGCCGATGGAGCCGGACTGGGTGGTGCGGTTCTACAACCAGCGCGGCACCGCCGAGCAGCACATCAAAGAGGGCAAATACGCCTTTCGCTGGACGCGGCTGTCGTGCCGGAAGTTCCGCGACAATGAGGTGCGGCTGCAACTGCACGCCCTGGCGTACAACCTGGCCACCTTCTTGCGCTGCATCGAGCTGCCCGAGGCCATGGCCGACTGGTCGTTGACCAGCCTGCAACTGAAGCTGATCAAGATCGGGGCACGTGTGGTCCGTCACGCCCGCACCATCACCTTCCAGCTGGCCGAGGTCGCTGTCACCGGCACGATGGTACGCGCCATCCTCGCCGCTATCCGCCGATTGCGAGCGCCACCGCTATGCGCATGATCGCGATCCACGCTCAAACTGAACGAAAGCGGCTGGACAGATCTGTCCGCTGCGCTGAAAAACGCCGCCCCTGGGCAAGGAAACAGCGGCTTCGCGGTCTGATCCGTCCAGATCCAGCAGTCTGCGCGACCGCAGGTGCCGCTTGCGGCAGAAAATCCTTGTCTAGCGCTCGGATACAGGCTATCTTCACCTCAAACGACACGCCACTTGGGGAATGCAGGATATAGAGGATGGCAGCGGAATGAACACAAGGGAAACAATTGCGGCGGACCTTTCACGGCTGGGTGTCCAATCCGGCGCTCTCGTCATGGTTCACGCATCGCTGAAGGCGATCGGCCCCGTCGATGGAGGCGCAGCATCGATAGTGTCTGCCCTGCTCGATGCCGTCGGCCCCACTGGAAGCTTGATGGGATACGCCTCGTGGGACCGGTCGCCTTACGAAGAAACGCTCAATGGCGCACGGATGGATGCGGAACTGCGCCACCGATGGCCGCCGTTCGATCCAGCCATATCAGGCACGTATCGCGGCTTCGGCCTGCTCAACCGGTTCCTCCTCCAGACACCCGGCGCCCGGCGCAGCGCGCACCCGGATGCCTCGATGGTCGCGGTAGGGCCTCTGGCCGGCACTCTGACGCGGCCTCACGAACTTGGGCAGGCTTTCGGACCTGGATCGCCGCTGGAGCGTTTCGTCGAGCGTGCCGGAAAGGTTCTGTTGCTCGGAGCCCCGCTCGATTCCGTTACCGTCCTGCACTACGCCGAGGCCATTGCCCGCATCCCGAACAAGCGACGCGTGAGCTACGAAATGCCGATCCGCAGCGAGGACGGCGGAGTGAGATGGAAACGCGCCGAGGATTTCGACTCCAACGGCATTCTCGATTGTTTCGCTATCGAAGGAGAGCCGGACGCCGTCGAGACAATTACCAATGCCTATGTGGAGCTGCGACGCCATCGGGAGGGCTTGGTCGGTCAGGCGCACTGCTACTTGTTCGAAGCGCGGGATATCGTTTCGTTCGGTGTCGACTATCTTCAACGGCACTTTGGCTCGCCCTGATCCGACGCATGGCATGCGGGATGCTCGCCCGCACCCTATCAACGACTATGTATCCAGGGTGCGCCCCGCCGAAAATACGGGCCCCGCGACACTGTGAACAGAAGCGCTTAACATCAAGGGGGACTCTATGTCTGCTACCGCAACCATGTTTGCCCAGTCGTTCTTCCATGGAACCAAAGCCGCTCTTGCACCCGGTGATCTGATCGCCGTCGGTTATCGATCGAATTTCACAGACGCGAAATCCCTGTCGTGGGTGTATTTTACAGGCACGCTCGATGCGGCGATCTGGGGCGCCGAATTGGCGGGTGGCAGCGGAACGGAACGAATTTATGTCGTCGAACCGACCGGCGCCATCGAGGAGGATCCGAACCTGACGGATAAGAAGTTCCCGGGTAACCCGACCCTGTCTTATCGCTCCCGCGATCCATTGCGCGTAATTGCTGAAGTGACGAAGTGGCAAGCACACACGGCCCAGCGGCTGCGGGAAATGAAGGAGGGCCTGGCGCGTCTGAACGCAGAAGGTGCCGAGATCATCGATTAACGTCGCCTGCCGGCAGTGCCATCATGGCGCATGGAACCGACTGTAGCCGATGACCGCACTGGTCTTTATTCGCGTCGCGGATGCCACAAATTGCTTAGCCCACTCGCCGCCTGGGGCCGATTTTCGCCCCTCGCCTTGAAGGGATTCCGAGTAGAATCCCGTGGCCATTGTTAATTAAGCAAGCGCGTTAATTAACAAATATGATCTCCGCATCGCAACCGTACCTCTCGGTCAGGTTAAACGTGTCCAGGCTGGCAAGCACTTCGGCGCTTTGCCAGTTCATGCTGGCAATCGTGCCTACGCAATGATGGGCGGCATCGTCGTGGGAACGGCGCTGACGATTCTCTTCCTACGGGCCCTCTATGTCGCCTGGTTCTGGATCCCGCGTGAAGTCGAGCAAACTGATTAATATGCACGACTTCGATCAGTTGGTGCCGTTAATTTCACCAAATGCGATATTCTGGTTCAATGACGGATCATTTTGTGGACTGAAGCAGATACGGCAAGCCTTTGAGGAAACCTGGAAAAAATTTCCTCTTGAAAATTATTGGTTAGAAAACCTGGAGTGGGTTGCCCAGTCGAAAGATTGTGCCGGATGCACCTATCACTTCCGGTGGAGGGCAATTTTAAATGGTAGCGCTCTGGAAGGCGGTGGGCGAGGAACAACTATCCTTCGTAGAGAAGCGAATGTCTGGAAGATCACTCACGAACATCTGAGCCAGTTCCCTAAACAAGACCCCAAGGGCCGACAGCTGCCGAGTAGATCGCTCGGATTGCGCCAAAAGCGGTCATGAGAGAAATGCCGCGACCTCAATGGTCGCGGCTGGCAGTTATGCAACGTCCTGTAACTGGGCCTCTCCATTGTGGAGGAAGCATGCTTAATGCGATTGGTTTGGAATGTGGGGCGATTCAGGCATCCCGGCTATCTGAATGGCTCAACTCAACAGCCGGTGCTCATGAACTTGAGCGATTTTCGGATACCCTGACCTTTTCTTTGTATGGCTCAGTGCTGATTTGGGTTAAATCATATCTACGCGAATCAGGAAGAAAACTGCAGTTAGTCGGAATCGATTTACCCAACACCTTGAATCCAAGGGACGACCTAGCGCAATTGGCCGAAATTATCCAGGTCATCGACCACCTCATGAAACCCCACGTTGATGCGCTGACTCAGTTGTTGACGTCCATTGATGGCCAGTCGGCGGTTATTTCATCGGCAAAATGGGGGGAGTTGGAAACGGCTCAGCAGGAGAAAGCTATCTCAGGGGTAACCAGATTGAAGCTCCGTTTGGCGTCGCTTGCCCCTGTCCTGAAAAATCACGTCAACAGCGATTTTTTCCGAAAAGCCTCTGATCGAATAGAGTCGATAGAGTATACGTTGGAAACCTTGCGTGTAATGAAAGCTTTCTTCGATGGTACCTCTCTTGAGGGAGATACTTCCGTACGTGACTCGTATATGGCGGGCGTGGTGGATGGAATGGTTCGAGCGAATCCGGATGTAAGGATAATTCTGCTGGCGCACAACAATCATTTACAAAAAACTCCAGTTTCCTTTTCAGGCGAGCTTACGGCTGTTCCCATGGGACAGCATCTCGCAGAGAGGGAGGAGGGGGATTACCGTGCGATTGCATTCACCCATCTTGGACTCACCGTGCCGGAAATGCATTTCCCATCGCCCGACAGTCCTCTTGGATTCTCTGTTGTGACCACGCCTGCCGATGCAATCCGTGAGGATAGTGTGGAACAGTATGTCATCGATGCCTGTGGTAAGGAGGATTCATGCCTGACATTGACAGATGACCCCATGGAAGCAAAGCGAATGCGGTCCCAAAGCGCCTCTGTAGAAACGAATTTGAGCGAGGCATTTGATGCCATCGTCTGCGTTCCCAGCGCCGGCAAGGACAGCCTGGTTGCCCTATAGGAAACCAGAAATGAAATGAAGGAGCATAACCTGCCAATCCACCGGACGGTTTTCAACCGCCGGTGATCAGCGCGTTAGATGCACTAAGCACATAATTGCTCACAGCCAAACTATCAGGTCAAGTCTGCTTTTATTATTTTTAAGCGTGCATAATAAGCCCTACACAAATTGGGAGATATATCATGAAAGGCTGGCTTTTTCTTGTTATCGCAATAGTTGGCGAAGTAATCGCAACATCCGCATTAAAATCTAGCGAGGGCTTTACTAAGCTTGCCCCTTCCGCCGTTGTCATAATCGGTTATGGCATCGCATTTTATTTTCTTTCTCTGGTTCTGAAATCCATCCCTGTCGGTGTTGCTTATGCAGTCTGGTCGGGACTCGGCGTCGTCATAATTACAGCCATTGCCTGGTTGCTTCATGGGCAAAAGCTTGATGCGTGGGGCTTTGTAGGTATGGGGCTCATAATTGCTGCCTTTTTGCTCGCCCGATCCCCATCGTGGAAGTCGCTGCGGAGGCCGACGCCATGGTGACGGTGTTCGGCATTCTGAATCTCACCGAGGACTCCTTCTTCGATGAGAGCCGGCGGCTAGACCCCGCCGGCGCTGTCACCGCGGCGATCGAAATGCTGCGAGTCGGATCAGACGTCGTGGATGTCGGACCGGCCGCCAGCCATCCGGACGCGAGGCCTGTATCGCCGGCCGATGAGATCAGACGTATTGCGCCGCTCTTAGACGCCCTGTCCGATCAGATGCACCGTGTTTCAATCGACAGCTTCCAACCGGAAACCCAGCGCTATGCGCTCAAGCGCGGCGTGGGCTACCTGAACGATATCCAAGGATTTCCTGACCCTGCGCTCTATCCCGATATTGCTGAGGCGGACTGCAGGCTGGTGGTTATGCACTCAGCGCAGCGGGATGGCATCGCCACCCGCACCGGTCACCTTCGACCCGAAGACGCGCTCGACGAGATTGTGCGGTTCTTCGAGGCGCGGGTTTCCGCCTTGCGACGGAGCGGGGTCGCTGCCGACCGGCTCATCCTCGATCCGGGGATGGGATTTTTCTTGAGCCCCGCACCGGAAACATCGCTGCACGTGCTGTCGAACCTTCAAAAGCTGAAGTCGGCGTTGGGGCTTCCGCTATTGGTCTCGGTGTCGCGGAAATCCTTCTTGGGCGCCACCGTTGGCCTTCCTGTAAAGGATCTGGGTCCAGCGAGCCTTGCGGCGGAACTTCACGCGATCGGCAATGGCGCTGACTACGTCCGCACCCACGCGCCTGGAGATCTGCGAAGCGCAATCACCTTCTCGGAAACCCTCGCGAAATTTCGCAGTCGCGACGCCAGAGACCGAGGGTTAGATCATGCCTAGCATTCACCTTCCGGCCGCCCGCTAAATATCTCCTTTTGGGTTGTTAATAAAACATCCAATAAGTTGACTGTGCGTGAAAAAGAAAGTTTTGTGTGATGGCGTTGAAGATCGCACCGTTAAGCTCTTATGTGGGATGGTGCAGAGCTCGACGACTACCGATAAAACGCAACCGCCGCAAACAGACAAGAAAAAGCCCCAACTGATAACAGTTGGGGCTTCAGTATTGTGATTGGTGGAGCAATAGCACCCTGAACCCAAAACCTTCTCGCTCAACCGGTAGTGGCTGATAACAACTCGTGAGGGCTATTGCGGGTTAAGCATTTAGCGATGTCTAGGGCCAGACTGGACGTCTGAACGCAAGCCGCTGATACTGTACATAACCACAGTATCAGCGGAGGATACCCATGTCGCTGGCAAGGAACGCCACGGCGAGTCAATCGCCCACTCAAACAAACGGTTACGAACGCCACCAACCCGACCAGACGCTGCTCTACCAGCTGGTTGAGCAGCACTACCCAGCCTTCAAAGCCTCACTCGAAGCCCAAGGTCAACACCTGCCTCGCTACATCCAACAAGAATTCAACGACCTCCTCCAATGTGGCCGTCTGGAGTATGGTTTCATGCGGGTTCGCTGCGAGGATTGTCATCACGAGCGTCTGGTCGCCTTCAGCTGTAAACGACGCGGCTTTTGCCCTAGCTGCGGTGCCCGCCGGATGGCCGAGAGTGCGGCGCTGCTGATAGACGAAGTCTTCCCCAAGGAGCCCATTCGCCAGTGGGTGCTCAGCTTTCCTTTCCAGCTACGCTTTTTGCTGGCTCGCCATCCCCAGCTGATGGGCCAGGTCTTGAGTATCGTCTATCGTACACTCTCAACTCATCTGATCAAAAAAGCCGGTTACACCAAAGCCTCTGCACAAACTGGCTCAGTGACTCTTATCCAACGCTTTGGCTCCGCGCTAAATCTCAATGTCCACTACCACATGCTGTTTCTCGATGGTGTCTATGCCGAAGATGACTATGGCAAGCAACGCTTCCATCGTGTCAAGGCACCCACTTACGATGAGCTGAATACGCTCGCTCACACCCTCAGCCATCGCATCGCTCGCTGCATGGAAAAGCGTGGGATTTTGGAGCGTGATGCCGAGAATACGTGGTTGACACTGGAAGAGGGCGAAGACGATACGCTGACTCAATTACATGGTGCTTCGGTTACGTATCGCATTGCCGTCGGCCCCCAGCAAGGGCGCAAAGTCTTCACCCTGCAAACCTTGCCAGGGCGTGAGGATAAAGCCGACTCAAGCAGTCGAGTAGCCAACCATGCTGGTTTCTCGCTACACGCCGGTGTGATGGCCGAAGCGCATCAGCGGGATAAGCTTGAGCGCTTGTGTCGCTACATTAGTCGGCCAGCGGTTTCAGAAAAACGTCTGGCATTAACCGCCAATGGGCAGGTGCGTTACGAGCTCAAAACTCCGTACCGCAATGGCACCACCCATGTGATCTTCGAGCCGCTGGACTTCATCGCCAAACTCGCTGCGTTGGTACCTAAGCCGCGAGTCAACCTCACACGCTTCCACGGCGTCTTTGCACCGAACAGCAAACACCGAGTTCAAGTAACACCCGCCAAGCGGGGCAAGAAGCCCGACAAATCGGAAGGTCTCGATACTAACTGGCGTGACAAGAGTCCTGCAGAGCGCCACCGCGCCATGACCTGGATGCAACGCCTCAAGCGAGTCTTCAATATTGATATTGAAGTCTGCGAACACTGCGGCGGTCACGTCAAAGTGATTGCCAGCATCGAAGATCCGAAGGTCATTGAGCAGATTCTCAAGCATCTGAAACAGAAAACAGCCAAGGCGAATGCCGCCAAGCAGCGTGAGCTGCCACCAGAACGAGCGCCGCCACTGACTCCCAGCCTGTTCGATCCATCACAGAGTCGTCTCTTTGACTGACGACCCCAAATCCAACACTGCTCAACACTGCCAACTTTTAAACGGGGCGGTGGGGCAGTTTGTATCTCTCGAGCTATCAGGCTAGAGATTTTACCGCCAAATCGAACCTTATTAGAGCGGTTTAGGCTGGACCGGCAGTTAAAATTGGGGCTTGAGCGGTAAACGAGTGAGGGAATTTCAGGTAAGATACTTCGGATGAGGAGCAAAAAGGTGGTTTATACTTCCTATACCCAGTAGTGTTCCCCTGTCGGTTTGGTTGGGGTCGATGCCCCACTTTGGGCGCGGCGTTGGGCGCCGCAAGATGAAAGCTCTGTGTGAAGGCTTGGATATTAAGACCTTGGATGATTTCAATGCCATCACCGAAGAGCAGATCGTTAGCGTCGACAAATTCAGCTACAAAACTGCCGCAAAAGTGCTTGCAGGTATGGCTGAACATGCCGAGCTATTCAACAAGATTCAATCAATCATCGGGTTCAAACAGCAGGTCACTTCGGGGGATCGTTTTACCGGTGAGAAGATCGTGATCACCGGTTTTCGTGACGCGGCCTTGGAGAAGCTGATTGAAGCTGAGGGTGGTGAAGTGCAATCATCAGTCTCGTCGAAGACCACCATGGTGATCGCGGCATCCACTTCCGGATCTTCCGGCAAATTGAAGAAAGTGCACGATCTCAACAACAGCGGAAAGGCAAATATCAAACTGATTGATCTGGCCACCTTCCGTAAGCAATATCTGGAACAACCAGCATCGACTGGTTTGGAGTTTTAATGAGTCACCCACAACTTGAGCTAATAGTCGCTGTGGATTCTAAGTTGGGATTCGGGAAAGGCGGCAAGATTCCATGGAAATGCAAAGAAGACATGGCGCGATTTACGCGGATTTCTAAAGAGATCCGCGTGTGCGTTATGGGGAAACACACGTATACTGACATGCGTGACATGCAGTTAGAAAAGGATGGCGCCGAGGAGCGAATCAAGGAGAAAGGAATTCTCCCCGAACGCGAATCGTTCGTGATCTCCTCGACGTTAAAACAAGAAGATGTCATAGGCGCTACTGTCGTTCCTGATCTTCGTGCTGTGATCAACCTGTATGAGAATACCGATCAACGCATTGCTGTCATTGGTGGGGAGAAGTTGTACATTCAAGCTCTTTCATCAGCAACGAAACTGCACATGACCATAATTCCAAGAGAGTTCGACTGTGATCGATTTATTCCTGTTGATCCGATCCAGAACAATTTTCACATTGATTCCAGTGCCAGCGAGACTGTGGAGGCAACCGTTGATGAGACTCAAGAGCGCATTCACTTTGCTACTTACGTGCGTAACAATCAGTAACGCGCTGGCAGTGGAAGAACAAGAACCAGAAACGAAGCAGACGGTGTTGGCCGTCTGCTTCGAAACATCATTATTGGCTCGAGAACTGATCGAGAATACCATTCTTGCGGACGACATCCAAAACAATACAGAAAAGATAGCTTTGCAGTTGTCGGAGCCCCTCCCCCCAACTTATAATGGGATTATTGCTGGGCTAAACAATGCTGTCGCCATGCGTGGGACAGCAAACGTTGAATCGCCATCAAGAGCATCCACAGATTTACGTGCAGCCGTCATCGGTTTATGGTGTATAAATGACACCATAGCCGCCCTGAATCAGACTGATAATGCAGTCTTACAGGACGGCGAGTTGCAACAAACACTTGTCGATTATTACAACAACTTATTGGCTGACATCGTTTGTCGTTTTCAGAAGACGGCTGCACTGAACGTCAGAAGCCGACTGCACTATAGCAGCGGAGGGGTTGGATCCATCAGGCAACGACGGGCTGCTGCCGGCCATCAGCGGACGCAGGGAGGACTTTCCGCAACCGGCCGTTCGATGCGGCACCGATGGCCTTCGCGCAGGGGTAGTGAATCCGCCAGGATTGACTTGCGCTGCCCTACCTCTCACTAGTGAGGGGCGGCAGCGCATCAAGCGGTGAGCGCACTCCGGCACCGCCAACTTTCAGCACATGCGTGTAAATCATCGTCGTAGAGACGTCGGAATGGCCGAGCAGATCCTGCACGGTTCGAATGTCGTAACCGCTGCGGAGCAAGGCCGTCGCGAACGAGTGGCGGAGGGTGTGCGGTGTGGCGGGCTTCGTGATGCCTGCTTGTTCTACGGCACGTTTGAAGGCGCGCTGAAAGGTCTGGTCATACATGTGATGGCGACGCACGACACCGCTCCGTGGATCGGTCGAATGCGTGTGCTGCGCAAAAACCCAGAACCACGGCCAGGAATGCCCGGCGCGCGGATACTTCCGCTCAAGGGCGTCGGGAAGCGCAACGCCGCTGCGGCCCTCGGCCTGGTCCTTCAGCCACCATGCCCGTGCACGCGACAGCTGCTCGCGCAGGCTGGGTGCCAAGCTCTCGGGTAACATCAAGGCCCGATCCTTGGAGCCCTTGCCCTCCCGCACGATGATCGTGCCGTGATCGAAATCCAGATCCTTGACCCGCAGTTGCAAACCCTCACTGATCCGCATGCCCGTTCCATACAGAAGCTGGGCGAACAAACGATGCTCGCCTTCCAGAAAACCGAGGATGCGAACCACTTCATCCGGGGTCAGCACCACCGGCAAGCGCCGCGACGGCCGAGGTCTTCCGATCTCCTGAAGCCAGGGCAGATCCGTGCACAGCACCTTGCCGTAGAAGAACAGCAAGGCCGCCAATGCCTGACGATGCGTGGAGACCGAAACCTTGCGCTCGTTCGCCAGCCAGGACAGAAATGCCTCGACTTCGCTGCTGCCCAAGGTTGCCGGGTGACGCACACCGTGGAAACGGATGAAGGCACGAACCCAGTTGACATAAGCCTGTTCGGTTGGTAAGCTGTAATGCAAGTAGCGTATGCGCTCACGCAACTGGTCCAGAACCTTGACCGAACGCAGCGGTGGTAACGGCGCAGTGGCGGTTTTCATGGCTTGTTATGACTGTTTTTTTGTACAGTCTATGCCTCGGGCATCAAGGCGAGCTCAGAGACCATGGAAAGCATGTTCTCGGACTTACGTAGCAACTCGTTTCTTTTCGCAGGTTGAGCCACCTCCGCGCTTCATCAGAAAACTGAAGGAACCTCCATTGAATCGAACTAATATTTTTTTTGGTGAATCGCATTCTGACTGGTTGCCTGTCAGAGGCGGAGAATCTGGTGATTTTGTTTTTCGACGTGGTGACGGGCATGCCTTCGCGAAAATCGCACCTGCTTCCCGCCGCGGTGAGCTCGCTGGAGAGCGTGACCGCCTCATTTGGCTCAAAGGTCGAGGTGTGGCTTGCCCCGAGGTGATCAACTGGCAGGAGGAACAGGAGGGTGCATGCTTGGTGATAACGGCAATTCCGGGAGTACCGGCGGCTGATCTGTCTGGAGCGGATTTGCTCAAAGCGTGGCCGTCAATGGGGCAGCAACTTGGCGCTGTTCACAGCCTATCGGTTGATCAATGTCCGTTTGAGCGCAGGCTGTCGCGAATGTTCGGACGCGCCGTTGATGTGGTGTCCCGCAATGCCGTCAATCCCGACTTCTTACCGGACGAGGACAAGAGTACGCCGCAGCTCGATCTTTTGGCTCGTGTCGAACGAGAGCTACCGGTGCGGCTCGACCAAGAGCGCACCGATATGGTTGTTTGCCATGGTGATCCCTGCATGCCGAACTTCATGGTGGACCCTAAAACTCTTCAATGCACGGGTCTGATCGACCTTGGGCGGCTCGGAACAGCAGATCGCTATGCCGATTTGGCACTCATGATTGCTAACGCCGAAGAGAACTGGGCAGCGCCAGATGAAGCAGAGCGCGCCTTCGCTGTCCTATTCAATGTATTGGGGATCGAAGCCCCCGACCGCGAACGCCTTGCCTTCTATCTGCGATTGGACCCTCTGACTTGGGGTTGATGTTCATGCCGCCTGTTTTTCCTGCTCATTGGCACGTTTCGCAACCTGTTCTCATTGCGGACACCTTTTCCAGCCTCGTTTGGAAAGTTTCATTGCCAGACGGGACTCCTGCAATCGTCAAGGGATTGAAACCTATAGAAGACATTGCTGATGAACTGCGCGGGGCCGACTATCTGGTATGGCGCAATGGGAGGGGAGCAGTCCGGTTGCTCGGTCGTGAGAACAATCTGATGTTGCTCGAATATGCCGGGGAGCGAATGCTCTCTCACATCGTTGCCGAGCACGGCGACTACCAGGCGACCGAAATTGCAGCGGAACTAATGGCGAAGCTGTATGCCGCATCTGAGGAACCCCTGCCTTCTGCCCTTCTCCCGATCCGGGATCGCTTTGCAGCTTTGTTTCAGCGGGCGCGCGATGATCAAAACGCAGGTTGTCAAACTGACTACGTCCACGCGGCGATTATAGCCGATCAAATGATGAGCAATGCCTCGGAACTGCGTGGGCTACATGGCGATCTGCATCATGAAAACATCATGTTCTCCAGTCGCGGCTGGCTGGTGATAGATCCCGTCGGTCTGGTCGGTGAAGTGGGCTTTGGCGCCGCCAATATGTTCTACGATCCGGCTGACAGAGACGACCTTTGTCTCGATCCTAGACGCATTGCACAGATGGCGGACGCATTCTCTCGTGCGCTGGACGTCGATCCGCGTCGCCTGCTCGACCAGGCGTACGCTTATGGGTGCCTTTCCGCAGCTTGGAACGCGGATGGAGAAGAGGAGCAACGCGATCTAGCTATCGCGGCCGCGATCAAGCAGGTGCGACAGACGTCATACTAGATATCAAGCGACTTCTCCTATCCCCTGGGAACACATCAATCTTACCGGAGAATATCGTTGGCCAAAGCCTTAGCGTAGGATTTCGCCCTCTCCCGCAAACGACCCCTAAAAGCCGTTTCCTCTGTATAAAAGATCAGCTAAATTATGTGTATTGCACAATACATATATGTGAGGTTAGCAGTGAATTTGCCTACGCCCGAAACCTACGATGAACTTCAGAGAGCCTACGATTTTTTCAATGAGAAGCTATTCAGCAACGAGCTGCCGCCATGCCTGATAACGTTGCAGCGTGAGAAGCGAACGTATGGCTATTGTTCCTTTAAGCGTTTCGTCGGCCGTGAGAGTGGGTACACGGTAGACGAGATCGCTATGAATCCGGTGTATTTCTCGATCAGAACCATAAAGGCCACGCTTTCAACACTGGTGCATGAGATGGTTCATCAGTGGCAATTCCATTTTGGCGAGCCTGGCCGCCGTGGCTATCACAACAAACAGTGGGCGGCCCGGATGGAACGGGTAGGACTAATGCCTTCTGATACCGGCGAACCGGGAGGCAGGAAAGTGGGCCAGAGCATGACCCATTATATTATTGCCGGTGGCCCTTTCGATATGGCCTGTGATGAACTGCTGACAGGCCATTTCCAGCTTTCCTGGATGGACAGGTTTCCGCCTTACCAGCCTAAGCCTGGCGCTGTGCTAAGCCCTACAGGAAAAGGCTATATTGACGACGAGGAAGATGATAGCGAACACGAACAGGAGGTGGAGGAAGGGCGCGACCCGGTTGAACTCGACGACGAGATCATAGAGGCCATGCGATTTGTAACCCCACCGCCTGAAGCACCGGTGAACAAAACAAACCGGGAAAAGTACAGCTGCCCGGTGTGTCATATCAATCTCTGGGGTAAACCGGGGATAGTGGTTTACTGTGGTGGCGAGCACTGTAATAAAGCCGCGTTAGTAGTCTTAAAATAAAGTCCTTTCGGACTTTATTTTTTTTCCATTTCCGAGGTCGTGATGTTATTAATGCTGTACTTCGCGGCTTCTTTTAAAACAGTTTCAGCAAGGCTTGCTGGTATCCAGACCTGAACTAATTTTAATGGTTCGCCGTTCTCGGCTTTAAGAGTGGTGTTCTGGTACAAATCCCAGATTCGCTTAACGGTGCTGGAAATGTTTTGCTTGGAACGGCCTACTCGCGTGGCTACGTCTGATGATTTCTCACCTTTGACAAGCACGGAATAGCCAATATCTGTTGTGATGTGTGCAAAGGAAGCCATTTGCGGCAGCAGCTGTTTCCATTCTGTTTCTGAAATTCTGTTTTTCTGAGCCATCTGTGGCGCCTCCGTAGTTTTGGTTACAGAAAGGATATACTCAGAATAAACAGGGGTCAATACAAGTACGATTTTTATAAACTTTATTTTATTTGAGGGTGAGGCCCGGTGCGGCAGCAGCGCGGGCCTCGATGGTGCCGCGAAGGTGCTGGCGCCATGCTCGGATTAAAACATGAACCGTGAAGAACTGCGAAACTTGTTTTCGCGGTTCTGAGGGGTTGACCGAGCCGCGAAGCGGCGCTGGTAAGCGATGATATGCACATATCCACAGGCATATTTTTAAAAGGGGCACTGTTGCAAAGTTAGCGATGAGGCAGCCTTTTGTCTTATTCAAAGGCCTTACATTTCAAAAACTCTGCTTACCAGGCGCATTTCGCCCAGGGGATCACCATAATAAAATGCTGAGGCCTGGCCTTTGCGTAGTGCACGCATCACCTCAATACCTTTGATGGTGGCGTAAGCCGTCTTCATGGATTTAAATCCCAGCGTGGCGCCGATTATCCGTTTCAGTTTGCCATGATCGCATTCAATCACGTTGTTCCGGTACTTAATCTGTCGGTGTTCAACGTCAGACGGGCACCGGCCTTCGCGTTTGAGCAGAGCAAGCGCGCGACCATAGGCGGGCGCTTTATCCGTGTTGATGAATCGCGGGATCTGCCACTTCTTCACGTTGTTGAGGATTTTACCCAGAAACCGGTATGCAGCTTTGCTGTTACGACGGGAGGAGAGATAAAAATCGACAGTGCGGCCCCGGCTGTCGACGGCCCGGTACAGATACGCCCAGCGGCCATTGACCTTCACGTAGGTTTCATCCATGTGCCACGGGCAAAGATCGGAAGGGTTACGCCAGTACCAGCGCAGCCGTTTTTCCATTTCAGGCGCATAACGCTGAACCCAGCGGTAAATCGTGGAGTGATCGACATTCACTCCGCGTTCAGCCAGCATCTCCTGCAGCTCACGGTAACTGATGCCGTATTTGCAGTACCAGCGTACGGCCCACAGAATGATGTCACGCTGAAAATGCCGGCCTTTGAATGGGTTCATGTGCAGCTCCATCAGCAAAAGGGGATGATAAGTTTATCACCACCGACTATTTGCAACAGTGCCTCTACTCTTGCCACAGGTTTACGAGTAGGTGATTTGGGAGGAAGCGTCTTAGCCTTTGAAGTTGGCGCGAAGGAGAGAATGGCACTCCGTGCAACGCATTAATTACCGCGGATATCCGCCATCACCTACTTGCGCCTGTGTGTACCATTTCATCAGCTCTGCAGTTCCCGGCTCGTTTTCGGCGGGGGCCCATGGGGCGGCATCTTGATCAGCAACAGGCTGGTACCTACCGTGTTTTACCTCAAAAATAACGCCGCCTTCATCCAGTGACAATACGGTATGCCAGGTGCCTGCATCCATCTCCAGCACTTTACAGTCCTCACCTAACACGACGCGCTGGGTCAGGTTACCCAGGTCATCAAAGTTCAATACCAAAAAGCGACCGGTAAGGGATGTCAGCAGTTCAAAAGTATGCGGGTGGCGATGAGGGCGAACATAAGTTCCCGGTTCCATAGCAATAGCCAGACGCTGCACCGGGTCGCTCAATTCAGGGTGGAAATTATGATGGGCACGTAAGCGGGGGGAATTTGCGGCTTGTGCGCTTTGCTTGCGTAGGTCGTTGAAAGTAAGTTGTTTCATATTATAAGCCTTATTGCATTCTTGCAGCTTACGGCAACCAGGTTGCCGTAAGGCTTTTTGTTATACTAACAATCGATTAGCCACGGCATTCGCGGAACAAATCGCGGTCAGGATTATAGACGCTGGTGCTTACGTCCCACAGCCCCAAAATCGATGAGAACAGGTTGTCGTGGGAATATGATTTTTTCGCCGCATTATTTTCAAGGCAAGACATGTTGATGTGTTTCCCGGCGATAAAGCCCGGTGACATCCAGACCTGCATCGGAATATGCGTCTGCTGATCCGGTGCCAGTTTGTACGGCGTGCCGTGCAGATATAGCCCGCTTTCGCCCAATGATTCACCATGATCGGACACATAAAGCAGCACGGTGTTGTACTGATCGCTGTAATTTTTTAGCTTTTCAATCATCTCAGCTAATACATAGTCTGTATAACGAAGGGTGTTGTCGTAGGTGTTGACCAATTGTTCCTGAGTACAGTTTTCGATATCGCTACGTGCACATTCGGGCATGAAGTGGCGATGCTCAGCCGGATAACGCAGGTAATAAGTCGGTCCATGGCTGCCAATGATATGGAAGGCGACAAGCTTATCACCTGGCATTTTGGCGATTTCATCATCAAGGTTTTCCAGCATCACCTCGTCATGGCACGTTTTGCCATCGCACAGTTTCGGGTTATCACTAGGCTTAATTTCGACAGTCGGGATGCGGCTACATACGCCTTTACAACCGCCATCGTTCTCTTTCCATAACAGCGAGACACCGGTTTTCTGCACGATGTCGAGGAAATTTTCACTGTTAGATGCTTTTTTACTGTCGTACTCGGTGCGATTCATATTCGAGAACATGCACGGAACGGATATTGCGGTAGCGGTACCGCAGGAATGCATATTTTTAAACGAAATAACGCCGCCGGATTTGCTGGTAAAGGCATTGGTATCACGCGAATAACCGTTCATCGAGAAATTCTGGCTGCGTGCCGTTTCGCCAATCACCAGGAACATCAGCGTGGGTTTTTCGTGAGCGACGACGCGTTTAGCATCATTCCCCAGCGTCTGGAAAGGCACTTTAGTCGTAAAGTACGTATCCTTAACATACTGGAAAGTGCTGTAAGCGTAGTTCGCCGGGATGATCTCTTTATTCAATGTCGAGTTATTGCGGCCGACAGAGGCATAATCCTGATAATAAAGTGCGGCAACACCTGCAATCAAACTCAACGATGCCAGCACGGAGAGCAAACGGTAAGCAATGCCTTTATACCATTTTTCAGGATATTGAATTTTTATTGAAAAAAGGAGGATGGCAGGAAGGATACCGGTAAAGACGAACCATATAATAATTGAGCCATTAAGATAGGAATGCGCTTCCTGGGGGTTAGTTTCAATAATGTTTTGAATCATCGTTTGATCAAACATTACTTTATATTTTAGTGTCGAATAACTGACCAGTGAGCCAGTGATAAACAGTAAAGCAAAGAAAGGTTTCAGCAGAAAACGAACTGAGAAAGGCATAAAAACAACGTTAAGCGCCGCAACCAGAACAAAGGGAATAGAAATGACAAAACCAATTTTGACATGCTCTAAATGCGACAAAATCTCGTAAAAATGCAGCAATATTGGCCAGTTAAGTAAAAACGCAAAGATCATTGCCAGAAGTAAAACCAGCGGAATAACTTTCACCCTGAAAAGTACAGGCATTAACACCTCCGGAAAATAGTAAACCAGTAAAAACATTGATGATAATTACAACAATTCAATCTAATATTATGATTGCCTTATTCGCTGCAAAGCAGAGATTATCATTCTGAAATCTTAGGTTAACCTTAACGAGGCTTTGTTGAATAAATCAGATTTCGGGTAAGTCTCCCCCGTAGCGGGTTGTGTTTTCAGGCAATACGCACGCTTTCAGGCATACCTGCTTTCGTCATTTTGTTCAGCGCTCGTACCAGGGCCATAGCCTCCGCAACCTGACCATCGTAGTCACGCAGCGTCAGTGAACCCCCGAACAGCTGTTTTACCCGGTACATCGCCGTTTCCGCTATCGAGCGACGGTTGTAATCTGTTGTCCATTTCCACCGCGCATTACTCCCGGTCATTCGCTGATTAGCCACTGCACGGTTACGGTCTGCATATTCACCGGGCCAGTAACCCGCACCTTTTCGGGGAGGGATAAGCGCGCTGATTTTCTTATGCCGCAGTTCATCGTGACATAGCCGGGTATCGTAAGCGCCATCGGCGGCGGCTGACCTGATTTTCCGGTGGGTTTGCCGGATTAACCCGGGGAAGGCCTCTGAGTCCGTAACGTTGTTCAGCGACAGGTCAGCGCAGATGATTTCATGTGTTTTACTGTCAACGGCGAGATGCAGCTTACGCCAGATACGGCGGCGTTCCTGGCCATGCTTTTTGACTTTCCACTCGCCTTCACCGAAGACCTTCAGCCCGGTGGAATCAATTACCAGGTGTGCGATTTCACCCCGGGTGGGCGTTTTGAAACTGACATTAACCGACTTTGCCCGCCTGCTGACACAGCTGTAATCCGGGCAGCGTAGCGGAACGTTCATCAGAGAAAAAATGGAATCAATAAAGCCCTGCGCAGCGCGCAGGGTCAGCCTGAATACGCGTTTAATGACCAGCACAGTCGTGATGGCAAGGTCAGAATAGCGCTGAGGTCTGCCTCGTGAAGAAGGCGCTGCCGACTCATACCAGGCCTGAATAGCTTCATCATCCAGCCAGAAAGTTATGGAGCCACGGTTGATGAGGGCTTTATTGTAGGTGGGCCAGTTGGTGATTTTGAACTTTTGCTTTGCCACGGAACGGTCTGCGTTGTCGGGAAGATGCGTGATCTGATCCTTCAACTCAGCAAAAGTTCGATTTATTCAACAAAGCCGCGGTGATGCTTACGGTATGGTGGTTATCAAGTTTTATCCTGATTAGCACCCTTAATGGCTATTTCGATAATCAGGACCGCGATTTTCTGACAGGTAAACTTCAGCTCACCGAAGAGTTTCTTAAAACAGAGACGTTCCGGAACAAAACGGATATTAAGTCATTATCAGAAAAAATAAACGATGCGATGGTAGGGCACAATGGTTTATTCATTTCTATAAAAAACATGGAAAATGAAAAAATTGTTGAACTCTATGCCAAAAATTCTGTTGTTCCAGCGGTCCTGCTTAATAAGTCGGGTGATATTCTCGACTATATGATCCAGACGGAAGAAAATAACACCGTGTACCGCAGTATCTCGCGGCGGGTTGCCGTGACGCCGGAACAGGGTAAAAGCAAACATGTCATCATTACGGTTGCCACGGATACTGGGTATCACACCCTGTTTATGGATAAGCTCAGTACCTGGCTGTTCTGGTTCAATATCGGTCTGGTCTTTATTTCTGTTTTTCTGGGCTGGCTGACCACACGTATTGGTCTGAAACCGCTACGGGAAATGACCAGTCTGGCTTCCTCCATGACCGTACACAGCCTGGATCAGCGTCTTAATCCCGATTTGGCTCCGCCGGAAATTTCTGAGACCATGCAGGAGTTCAATAACATGTTCGATCGCCTGGAGGGGTCATTCCGGAAACTGTCAGATTTCTCGTCTGACATCGCGCATGAGCTGCGCACAGCGGTCAGTAATCTGATGATGCAGACGCAGTTTGCACTGGCTAAGGAAAGGGATGTTTCGCATTACCGCGAAATCTTATTCGCTTACCTGGAAGAACTGAAAAGGTTGTCACGAATGACCAGTGATATGCTTTTTCTGGCACGTTCAGAGCATGGTCTGCTGCAGCTGGATAAACATGATGTGGATCTGGCCGCCGAACTGAATGAATTACGTGAGCTGTTCGAGCCTCTGGCAGACGAAACAGGAAAGACAATCACCGTTGAAGGAGAGGGCGTTGTTGCCGGAGACAGCGATATGCTGCGACGTGCTTTCAGTAACCTGCTTTCCAATGCAATCAAGTATTCTCCCGATAACACCTGTACAGCGATACACCTTGAGCGTGACAGTGACTGTGTGAACGTGATGATTACGAATACGATGTCCGGCCAGGTTCCCGCTAATCTGGAACGTTTGTTTGATCGGTTCTATCGAGCTGATTCATCAAGGGTCCACAACACGGAAGGCGCGGGGCTGGGATTATCAATTACAAGGTCGATCATTCATGCTCATGGCGGCGAGCTGTCAGCAGAACAGCAGGGGCGGGAAATTGTGTTCAGTGTGCGCCTGTTAATGGATTAATCCCGTTCTTCAGGAGAAACCTGGAAGGTGACAAAATTGTCATCATTCAGTCACGCGATAAACAGAGGCGGTTTTTTATAATCATACATAAATCAGGAGCAGAGTGATAACGCAATCGCCTGGTTCCTGGAGTGATGAATAACCCGCCCTGAGATCAAATGCTTTCTCTGTTATAAGCCGTTGATTGTTTGGGTATGAAAACACCGGAGACCCAACCATGAAAAAGATCCTTGTATCATTTGTTGCCATTATGGCTGTCGCTTCATCCGCCATGGCTGCAGAGACAATGAACATGCATGACCAGGTAAATAATGCCCAGGCACCCGCCCATCAGATGCAGTCAACCTCTGAAAAAAGCGCTGTTCAGGGAGACAGTATGACAATGATGGATATGAGCGGACACGATCAGGCTGCAATGTCCCATGAAATGATGCAAAACGGCAACGCTTCTGCCCACCAGGACATGGCGGAGATGCATAAAAAAATGATGAAAGGCAAACCAGGGGCCACCAACGAATCAGCAACGTCATTTTCAGAAATGAACGAGCATGAAAAAGCCGCTGTTGTGCACGAGAAGGCGAATAATGGTCAGTCTTCCGTTATTCATCAGCAGCAGGCTGAAAAGCATCGCAGCCAGATCACCCAGAATTAACCCGCAGCTCCACTTGTTAGACCCTCATTTGACGCCGAAGTCACTGGCTTACGCTCCCGTCCGGGAGCGTTTTTTTTATTCTTTCATTTATCATTGAGTCTTATGGGAATGGATTTAATCAGTTACTTAATCCCTGCCTCAGCAACAAGTCCCGGAAAGAGCAGCTTTATATTCCGGGTTTTTCTGCTCATAACCTCAACGGTGGCGCTTAGGATGTACTTTGTAAGTACCCAGAGTGTGTGTCATCAGTACCGGTGTTAATGCACCAGCCCATTCCAGCCATGTATACCCATGTAAATCCCAACAGCAGCAATCAGGGCGCTTGAAATATAGGGGGCTCTTCTGGCGATGGTATTGAAGCCACTCCAGCGTTTGGCGACCTGACGAACGCTGATCGCCGCACCCACTCCAACCGTTACGAGGGTCAATGCCAGGCCGATACTGAAACAAACAACCAGTGTGGCACCCAGCGTAAGCGCTTTAAGCTGAAGGCAGATCAACAATACAGTTATAGCTGCCGGGCAAGGGATAAGCCCTCCTGTCAGTCCAAATATCAGGATTTGCCCGTTGGTTACTTCTTTCCCGTCGAAGCGGCGTTTTATGTCATTGGCATGAGCCAGTTCGTGAGCGTCCTGATACTCTTTCGAATTCACATCCAGCCCATCAAGCTCAGAGTGGTCATGGTCATGGTCGTGTTCAGCGAACGCCACATCATAGTCATGGACATGACCACGATGTCCCAGAGACAGACGTACGTTGAAACTGTGAGGCTCAGGGATGGGAGATGTTGACTCCAGATAATCACCATGATCAACAAATTCAAAAGTCTGAGAGATCGTACTGTTTTCCCGAAGTGTGGTTAATGAGATATCTTCAGAAGCCCATCTTTGGCCACTAAGAGTGCGTAGCCGCCAGTGGGGAAGTTGTCCTTCTTCAAAAATGGACAGTTCAACTTTTCCATGGCCAGTATCGATCAACCTTGTTTCGTCATGGTGATGATGTTCATTCTCCTGCATTCCCTCCAGCCAGTTTTTCTCACCGCTCCAGGTTCGCCAGAACATCCAAAAAGCCGTACCAAGGATGATCACTGAAGAGACCATCTGTAGCCAGGGTTCGGCTGATTCTGCGGTAAATTTATTACTGATATACATCCCTCCAAAAGCAATCAGCCATACGACTGCAGTGTGCGACAATGTTGCCGCGACACCCAGCATCACGGCCTGACGTACGGTGCCTTTTATAGCAATGATGAATGCTGCCATCATTGTTTTGGAGTGCCCGGGCTCCAGTCCATGAAGCGCGCCAAGCAGAATGGCGCTGGGGATGAAAAACCATGCGTTGCCTTGCTGAAGAAGTGTCGTAAATTCGTTCATGAGAATCATTCTTGGTTATTAAGTGTAGGCCGGATTCTACTCCCCCCCAGTAAAATATACTACCCCCCAGTAGAATAACGCTGGTATAGTTACATAAAATATCCAGGAGAGTGAGAGCCCACATGTCACATACCATCCGCGATAAACAAAAACTGAAAGCACGTACAAGCAAGATCCAGGGGCAGGTTGCTGCGCTGAAAAAAATGCTTGATGAACCTCACGAATGTGCCGCTGTACTGCAACAAATAGCCGCCATACGTGGTGCCGTGAATGGTTTATTGCGTGAAGTGATTAAAGGACATTTGACTGAACATATTGTTCATGAAAGTGAAGAACAGAAACGAGAAGAAGACCTGGACGTTGTGCTGAAGGTTCTGGATTCTTACATCAAGTGACAGTTTGGCTAAAAGCCCTGAGCATTAATTTATCTAAATAACACGTTATCAAGTGACGGTTTTGGGCTGTTTGTAGCGGCATAGTGAGTTTGTTTAATCAATGAGCTTTAAGATGCCCCCCTTCATGCAAGGCAACGCGTACATTTCTGGTACATCTACTTCCCTTACTTTGCTCAGGGCAACCCACATTGTTAAAGCCTCTACTCGCTGACCATCAAAATCACCCAACGTCAGATAATGGAAAAAAATTTTGGATGACATTTTGAAACGTGTCCTCTGCTGTGAACGTCGAGAGATGCTACGCGAGAAAGGAGATGACCTACTTAGTATCCTGTTAAGTAGGTCTATCTGAAGAAGTAGACAACTTTAAAGTCTTTTTCATGTTAAAGGAGACAACTTTAATGTCTGTGTACACCTACCTTTGCTCAAATCAAAATGTTCTGACATACCAAAATGGAGTGTAAAATGACTCAAAACCAGGGTTCTGAGCCAGTACCGGCGAGCCGGACAGGGCAGCTCATCAGCGCCCGGGATATGGCCATGCAGAAATTCGAAGAAGGGATGCGGTTAATCTCGGAAGCGTCGGAACTGTGCGGTCTCTCTCTCTTCACCAGCAGAATTATGCAGCCCAACGCATTTGGTCTTCCGTCGTCACTGGATCGCACCATCGAGGAGGGGCGTAAGGAAATTGACCGTAAAACGTGGAAAAGGCTCTTTGAAGAAATAGGTATGGACCGGTACTGGAACCATAAGCAAAAAGAAGCCTTTAACGAATCCCTACGTACGGATCCGCCCGTCGCTTCCCTGGAGATTGTTAAGGGAACATTACAGCATGCACTGGCTAACAGACGAGACACGCTTGCAGAAGGTTTCGTTGATGTTCTCAACAAGCTTGACCGAAGTTTTAAAAGCAATGCACGGCAATATACAATGCCGAAAAAGCTTGTTCTTCGGGGGATTTTTCCTGGTGTGAACGTACTGAGGTACAACGGTTTCTCGCAGGACAATCACTTTTGTTTACGCGACTTTGAGAATATTGTATGCATCTGTTCTGATACTCCAACACCTGCAACCGGCGGTGGGCTGAGTATGGTCGACAGGCTGACGGCCATGAGAAATACAGATTTCACAGGCGAGGTCTGCGATGAGAATGGCTGGCGGTGTCGCCTGTTTGAGAATGGAAACGTTCATATTTGTATCGACAGTATCTCGCTTCTGAATGCTCTGAACGATCTTATCAGCATATATTTTGCAAACCAGCTTCCGGCCGCAGGAAAAAAATGATGATCGAAAACGATAAAGAAAAAAGCCTGAACGATGCTACCTCGCCAGAGGTGCAGAATGACATCCGCAGCGAATCCACAGAAAAATCAAAGGAAATGGGTCGTTCAAGGTACTCATCTATTGCGATGATCGATTACTTCAATGCAATCGAACGTCTGTGCGAAGAGAAAAAAATTAACCCGGAAAATATCGATCTGAGCTTCAAAGTTCACTGGCTCAGAAACGCTGTTGGCGGCTCGTTTGCAAGGTCACAGGAGATGTTCGCTGAGTACCAGAAGTATGTTAAAGAGGTTCCTGAAGAGGCCCGTTACCTGGATATACCCGATGAGGTGAAGGTTGCACTCGGCGATATTATCTCGTACATCACCTGGCACTACCGTAGAAGCTATACCGCAATACAGAGTGATAGTGTTAAAAAAGCTGAAGCACGTAGCATGCAGCTGGAGGAGGAGGTAACGCAGCTTTTACAGCGGCTTGAGCAAAGCGCTACCGATATGGATGAGCTGAAACTTGAGAATCAGGCGCTACAGGGTCGATTAGAGATCCGGGACAGTACCGTCAAGGAGTTAGAAACAAGGCTGAATGTTGCCGAAGCAGAACTCGAAACCTGCCATCACCAGTTAGATAGCACACGGCATGAATTAAGCCTCGCACAGCAGTCAAATGACTCACTCTCCCAGCAACTGGCTGAACGTAAAACAGAGATCGCTGGTCACCTTGAATATCAAAAAAAGCTGAACGAAGAGATCAACACTCAGCGTTCTGATAATGCCGGTCTTTCCAGACAATGCGACCAGTTAAGTCAGACTGTGTCAGATACAAAGGCAGAGAGGGACAGGTTTGAACAGGAATTGATTGCTGCACAGAACCTCTGTGCTGAGCTGAAAAGTGCACTGTCCGGGAAGGAGGGTGACCTGGTGGCGGTGAATGCCGAGCTTACTGAACTCCATAAACTAAACGAGTCGCTGAGCGCCGACCTGAAAAAAGTAACTTTGGTCAGCCAGGGCTATGAAGCGGAAGTGGCTGAACAAAGCAGTGAATTAAAAACGCTCCAGTCCAAAGTAATGAAGCTGGAAGCTACCCTGGAGGCAGAGAAAACAATCTCAGAATCCCTGAAAGGCACCATTGATACATTGACTGGTGCAATGGCAGGGGGAGGTACTGGAAAGTCAAAACAGCCGCGTAGTAGAAAAACATCATGATAAATGAAGCCAGGTTGATAGACTTCTCTGCATCCCCTGGCACAGTAGACCTTCTGCGGACATTCAGCCCGTCCGCAGGAGTTTTCGTCCTTCAGTCAACAAATGCACTACCTTTTTTGAGTCTCCACTTTCCAGTGCAGAAAACACGTTACCGATTTTACCAACAGCTTGTATCTGAGTGATAACCCCAGTCTTGTAATCATCAAGGATCCCTGACAGGAAAGCGTTCAGTTTTGTCTGTTCGCTTAGTGAAAGCATGTATGACATTTTTTCTCCATTTTAAGCAGGTGTGCCAGTTGAAAGAGGTTTACGTGATTCTGGAAAATGAGGCAGCACCATAGTTTCAGATGCTGTGGTCGCATCCCAGTGCCACCATCCATAAGGCCCATATTCACGGTTGTAATAATCTTTTTTGAGTTGCTTTCGGGCCAGATAAGCAGGAGTGGCCATACCAAATACTTCCATCGGGAACGGCTTATCGCTTTTTGTGTCGAGCAGGTAGAAGTCAGGGAACACCTCACTAATACTCGCATCATAACGCATGGGCTTAACGTACTGCCGGTGCTCTGCATCCAGCTTTTCTGCAACAACCGCCTCATAGGAGGAGTCCAGAGGTATCCAGTTCTCGCTAACGTGCATCAGCACAATTTGATGAGCTCTTACAGAAGGGCCTCTGCCGGTTACCGCAGCTGGTGACGTCAACGCAAAGACAACTATTTTCGCCCCGGATTTCCATGCTGCGTACTCCGATGAAAATCGTTTCTTTACGCTATCCCAATGGCCTTCTGAATTGAAAAAAATCAGCGGTAGCCCCCCAAAATTCCGCAGGGGTAAAAATTTAAGTGGCTTCTCATGCTTTTCAGCATCGTAGCGAGGTAAAACTGACAGGAGCATGAGACGTTTATCACTCATCGCCTGTGATGAAAGACGCTGAATTTGCGACTGAGCGACAGGTTGTTTCGGGTCAGGTACACCAATGAATAAATGGTCACCTATGCAGGCTCTGCCGGTACGAATTTGTTTAGCGGTTTCAAGCAGACGATACCGTACCAGTGAATCGTTACGTTTCCCTGCCATTTTCGGGTACCAGACATTCAGACCAGACTCTGTCCACAAAAGACTAAGCAAGCCCAGGAGGGTCATTGAGGCCTGACCTCCTTCTGGTCGCTGAACATGGGGCAGGGGAGGCACTTCTGATTTTTCAGGAGGATCTTTCTCTGTCATACCGATACCGAGCCTTACAGCCATATCACCTTCGGTTGTAATCCGGACCACACCACTCGCATATCCTTTCAGGCCGGTATGCCGGGCATCAAGGGAGAAGAATACACAGGAAGGATCATGCTCAATGCCCGTGTTAGCGGCTTTGACGAGAATAAAGGCATCACCGTTCGGTAAAGCACGAACATAAAGTCGCTTTTCTCCTTTTCCACGACATCCGCAGGTGATGACTGATTTTTGACCTGAGGTGTGGTGTGCCTTTTTAAGAGCCGACTGCCACCCTTTAGCAAACTCATCCTGCGTTTGAAAGTCAGGTGAGTACCTTTTGACGTTTGGATCGTCGTCGTAAGCAATCATCACTGCGAATTTTTGGCTCATAGTAGTCTCCTAAACAGGAAGTTTAATATCCCAACCAAAGCAACACTTCCTGAGCGTCATACTGTTCCTTTACGCCCATGTCGCTAAAGAATTCTTCGAAATCTGTTTCGGGAACGCAATGCCTGGACAGTTCTTGTAATGCTCGTTCTTTAGATACCGTCTCACCTTCAGCTGATTCGAAATACGTCATGGTTGACCTCTGACATTATTACAACAATCTTAAGCATTTAAATTGATGAAGGAGCTCAGGTCAGCTGACTTCGTCGTAAAACTGCCGCAAGCGCTGGGAGGCTGCAAATTCAATTCGAGACTTCAGCAGTTTGGCGACGGCCGCAAAGACATCAACGACCACGGAGTTCCCAAACTGTCTGTAAGCCTGTGTATTGGACACAGGGATACGGAAAACACTTTCCCCGGGTTTATCGAAGCCCATTAGCCTGCTGCATTCACGTGGCGTTAGCATGCGTGGCCGACGGTCCATGTTGTATGTGTTATGGAAATCAGTTTCTCCCAGCTCATGAGACCAGCCCCGATCAATAAGAATTTCAGATCCGTCTTTCATATAGCGGCTTGAGAGGGTTCTGGTGACACTATTAACATTGGAAGGATCTACTAGTCCAAAACCAAAACCATTGCCTTTTGCCGCATGTTTCTTTGCATAGTTGTATAAGTACTCCCAGAGTTTAGGGGAGAGGATGTATTTACTATCTACGCTCGGATCCAGTAAATCTGAGAGAGAAGGGCGCTTGTCCGGATAAAAGTCTTTAATATCTCTCAGAGTAAAACCGTCTTTCAGACGTAGGTCGCGGCGAAAACCAATAAGGACGATACGTTCACGGTGCTGGGGTCGGAAATGACGGCCATCGATGACTTTAGGATCATCCGCGCCCGTGCTTTCGCTGTTTGCGACGTCGTAGCCAAGCTCATCGAGCGTTTTCATGATGATGTTAAAGGTATTACCCTTATCGTGACTCTTCAGATTTTTTACGTTTTCCAGAACAAAAATTGCAGGTTGTTTTGCCCGGATGATCCTGGCCACATCAAAGAAGAGCGTACCCTGAGTGTCGCACTCGAAACCGTGTTTGCGACCCATAGAGTTCTTTTTACTGACACCGGCGATGCTGAATGGCTGGCATGGAAATCCCGCAAGAAGAACATCATGATCCGGGATAGAGGCATCGATAAATTTGTATGCCTCGTCATCAGTAACCTCGGGCCGGTTGCTAAGAGTGATGTCACGGATGTCTGAATTGAAGCGGTGCTCGTTCTCATCGCAATACCAGTTCGCCCGGTAAGTACGGCTGGAATAAGTATTCCATTCGCTCGTGAAAAGACATTTACCACCGATGGCATCAAATCCGCTTCGCAGTCCACCTATCCCTGCAAACAGATCGATAAAGCTAAAGTGCCTGTCCTCATAATCAGCAGGTCGTGAAGGTATTAAAGTCTGTAGATAGCGTCCATCTGCGATACTCAGATCACAATGCTCAGGTATGCATGTAACCTGACGTTTAAGGGATGCACGGGACCAATTACTGCCATTTTCATCATTTAATACCTGAGCCAGATATTTCAGGTCATAAATAGTCGAAGCTGTTAACAAAGTTTTGTGGATCAGAGATGGTGTTTTATCCACATCATTCAGGTCTGTCTCAAGATCATGAGTGTAACGTTTCATCCAAACTCTCTCAGGAATAATATCTTTGAGATAGATTAACACGCTTAATTTGGATTATTTTTTGGTTCAGGTTCTAAATTTATTGTGATTATTCTGCCTTTAAGTTGCAAAAAGATTGGTTTTAAGCCCGCCCATGAAATAATGACTTGTTAAAATACTGCCTGTAAATAGGCTTGTGGATACATGTCTGTACTCAACAAATTCAGGTGAAATGATGTTTTTTTTTACAAAGTTACTTTTGCCCATCATGATTGTTGTATTCCCAGTGGCGTCCTGGGGGAACTCAACAACTTTTGAGGCAAAGGTGGTTAAGATTGTTGACGGTGACACCATAACTGCGTTGGATGCTCAAAACACAACCATCAAAATACGGATGTATGGTATAGACGCTCCTGAATCTAAACAGGCTTTTGGCCAAAAAGCAAAACAGGCCTTAACCACAGCTATAGCAACTAAAATCGTTACCGTGATAGACCATGGTACGGATATCTATGGCCGTATGTTAGGTACCATCTGGTTAGATGGATATGATATCAATGCCTCTATGGTGGACAGTGGATATGCGTGGGTTTATCGGTTCGAAGATAACGCCATTGTCCCTGGCTATATCAAATATGAATCCGCAGCACAAAAGGAGGCAAAAGGGTTATGGGCAGACACCAACCCTGTCCCACCATGGCAGTGGAGACAGGCAAACGAAAAGCCCAGAAAGGTGAAAGGGAAGAAATAACCATGATGAAAGAGCCTCATCCGTTACTTCAGTTGGTACTAAACGATTCCGGTCGTCTAACCATGCCTGTTTATTATAGAGATCAACAGTATTGCCCGACTTGCCTTACAAAGGTGTTGAAGAGTGAGGATGGAAGTTTGGCGCACCTCGGGGAAATAAATCAAAATACATGTAGACCTTCTATTTCAGTAGTTGTGACAAAAGCAATTATTGAAATGTTATGTGACGGGGAAAAAATATTTGTAAATCCAATACGATACCGAGGCCGGGTGCTGGCACCCTCAGTAATTTTTTCTCCCGACACTCACACTTTCAAACCGTTTATAAATACAGACTATCAGCCTGTGGGAGCAAACTGGAAAAGTGAAAAGGGATATAAACTCGGTCTGTTTTATCTCAAAGATCGAGCCAACTCTATCAATAAAGAGGAATTTGATTTCATTGCCGTTATAGACCCTAAGGCAATGCAGAAAGAATTTATTTCGGCCTGGTCTGAGGTTGATGAAAAAAATCCATTGGAAACGCTGAAGCAGATCTTACGATCTAAAAACAACTCTTCTTTATGGGTAAAATGGCCTGGCAAAATTGAGCATGCGCAAAAAGGAAATTGCAACGAAAATTACTGGTTCGATTATCAATCTGATAATCAGGAAGTGAACTGTACGGTCTCTGTTGTAGGTATCGAAGGTAACAGTTCCGGTGAGACAATTTATAGATTGCAAACTTTGCTAAAGCGTAAGCTCAATGAATATCAACTGGTTCGGTCTTTAGGGACTATTATGCTTCTTGATAATACCGGGAATATGATTCCATCAAACCATCCTTATTTTGAAGTCATCTCAAAAGCATGTATAAATGGAGTGCGTGACTTTGTTCGTCAAAACCCGTGGGTAGTCTGACGGTCAACTATAAAGCATAATATAATTAGTAATAACAAGGAACAGACATGAATGAAAACTCAGTAATCTTAATAAGTTTATTTTGGTTTTTTTTTGGATCGAGTGTTGTAGCTGGTTTTATGGATGCATCATTATATTGCTGGATTTTTGCAGCCATAAGCGCATTGTTTCTTCTTTCGGTGATACAAACACCAAAGGAGTTAACGGTATCTATTCTTCTTGCGGTACTTATGGCAAGCTCCGCAGGTGTTTTCATTCTGGCTTATAAAGTCAAAACGAATGTCGTTTCACCAATCTATCTCTTAAAAAAGCCTACTGCATACATGGCTGAAATAGATAACCGAAGGATTCATGGTTACTAAATATTTTGCAATTGCATCATTTGACGGTCCGGGTTTATTTACCCACAGCATCGACTAATTCAAGAGGTTACATATGATAGTTTCAGAAGCAATTTTTTATTCTTCTATTATTTCCTGGGTTCTTTATTGGTGGTTTATTGGAAATATTACTAAAAAGGTAGGGATGCTTGTTGTTCCACTCACGCTTACCTTCGGATGTTACATTTATGCAATTCATTTGGATGATTCCGAACAGCAAACCAATTTACGTTGGGAGCAGATCGGTTTTATTACCTTTATAATTGTGATAATGTGGGCAGGAAAGTTTGTGATGAAAAGACTATCTGAATGATGATCTAATCCACACTTTTCGATATCTTAGAAAAGTAACTTTGTGAGCAAACAGTCATATGACATGCAAAACGCTGATCTCAAAGACAGATGATGGATACACATTTAGCATTTCACCTTACGAAGACGGGTACCGCTTATCAGTCTCGCCTGAAAATCGTCACAATGGTACCCAAAGCTTTGACGGCTGGTTCCCACGTTTTTTTTCCGAACCACAGTATGCCAAATCATCTTTAACTAAGTTTCTCGGTGAGTCCTTAGTATGGGAAGAAGATTCAAGTAATGCTCTATGAGATTACTTATTATAAATTTTTCTATTAATCTCCATGGAGTGATATATGAATTTGGCCTATTTTTTATTTTTGTCTATAACTGTTATGCTTACGAGCTTTATTATTAAATCACTTGTCGTATTGGTAAAGTTCAAATTACTTCGTGATGAACGTCTCGAATATACCAGCAATAAAAATATTGATGAGATGTACGATTTAATGAATGCGAAGGAAGAAATCCTCATAAGGCATCATAAGCAGATGTTGGCATTGCATCTTTCACTATTAATATTCGTTCTATTTATTGCTTACATTTACTAAAAATAATTTTATTCAACATTTCAACAAAGGGTTTTCAATGGAAAGCTTCGAAACTGAACAAATGATTCAATATGCTTTCTACATAAATATCGTAATAACGACTGGTTTGGCATGGTTTTGCTTGCGGTCAGGATTGCATTACAATTTTTTCAGAAAAGCAGAGAGTGCCAGAACAAAAGGGCTGAGTAGTACCTCTACTGAACACGGTCCAGCAATTGTGAGAATAAAGAAGCTACAAGCATTAGTAGATTTTATTAGTAACTGTGCTTTTCTAATCCTTTCAATTGGCACAGCTTATATTTTGTATTTTTGGATCCACAGTTAACTCATACAAGGTAACTTCGGCAAATAACAACTTCTAATGCAGGACTTTAATAACTATAACGGATGCTACATGAAAAACGACAGTTTAATTACGCGGTATAAAATACTTAAAGGCGAACGCGATGAGTCTATCTTCACCATAATAATCGCGCTAGTAGTAAAGCTGGGGCTGGTAGCCCTGGCATTCTATCTGTTGCTTGGTTCCACGATTGATTGGTCAAGCTGGAAAACCTATGCCGCCATGTTGATCTTTGGAGCATTTCTCTAAAAGGATGACCACGGCAATACCAGGTCAGACAACAAGGTCGTTAGCATGATCGTTGGAAGCAACGGAAGCACCTTGAAAAAGGTCGGCAGCACTATAAAATCCATCAGCAATGCACACAAATAAACTACTGGTATCTTAAAATGAAAGTGAAAGAGTTGATCGCCATGCTGAACGAAAGAGACCCTGAGGCAATTGTTCTGATTTCCGGCTATGAAACGATCGGCGGCACGGAAGTCGCAGAAGCTGATTTGCTCATTGATATGCAGTCAATATGCTTAGAACAGGCTGATAATCTCACAGGAAACCGTAAAGTTGTTTCTTCCGGTGGTGAAGATTCAGTTTGGTTAGGCTGGAAAGATGATTACCGTACAAAGGTGTTTTTAGAAGATGCCCAAATTCCTGATCAAGATGAATGACGGTCAGCGTTGGCTTCAAAGGCAATCTATCAGTACGTGAAACGTAAATGTTAAAAAATAACCACATATGAATCAATAACTTATGTCAAAGCTAAGTAGAGATGTCCGGGGTGGGGCAAAGTTCAAATGTCCTTTGATAATATTGAATTCCTGGATAAAAATCGCATCTTAACCTCTTCGTTTGAGTACCTTGTTGGGTTGACCCCGTATTCGCTTTATTTGTAGTATTGGGCTGCTTTGAAGTGTTTCATGTTCAAACGCGACGTGTTCTGTAAGTTCTTCCTGACAACAGAGCCGACAATATATACACATCCGCTATGGAGAATCTGACAACCGCTATGCGTATTACGCCACCCTGAGTTTTTCCTTCCTCTGTCGTACTGAGCAAGCCTCAGCACGCACTCAATAACATCCCGTCTGCGGATGTGCTTTACCGTACGTAAAAATGTAGCCCTCCAGGGCTGACTGTATCTAAAAACTGAGAAATTACTATGTTGCTGTCCTCGACGCGTAAGGACTGGCTGGGTAACGTCCGTGGTGACGTTCTGGCCGGTATTGTTGTCGCGCTCGCACTCATTCCAGAAGCGATCGCCTTTTCCATTATCGCCGGTGTTGATCCCCAGGTGGGCCTCTACTCGGCGTTCTGTATTCCTCTCGTTATGGCCTTCTTTGGCGGACGTCCGGCGATGATTTCGTCCTCCACCGGTGCAATGGCTCTCCTGATGGTGACGCTGGTGAAAGATCATGGCTTACAGTATTTACTGGCTGCCTCCATACTGACCGGGGTATTCCAGCTGATAGCCGGATATCTGAAGCTTGGCGGGCTGATGCGTTTTGTTTCACGCTCAGTGGTCACGGGGTTTGTTAATGCACTGGCAATACTGATTTTTATGGCCCAGTTGCCTGAGCTGACCAATGTGACATGGCATGTTTATGCCATGACTGCGGCAGGGCTGGGGATCATCTATCTCTTCCCTTATATCAACAAAACCATTCCTTCACCGCTTGTGTGCATCGTGGTGCTGACTGGGATTGCCATGTGGCTGCATCTGGATGTGCGAACCGTCGGGGATATGGGGAAACTTCCCGACAGTCTGCCGGTCTTCCTGCTCCCGGACGTGCCTTTAAATCTTCAGACGCTGCTCATCATCCTGCCATATTCTGCGGGGCTTGCGGTGGTTGGCCTGCTTGAGTCGATGATGACCGCCACTATCGTGGATGACATGACCGACACGCCAAGCGACAAAAACAGGGAGTGCAAAGCTCAGGGCATCGCGAACATCTGCACATCCTTTATCGGAGGAATGGCAGGCTGCGCGATGATTGGGCAATCTGTTATCAACGTAAAATCCGGTGGACGCGGACGACTTTCAACCCTCACGGCGGGCGTGGTGCTGCTTTGCCTGATTGTGTTCCTGCGCAACTGGGTCTCCCAAATTCCGATGGCAGCGCTGGTCGCGGTGATGATTATGGTTTCCATCGGGACATTCTCCTGGCGCTCCATTGCCAACCTGCGGACACACCCCCTTTCAACCAGCGTGGTCATGCTTGCCACCGTCGCGGTTGTGGTGGCAACACATAATCTGGCCTTCGGTGTGCTGACCGGTGTACTGATTGCTTCGCTCAATTTTGCCACTAAAGTATCCCGGTTCATGCGTGTAACCTCAGTTCTGGAGGGGACGAGCCGGACGTATACCGTCACCGGCCAGGTATTCTTTGCATCAGCAGACCGCTTTACGAGCCACTTTGATTTCCGTGAAGCGATTGAGAATGTGGTGATAGACGTTTCACATGCCCATTTCTGGGACATCACGTCCGTCAGCGCCCTGGATAAGGTGGTCATTAAGTTCCGTAGAGAGGGCGCCGGGGTTGAAATACGTGGGATGAATGAAGCCACCCGCACCATCGTTGACCGGTTTGGTGTTCACGATAAACCTGAAGAAGTCGAAAAACTGATGGGCGGTCATTAACAGACTGGAGGGAAAACTATGAATAATACTGTTACAGCCTGTGTGGACGGTTCACTTTCAACGCGGTCAGTGTGTGAATATGCGGCGTGGGCAGCCCGCACTTTGCAATCACAGCTAGCACTGTTGCACGTTATCGAAAAAGACAGCACCCCGGTAGTGTCAGACCTGACCGGCACTCTCGGCATAGACAGTCAGCAATTGCTGACCGATGAGCTGGTAGAAATTGAAGGGCAACGTAATCGCCTGCTGATGGCCCAGGGGAAAGCAATACTGGAAAGTTGTGCTGAACTGCTTCAAAAACAGGGAAGCCCGGATGTGCTTTTGATGCAAAAACACGGTACACCGGATGAAGTTCTGGCAGAGCTGAGCGACCTTCGTCTCATGGTGCTGGGGCGTCGGGGTAGCCAGCATCCGGTAGGCTCTCATCTGGAAAGCGTTATTCGTCTGCAAAAGAAACCCCTACTGGTTGTTCCGGAGAACTACTCAGTGCCTTCCAGAGTCATGCTGGCTTATGATGGCAGTGAAGAAAGCAGGAGTAACCTGGAACGTCTGACGATGAGTCCCTTACTCAGGGGGCTGGAGTGCCACCTTGTCATGGTAAACGGTAAGAAGGAAGAGCTGCTGACCGCACAGCAAATTTTACGTGACGCGGATATAGAAAACAGCACAACACATCTTACCGGGCAATCAGTCGGGGACGCGCTTATTCGTTACGCCGAGGAAAATGCTGTCGATCTGATAGTGATGGGGGCCTACGGTCATTCCAGGTTGCGGCAGTTCTTTATCGGTAGTCATACCTCCGAAATGCTGCAAAAGACGCAACAACCGCTTCTTATCCTCCGTTAGCACTGATTATCTTAAATAAAAAAGGGCGAGTTCTCTCGCCCTTCGTCACAAGAACACGTTTAGTTCAGCCGGTTACCTTTTTCATCAACTACCTTCTCACCGTCCTCTTTCGTGAACGCGCTTTTCTGCGCATCGGGAAGAATATCCAGCACGACTTCAGAAGGGCGGCATAGCCGGGTACCCAGCGGCGTTACCACGATAGGGCGATTGATCAGAACAGGGTGCTGCAACATAAAATCGATTAACTGCTCGTCAGTAAAGCGGTCTTCCGCCAGCCCTAACGCTTCAAAAGGTTCGACATTCTTACGCAGCAGCGCTCGTACCGTGATCCCCATATCCGCAATGAGTTTTACCAGCTCAGCTCGTGATGGTGGGGTTTCAAGATAATGAATAACGGTCGGCTCTGTACCGCTGTTGCGGATCATTTCAAGGGTATTGCGTGACGTGCCGCAGGCCGGGTTGTGATAAATGGTAATGTTGCTCATATCAGTATCTCATTACAAAGTGAAAGACAGACGAAGCGCCAGTGCTGCAAGCGTGACAAACAGCACGGGGATTGTCATGACAATGCCCACCCGGAAGTAATATCCCCAGGTAATTTTGATATTTTTCTGCGACAGAACGTGCAGCCACAGTAACGTTGCCAGACTGCCGATAGGGGTAATTTTTGGCCCCAGGTCGCTGCCGATGACGTTGGCGTAAATCATCGCTTCTTTGATAACACCGGTCGCTGTGCTGCCATCAATCGACAGCGCCCCGACCAGCACGGTCGGCATATTGTTCATCACTGATGACAGGAAGGCCGTCAGGAAGCCCGTACCCAGCGTTGCCGCCCACAATCCCTGCTCTGCCAGCTGATTCAGCAAGGAAGAGAGATAGTGGGTCAGACCGGCATTTCGTAAGCCGTAGACCACCAGGTACATCCCCAGCGAGAAGATAACGATTTGCCAGGGCGCACCACGCAGCACCTTACCGGTGTTAATGGCATGCCCTTTTTTCGCAACAGCAAACAGAAGCAATGCACCAGCGGCTGCGACCAAACTGACCGGTACGCCCAGCGGCTCCAGTCCGAAGAATCCCACCAGAAGCAACACCAGAACCAGCCAGCCGGTTTTAAAGGTATTCACATCACGTATAGCGTCTTTCGGTTCTTTCAACAGAGAAACGTCGTAAACGGCGGGAATGTCCTTACGGAAAAACAGATGCAGCATCACCAGCGTAGCCGCAATCGCGGCCAGGTTAACCGGGACCATCACGGCGGCATATTCTGAGAAACCAAGCTTAAAGAAATCCGCCGAGACGATATTCACCAGGTTTGAGACAATCAGTGGCAGGCTTGCCGTGTCAGCGATAAACCCTGCGGCCATGATAAACGCTAAGGTTGCTCCCCGGCTGAATCCCAGCGCCAGCAGCATCGCGATAACGATAGGTGTCAGGATCAGTGCCGCACCGTCGTTGGCAAACAGTGCCGCAACCATCGCACCAAGCAGGACGATCCAGGTGAAGAGCAGCCGCCCCCGGCCATTCCCCCAACGGGCAACGTGCAGCGCGGCCCATTCAAAGAAGCCGGATTCGTCGAGCAGAAGACTGATGATGATCACGGCGATAAAGGTGGCGGTCGCATTCCACACTATCTGCCAGACCACCGGAATATCCCCCAGATGAACGACGCCAGTCAGCAATGCCAGAATTGCGCCCAGTGAGGCACTCCAGCCAATCCCCAGCCCTCTGGGTTGCCAGATAACCAGGACGAGCGTGAATAAAAAGATAGCACCAGCCAGTAACATCAGAAACTCCATTCACATTTGTTTATTCGGATATATATATCGCCATCAGCAGGAGACAGATGCCACGCTACTGAGCTTGTTGCGTATGTTTTCTCGTTCACAGTTCCAGGCTGTATCAATAATACCCGCAGCCCATGCTGGCATGTGTGGCGACAGTCGGTAATGCACCCATTTTCCTTCGCGACGGTCGATGACCAGCTCGGCTTCACGTAAAAGGGCCATATGGCGAGAAATTTTTGGCTGAGACTCTGCGGTTGCCGCACAGATGTCACAGACGCACATTTCACCGGACTCCCTGAGAAGCATCACGATAGTTGAACGGGTCTCGTCGGCGAGCAGTTTAAAAAGCTGAACAGGCTGTAGCATGCTTAACCTCGTAAAAAAATAACAATACATATGGTATTTCATATGTGATAACTTTTAAAGCATAGCTTATGAAATGGAGATTTTTTATGACCGACTTACCAGCAATCGAACCGGCTTATTTTGATGATGCGCTTGCCAGCAAACTTACGGGCAACAACGAAACCATGCCGCGAATTCTCATCCTGTACGGTTCAGTACGAGAGCGGTCCTACAGTCGTTTTGCAGCGGAAGAGGCCGGGCGGTTGCTGGCAAAGATGGGGGCTGAGGTGAAAATATTTAACCCATCCGGTCTGCCGTTACCCGATGATGCGCCCGAAAGTCACCCCAAAGTGCTTGAACTCCGCGAGCTGGTCAGGTGGTGTGACGGAATGGTCTGGAGTTCTCCGGAAAGACATGGCGCCATGAGCTCGGTGATGAAGGCCCAGATTGACTGGATACCCCTGAGTGAAGGTGCTGTTCGTCCTTCCCAGGGTAAAACGCTGGCCGTCATGCAGGTTTGTGGTGGTTCACAGTCGTTTAACACGGTCAATCAGATGCGGATACTTGGCCGCTGGATGCGGATGTTCACCATCCCCAATCAGTCGTCAGTGCCAAAGGCATGGCAGGAATTTGATGATGAAGGGCGCATGAAACCCTCACCCTGGTATGACAGGATTGTCGACGTTACCGAAGAGTTGTTCAAAATGACGTTACTCCTGAAAGGGCACACAGCCTACCTGTCCGACCGCTACAGCGAAAGGAAAGAGAGTCATCAGGAGCTCGCGGCACGGGTCAATCAGGCCAAAATCTGACAGCCAGGCATGCCCGGATGGATTACCGGGCTTTAAATCGGTTTCTTCCCAAATATCTCTTCAGAGCGTGACTGAAGTTTCACCAGGGCATTGAACATATCGTCCTGATCCAGGGAACGCTGGGATTTCTTCGTCGTGGGAGCTTTACGCCTGCGAGAAGGGCCGTCTCCGGATGGTACGGATTGCGACCGGTTATTATCCCGCTCGGCCTGGACCAGCTGCGCCATTTCCAGGGCCCGCCCCAGACGTTTGTTATCCACAATGGCCCCCTGATCGATTTCAGAAAGCTTGTCATAGGTGGAGTAGGGAAGTGATACGCCATTAAGCCGGAGCTCTTTATGTCCATCCGGGTAATGCCAGACATCGATGTATTTACCAATCGCCCGACGACTGAATTCGCTGTCTTCAATCAGATAAAGGACTTTGTCGTATTGCACTGTGAGTGATTTCGACACTTTACGAGCTTCACGCCAGTTAAATACCATATCAAGATCGTCATCGACATCCAGTTCCCGATGAACATCAAACGCCTGGCGAGGCGCTTTTGCGAAACGACGGTTGTAATCGTTCATGAACTCTTCGGCAAATGCGTTCGCAGCTTCCATGGAACTGATGCCCTGGAGCCTGAGCTCCTTGACCAGTCGGTCCTGAAGCGTCAGGTGCGCCCGTTCAACGCGGCCTTTGGCAGCACTGGTTTCTGCACAAATGGTCTGAATGTTCAGTTCATGCATCGCACGGCCAAACTGGGTATCGCCGTCGCCGCCGGTTGCATTTTTATTGTTGATCCTGAATACGCTGGCTTTGTCGCTGTACAGCGCAAGCGGTTTGCCATGTTTTTCAATATAGCCCCGGGTCGCTTCAAAATAGGTGAAAGTAGACTCAGATTTCACGAAAAGAAGCTGCATTAAACGACTGGTTGCGTCATCAACGTAAACCAGTGCCGTACACTTAGGTCCCCGATTTTCAAACCAGTGGTGGTCGCAGCCGTCGATTTGTATGAGTTCACCGGCACAGGCACGGCGGTAACGAGGTTGCTGAATTTTTGGCGCACGTTGCTTACGTGGGACCCACAGACTGGCCTGAGTCATCAGCTTACGGACGGTTTCTTTGGAAAGATGAACACCGTGCACCTCAGACAGTTTTTCACAGGCCAGCGTCGGACCGAAATCGTTATAGCGTTCGCGAATAATGTTCAGCGCGTATGCGGCCAGTCCCTGAGGCAACTGGTTGTTACTGGATTTACCACGACGGCGGCTGGTCATGCCAATCGGACCATCTTCACGATAACGCGCAAGCAGACGACGGCACTGACGGTCGGAGATACCAAGCCGCTGAGCTGCCATTTGTGTTGTCAGACGCCGGTCGATGACATCCTGAATGATTTTGAGTCGGTTAACTTCATCCAATGTGAAAAACTCCGCTGCGAGAGCCGTCATGGTAATCCTTACTTGATTATACACGCCGGACATCTTAACTTAGCCATTATCGGACATTACAACTTATGTCAAGGCTCAATTGAAATGTCCGTTATCCAGCTCAATTAAAATGACCACTTTGATCTCTCATTCTCTTTACTGATAGACTTGGCTTTGTTGAATAAATCAGATTTCGGGTAAGTCTCCCCCGTAGCGGGTTGTGTTTTCAGGCAATACGCACGCTTTCAGGCATACCTGCTTTCGTCATTTTGTTCAGCGCTCGTACCAGGGCCATAGCCTCCGCAACCTGACCATCGTAGTCACGCAGCGTCAGTGAACCCCCGAACAGCTGTTTTACCCGGTACATCGCCGTTTCCGCTATCGAGCGACGGTTGTAATCTGTTGTCCATTTCCACCGCGCATTACTCCCGGTCATTCGCTGATTAGCCACTGCACGGTTACGGTCTGCATATTCACCGGGCCAGTAACCCGCACCTTTTCGGGGTGGGATAAGCGCGCTGATTTTCTTACGCCGCAGTTCATCGTGACAGAGCCGGGTGTCGTAAGCGCCGTCTGCCGATGCTGCCCTGATTTTTCTGTGAGTCTGCCGGATAAGACCCGGGAAGGCTTCTGAGTCCGTCACATTGTTCAGCGACAGGTCTGCACAGATGATTTCATGTGTGTTGCTGTCAACTGCCAGATGCAACTTTCGCCATATACGACGGCGTTCCTGGCCATGCTTTTTGACTTTCCACTCGCCTTCACCAAAGACCTTCAGCCCGGTGGAATCAATCACCAGATGCGCGATTTCACCCCGGGTGAACGTTTTGAAACTGACGTTAACCGACTTTGCCCGCCTGCTGACACAGCTGTAATCCGGGCAGCGTAGCGGAACGTTCATCAGAGAAAAAATGGAATCAATAAAGCCCTGCGCAGCGCGCAGGGTCAGCCTGAATACGCGTTTAATGACCAGCACAGTCGTGATGGCAAGGTCAGAATAGCGCTGAGGTCTGCCTCGTGAAGAAGGTGTTGCTGACTCATACCAGGCCTGAATAGCTTCATCATCCAGCCAGAAAGTTATGGAGCCACGGTTGATGAGGGCTTTATTGTAGGTGGGCCAGTTGGTGATTTTGAACTTTTGCTTTGCCACGGAACGGTCTGCGTTGTCGGGAAGATGCGTGATCTGATCCTTCAACTCAGCAAAAGTTCGATTTATTCAACAAAGCCGCCCCGCAGAGTCCGGAACGCTGATACGGATCCATATCATTAGTAACAGCGAAAGTACTGACATAATACCGAACGTCAGGCGCCAGCCAAGATAATGCCCAAGCCAGGTTCCCAGCGGAACGCCTAGTGAGAGCGCCAGCGGTGTCCCAGCCATGGCTATCGCCATAGCCCGACCCTGATGAAGCGGCTCAACAATTCGGCGTGAAAACCCCGCCAGCAGGCTCCACGCCAGTCCCGCAGCCGCCCCGGCCCCCAAACGCGCTAACAGGGTCAGGTAAACATTTGATGAAAGTGCGGTAATGGTATTAAAAATGAAGAATCCCGCTACGGTCATTAATAAGACATATTTCCGATTCCACGACCGGGTAACGATAGTTAACGGAATAGCGGCAAATAATGACCCGAGGGCGTAGACGGTGACCCACTGGCCTGCGCTAGCCAGCGAAATATTCATTCCCTTACTGATTTCTGGCAATAATCCTGCTGGAATAGTTTCCGTCATGATGCAAATAAATCCGGTCATCGCAAAAGCCATTAATGGCATATAGGGAAATGTGTCATTCATTTTCTGCATTTTGCAATACCGTTAATGTTTAATTAAGCCTGCCAGGTGCGCAGGCTTAGCGCCTAATAGAGTAGATCGTTAGTCAATTAAAGTGCCATGTTCAGTATTGTTTCCGCCACTTCAGCAGTAATTTTTCCATGTTCACCTAATGCGATGTGCCCATGTTCTTTTAACTTGCCGATAACAGCTGAAATATCTTCCGCGCCCAGACCATAATCAGAAAGTCGGGTTTTAACGCCCATCAGTTCAAAAAATTCCACGGTGGCATTGATAGCCTCATCGGCCATTTTTTCGCTATCAGACTCAGGAATATTCCAGACACGCGCACCGTACTGAGCCAGCTTTTCTGCTTTTTCCTTTTTGCACAAGCGCCATAGTGCAGGCATAACGATAGCGAGGGTACGGGCGTGGTCGATTCCGTATAATGCAGTAATTTCCTGGCCAATCATGTGAGAAGCCCAGTCAGTTGGGACACCTGCGCTCAACATTCCATTCAGGGCCATCGTCGCAGCCCACATGATGTTAGCTCTGGCGTCGTAGTTCTGTGGATTTTTAAGGGCTACTGGGCCTTCTTCTTTCAGCGTGCTCAGCAGTCCTTCCGCCAGGCGATCCTGCACCTTAGCGTTAACCGGGTAAGTAATGTATTGCTCAAGAACGTGGACAAAGGCATCAACAACCCCGTTTGCGGTTTGTTGTTCAGGCAGCGTGTAGGTCATTTCCGGTTCGAGCACTGAAAATTTCGGCATAACGTAAGGGGAGGTGAAAAAGAGTTTATCCTGGGTGGTCACCCGATTAATCACCGCCGTGTTATTCATCTCTGAACCCGTGGCCGCCAGGGTCAGCACGCATCCAAAAGGGAGAGCTTGTTTCACCACGCCGCCATAACTCTTGACGATCTCCCATGGATCATTTTCGTAGAGGGCTGCGGCGGCAATAAATTTAGTCCCGTCGATCACTGAACCGCCGCCCACGGCCAGAAGAAAATCAATTTTTTCTGTTCTGACAATCTCAACGGCTTTCATCAGGGTTTCATAATGAGGGTTTGCTTCTACACCGCCAAACTCATAAACCAGGGTGTTTGTCAGGGACTCTTTTACGCGTTTCAATATACCGTGTTTTATAACGCTGCCCCCGCCATAGACAATCATGACCTTTTTACCCTGCGGGACTTCTTGTGCTAACGCAGAAATTTGATCGCGACCAAAAAGAATTTTTACCGGATTATGATAGATAAAATCTTGCATAATGATTACCTCATTTTCAGAATTAAAAGCCGTCACTACAACGAGGACATATTCACGTCGTGGAATATAAAGTACCATTTTGAATTTTATTTATTAATCAACATAAATTTCACTTACTTGTGAAATTTATTTGATAATTAATGACAGACTGGTACGCTGACGTCTCCAGTAGGGACCGAGGAGGAGGAATCGTGTGGATGAATTAAAGGTTTTTTTAACAGTGGCCAGGCTGAAAAGCTTTACCAAAGCCGCAGCTGAAATAGGTGTGACACCCTCAGCCATCAGCCACACGGTGAAATCTCTTGAGGAAAGGCTTGGGATCCGCCTGCTGGCCAGAACCACCCGCAGTATCTCCACTACGGAAGCAGGTGAAAGGCTCATTAACGAAGTTGGCCCGTTAATGGAACAGGTTGATGATGCTATTAGTCGGTTGAGTGAGCTTAGGGAAAAACCCACTGGCGTCATACGCCTCACGGCGGCAGATGATGTTATCCAGTATTTGATCCGTCCTGTATTACCGGACTTTCTGAGTCGCTACCCAGATATTCAGATTGAAATCGGCATTGACTATGGATTTACAGATATTGTTGATCAGCGTTTTGATGCCGGGATTCGTCCGGGCGATGTTCTGAATAATGATATGATTGCCGCAAAAATAAGCCAGAACTGGCGCCAGCTTGTTGTTGCTGCACCAGATTATTTTAAGCGTTATGCTAAGCCCAGGAAGCCGCAGGATCTTTTGAACCACAACTGCATTAACGTCCGCTATTCTGATACGAGTGGATTGTACGCCTGGGAATTCGAGAAAGATGCTCAGAAATTCAGTCTGAAAGTCAAAGGGCAATATATTGCGAACAGCACGATTCATCAGCTCGATGCAGCATTAGACGGGCTGGGGATTGCCTATATTCCCGAGTATGTTGCAGATGGATATATCAAAAGCGGCAAGCTGATTGCTGTTCTGACCGAGTGGTGTCCATATTTTGACGGCTACCATATTTATTATCCTCACCGCCGACAGGATTCTCCTGCGTTTATGGCTTTTCTGCAACTTTTGCGCGACAGGTACAATAATGGAATAAGATAAATTTATGAGTAAAGGATTATGTCCACGATAAGCACCTGGGTCGATTCCTGGGAGGCGGCCATGAGGGTAGGGAAGCGCCGTCCCGTCAAGTCAGCGTAATGCTCTGCCAGTGTTACAACCAATTAACCAATTCTGATTAGAAAAACTCATCGAGCATCAAATGAAACTGCAATTTATTCATATCAGGATTATCAATACCATATTTTTGAAAAAGCCGTTTCTGTAATGAAGGAGAAAACTCACCGAGGCAGTTCCATAGGATGGCAAGATCCTGGTATCGGTCTGCGATTCCGACTCGTCCAACATCAATACAACCTATTAATTTCCCCTCGTCAAAAATAAGGTTATCAAGTGAGAAATCACCATGAGTGACGACTGAATCCGGTGAGAATGGCAAAAGCTTATGCATTTCTTTCCAGACTTGTTCAACAGGCCAGCCATTACGCTCGTCATCAAAATCACTCGCATCAACCAAACCGTTATTCATTCGTGATTGCGCCTGAGCGAGACGAAATACGCGATCGCTGTTAAAAGGACAATTACAAACAGGAATCGAATGCAACCGGCGCAGGAACGCTGCCAGCGCATCAACAATATTTTCACCTGAATCAGGATATTCTTCTAATACCTGGAATGCTGTTTTCCCGGGGATCGCAGTGGTGAGTAACCATGCATCATCAGGAGTACGGATAAAATGCTTGATGGTCGGAAGAGGCATAAATGCCGTCAGCCAGTTTAGTCTGACCATCTCATCTGTAACATCATTGGCAACGCTACCTTTGCCATGTTTCAGAAACAACTCTGGCGCATCGGGCTTCCCATACAATCGATAGATTGTCGCACCTGATTGCCCGACATTATCGCGAGCCCATCTATACCCATATAAATCAACATCCAGGTTGGAATTTAATCGCGGCCTCGAGCAAGACGTTTCCCGTTGAATATGGCTCATAACACCCCTTGTATTACTGTTTATGTAAGCAGACAGTTTTATTGTTCATGATGATATATTTTTATCTTGTGCAATGTAACATCAGAGATTTTGAGACACAACGTGGCTTTGTTGAATAAATCAGATTTCGGGTAAGTCTCCCCCGTAGCGGGTTGTGTTTTCAGGCAATACGCACGCTTTCAGGCATACCTGCTTTCGTCATTTTGTTCAGCGCTCGTACCAGGGCCATAGCCTCCGCAACCTGACCATCGTAGTCACGCAGCGTCAGTGAACCCCCGAACAGCTGTTTTACCCGGTACATCGCCGTTTCCGCTATCGAGCGACGGTTGTAATCTGTTGTCCATTTCCACCGCGCATTACTCCCGGTCATTCGCTGATTAGCCACTGCACGGTTACGGTCTGCATATTCACCGGGCCAGTAACCCGCGCCTTTTCGGGGCGGGATAAGCGCGCTGATTTTCTTACGCCGCAGTTCATCGTGACAGAGCCGGGTGTCGTAAGCGCCGTCTGCCGATGCTGCCCTGATTTTTCTGTGAGTCTGCCGGATAAGACCCGGGAAGGCTTCTGAGTCCGTCACATTGTTCAGCGACAGGTCTGCACAGATGATTTCATGTGTTTTACTGTCAACGGCGAGATGCAGCTTACGCCAGATACGGCGGCGTTCCTGGCCATGCTTTTTGACTTTCCACTCGCCTTCACCGAAGACCTTCAGCCCGGTGGAATCAATCACCAGATGCGCGATTTCACCCCGGGTGGGCGTTTTGAAACTGACATTAACCGACTTTGCCCGCCTGCTGACACAGCTGTAATCCGGGCAGCGTAGCGGAACGTTCATCAGAGAAAAAATGGAATCAATAAAGCCCTGCGCAGCGCGCAGGGTCAGCCTGAATACGCGTTTAATGACCAGCACAGTCGTGATGGCAAGGTCAGAATAGCGCTGAGGTCTGCCTCGTGAAGAAGGTGTTGCTGACTCATACCAGGCCTGAATAGCTTCATCATCCAGCCAGAAAGTTATGGAGCCACGGTTGATGAGGGCTTTATTGTAGGTGGGCCAGTTGGTGATTTTGAACTTTTGCTTTGCCACGGAACGGTCTGCGTTGTCGGGAAGATACGTGATCTGATCCTTCAACTCAGCAAAAGTTCGATTTATTCAACAAAGCCGTTTTGAAACTGACGTTAACCGACTTTGCCCGCCTGCTGACACAGCTGTAATCCGGGCAGCGTAGCGGAACGTTCATCAGAGAAAAAATGGAATCAATAAAGCCCTGCGCAGCGCGCAGGGTCAGCCTGAATACGCGTTTAATGACCAGCACAGTCGTGATGGCAAGGTCAGAATAGCGCTGAGGTCTGCCTCGTGAAGAAGGTGTTGCTGACTCATACCAGGCCTGAATAGCTTCATCATCCAGCCAGAAAGTTATGGAGCCACGGTTGATGAGGGCTTTATTGTAGGTGGGCCAGTTGGTGATTTTGAACTTTTGCTTTGCCACGGAACGGTCTGCGTTGTCGGGAAGATGCGTGATCTGATCCTTCAACTCAGCAAAAGTTCGATTTATTCAACAAAGCCGATAGACTTTCCTCCGACTGAAACAACAGGATGATTGAGCCCATGCTTCGATACGAGTTAACGCCGAACAATGCAGGTTTTATACTGTGGGGAGATTCAGAAGCCCTGAATGAATTACATGAACTCATTCATTACATCGTGGATGAAAGCCCACTGATTAAAGTTAAAGACGGATTTATGTTATCCCTTGCCTATGATATTCGTAAAGCACGGGAAGGTAATCGTCGTGTTGAGCAACATCAGTATGATCAACATGATACATATAAGCTTTATGGTGTTGAGCTTTTATGGCCTCTGGTCCTGGTACAGTCCTCAATACTCAGAAACTCAATGGGTTATATTCAGACAGACAAAAACCAGCTGTCTGTCATGTATGCCTTTGAATACCTGATAGAATCAGCATTAACAGAGTCTGAGAGAACAACGTCGAATGATATTATGCTAACAGTAAAATATGCATCAGACTCTGATTTTAATTTCATTGAGGATAATATTGACAGCAGGTGCTGCTATTTTATCAGCCTATCTCCGGAGCAAAGAAAAAAGCAGTTAATCAGTATTGTTCGTTCTTTTCATTCATTATGGGGTAAGTATGCCCGTGAAAAGCAGGACATAAAGATGCTGAACGAAATGAATAATACATCATGGGTCTGGCCGGACAATATCAACTGGTGAGCAACCACTGTCCGGCCAGTGAGTACCATCAGCGGGCTCTTTTACCAAAAATGTCCTCTGAACGTGACTGAAGCTGTTTGAGTGCTTCGAGCATGTCATCATTATCCAGTGAGCGCTGGGATTTCTTCCCTTCCTGCTTTGGCCGTCGTCGGGAAGGGCCATCTCCAGCGGGAATTGACTGAGAGCGCGTGTTATCCCGCTTGCTCTGCACCAGACTGATAAACTCCAGGGTTCGGCCAAGACGCTTGTTATCGACAATCGCGCCCTGGTCGATTTCTGACAGTCGGTCGTAGGTAGAGTAGGGAAGTAGCGTACCGTTCAGGCGCAGCTCTTTTCTGCCATCAGGATAGTGATACACATCGATATATTTACCTATTGCACGGCGACTCAGTTCGCTGTCTTCAATCAGGTACAACATTTTATCATATTGTATCGTCAACGATTTTGAGACTTTACGTTTTTCACGAACAGTGAAAATAAGCCCCAGGTCCTCATCATGTTCTACAGCACGGTGTACGTCAAAATCATGTCGCGGTACTTTGCCAAAACGGCGGTTATAGTCAGCCATATAGGCCTCAGCGAAGTCATTTGCAGCCTCCATTGAACAAATGCCCTGTAACCGCAGCTCTTTGACCAGACGATCCTGTAAAGTGAGGTGAGCTCGTTCTACACGCCCTTTGGCGGGACTGGTTTCTGCACAGATAGTCTGGATGTTCAGTTCATGCATGGCTCGCCCAAACTGAGTATGCCCGTCTCCGCCTGTGGCGTGTTTATTGTTAACACGAAAAACACCGGCTTTATCGCTGTACAGTGCCAGCGGTTTACCATGCTTATCGATATAGCGCCGCGTGGCTTCGAAGTAAGAAAACGTGGACTCCGATTTAACAAACAACAGTTCCATCAGTTTGCTGGTTGCATCATCAACATAGACCAGCGCGGTGCAGGCCGGGCCACGGCCTTCAAACCAGTCGTGATCACAGCCATCTATTTGTATCAGCTCACCAGTACACGGACGCCGGTACCGTGGTTGAGGGATCCTTGCGGCACGTTGTTTACGGGGAACCCATAAGCCAGCCCGCACCATGATGCGCCGGACAGTTTCTTTGCCAAGAAACAGTCCGTGGAGTTCTTCGAGCTTTTCACGCGCCAGAGTCGGACCGAAATCAGCATAACGCGTCTTGATCAGTTCCAGAGCCTGATCTGCGAGCCCGGGTGGCAACTGGCGGTTACCACGCATGCCACATCGTCTGCTGGCCATACCAAGCGGTCCGCCTTCACGGTAACGGGCAAGAAGTCTGCGGCATTGCCTGTCGCTGATACCGAGGTGCTCGGCCGCACGGCGCGTTGTGATGCGACGTTCAATGACGTCCTGTATAATCTTGATCCGGTTGATCTCTTTCAAAGTAAACACTCCTGAGCTTTCTGCGCTCATGATATGCCTCCCGGTAGTTTAAACGGACCAGTGAAGCTTACCATAGCGCGGACATCTGAATTGAGCCACAGGCGGACATTACTATTGAGCCATTACAACTTAAGTGCGCATAATCAGGATTATGTAAGATCAGCGTTAAGTAGTCGATTTATTTGAAAGTGACGTCGTCTTTAAGTTAAAATCACCTATAATCAATACCTACTGGAGCAGCTCATGGCTGACACCTACCTCCCCCCGGGCTTTAAAAAATGCAAATCATGTCAGCAAGTTAAACCCTTTGAACAGTTTGGAAAAGAGCTCAAGGGCAAGTTTGGCCTCAAGAGTAAATGCCGAGCGTGTATTAGCGAGAAAAACAAAACGTACGCAGCAGGCCCAGGGGCCGAAGTAAAGACGCAAAATAATAGGACCTACCAGGCAGAAAACAAGACTGAGCTCGCGGAGAAAATGCGCGTTAAGCGTGCGAAAGAAAAATTTGGTGATCGCTATAATTCCTACCTCGCTTCTTTAGAGTCCATGAAAAAACTCAAATAATGTAATCGCCAACGGAGGAATAATGAATGTACATCTGAAATATGATACGATAAAGCACTATCACTTTGATTGGCTAACGCCTGCTGGCGACTATCCTAATTCAGCGGTTATGCTCGTAGGTTTCCGTGATGGGCGCTGGATTATTGTTCAAGAGTTCGGAAATGATTATAGCTGCTTCGAGGGCGTTCTGAAGAATGGTGATGATCTTAATACGGAGCCTAAATTCTATTCCGACTTAGAAAGCGTAGCGGTTGCTGCTTTTGGCATGATGAAGCAGATATATCCCCAGTACCAAGATAGCACGTTAGAAGAATTCCTCGCTGGATAAAATATTCTAGAAACCAAACTCGCCTTATTCGAAGGAAACTGACTATGTATAGAAAGGTTTTAGCTCTTTCAGCCTTACTGATTTCTGCTTGTTCCACCGATAATCCTCATAAACAAAGTATGCACCACAATGATTTTGAGCTTTCGGACTCAGCTGTAAAAATTCAAATCAAGTCTGGAAATAAGACAATCTCCGGCTCAGGTACTTGGATCGATGAACAACATATTCTTACAGCTTCACATTTATGGCTTGATGCAAGCAAGGATTATAGTCTAAGTATAATAACAAGGAATGGGAGCCAACCAGCAACAGTTATCAATATTGATGATCCTAAGAACCGGGACCTCGCTCTTTTAAAAGTAGAAAAAAATACTATTGTCAAAGCCCCACCTAATTGGAAGCTTCCAGTATGTGATAATGTTCTAGCTCCAGGTGAGTCTGTTTGGGTTCTATCGGGAATGTATAATACGCTTTCAAATACGTATGCTTCCCCCGACTCAACCTACTATTATAAAGGAATAGTTGGTTCTGATGGTTTGACTGCTTTTTATCAAAATGGAGTTAGTGGAAGCGCTGTGTTAAACCAATCTAAGAGTTGCTTATATGGTGTTGTGAGTCAACAAGACATTAAAAAGATCAATGTCTATCAGATATATATTACGAAGATTACTACAAATGAAATTATACGCGGATTCATAGGTTATAAAAATAATTAAATGAGCGTAATCTTACAACAGGCAATTCCGACGTTATCTGCGTTGGTCTACCTATCTGAACCTTTAAAAGGAACGTCTATCATGTATAAACTTTTACCCGCAATACTAGTCTTTCTTTCGGTGTTCCTTGGACTAATCGCTCTACTCAGTGCTATCAAAAATGGTTCTGATGAATTGGCGGTATTCCTCATTACACTTTCGGCGTGGTTCGCTGCTTTAAGTAAGTTTTATTCACTTAAACTGTATAAAAATAGTTAGCCTGTGAATCCAAATACAGTTGACAAGTATCCAGCACTGCCCCCGTGATTTATTCAGGTTAGAAGCATTCCCGGAGTGCAGGCTGGGATTAGAAAAGTTACTTTTCTTACGATGTACCAACCAATAGGGCACGACTTATCGTAATGCCTAATTACATATTACCTGTTTAAGTCGATCTAATAATTTCATTGGAGCAGACATGTCCCCGGAATTGGTATCAGGCATTGCACGAGTGGCGCATGAAAAGCTACTTTCAGTTTTGACGGAGTGCGGCACAAAGAAGACGAAAGGCACATGCCTTTTTGCAAGCTATCTTGTATGTTATTTAGCAAAAACTAAAGGTCTAGATGCTGTTGTTCGTGGGGGTAACGGTGCAGATGATGGCGGTATATTTACAGAGAGTGGTGGCTTTGGCCATTATTGGTGTGAATTGAACTTCGAAGAAGTGCAATATTATATTGACATCACTTCCGAGCAGTTTGGGTTTCATCCATACATAGTGAAACGCGTCAACGATATAACAGGATGGCCACGATATATTCCTGGTGATCAGGAAACGGTCGATAGTCATTTAGAACAATTATTACGCGACGGCTATACAGAATAGGCTGCGTATACACTATCGCAGCCTTTCAGGCTCTTAACCCTTGTGACCAGTTAACGGAACCACTCAGGATGACGCTGCCGATCAACGTTGATAACCTGCGAATTAAATTCAACGACATCCGCTGGAGTAAGCATTAATTCATCAGGATTTACAATAAATGGTCTTAAAACCACTTCGCCACCGTCTTCTTTTGCACCGTAGATATTAATAAGAAAGTGCAGTCGTTGATTTCCGTCAGCATTGCGTTGCCATTCTCTAAAAGTCAAAGTCTGTTTAATATAGTTTGTTAAAAGAAATGCGAATTCAGATTCTTCCGTTTGTGAGATACCGTTTTTGTTAGACATTTTTTTTAGTATCTTTCCGAGCATGGATACACAGGCATCTAGGGAAGGTGCGAATAAGCAGGTCATTTCTTCCCAAGCTGACTCGCTGATTAAAATTTCGCGGATCTGGGCCGATTTTTTTCCCGCAAACACATCGAATCAGCCTATTTAGGCTATTTTTTCCACCATTTCTGGCGTTATTTCCGGTTTTTACTGAGATCTCTCCCACTGACGTATCATTTGGTCCACCCGAAACAGGTTGGCCAGGGTGAATAACATCGCCAGTTGGTTATCGTTTTTCAGCAGCCCCTTGTATCTGGCTTTCACGAAGCCGAACTGCCGCTTGATGATGCGAAACGGGTGCTCCACCTTGGCACGGATGCTGGCTTTCATGTATTCGATGTTGATGGCCGTTTTGTTCTTGCGCGGATGCTGCTTCAAGGTTTTTACCTTGCCGGGACGCTCGGCGATCAGCCAGTCCACATCCACCTCGGCCAGCTCCTCGCGCTGTGGCGCTCCTTGGTAGCCGGCATCGGCTGAGACAAATTGCTCCTCTCCATGAAGCAGATTACCCAGCTGATTGAGGTCATGCTCGTTGGCCGCGGTGGTGACTAGGCTGTGGGTCAGGCCACTCTTGGCATCGACACCAATGTGGGCCTTCATGCCAAAGTGCCACTGATTGCCTTTCTTGGTCTGATGCATCTCCGGATCGCGTTGCTGCTCTTTGTTCTTGCTAGAGCTGGGTGCCTCAATGATGGTGGCATCCACCAAAGTGCCTTGGGTCATCATGACGCCTGCTTCGGCCAGCCAGCGATTGATGGTCTTGAACAATTGACGGGCCAGTTGATGCTGCTCGAGCAGGTGGCGGAAATTCATGATGGTGGTGCGATCCGGCAGGGCGCTATCCAGGGATAATCGGGCAAACAGGCGCATGGAGGCGATTTCGTACAGGGCATCTTCCATGGCACCGTCGCTCAGGTTGTACCAATGCTGCATGCAGTGAATACGCAGCATGGTCTCCAGCGGATAGGGCCGTCGGCCATTGCCCGCCTTGGGATAAAACGGCTCGATGACAGCGGTCATATTCTGCCATGGCAGAATCTGCTCCATGCGGGAGAGGAAAATCTCTTTTCGGGTCTGACGGCGCTTAGTGCTGAATTCACTATCGGCGAAGGTGAGTTAATGGCTCATGATGTCCCTCTGGGATGCGCTCCGGATGAATATGATGATCTCATATCAGGAACTTGTTCGCACCTTCCCTAGACTTAACGATGTTAAAATTTTGGTTGTATTAAAATCCTCCTGCGAAAGTGAAATCATCCATGTATTATCTTTATGATAGTCGGTGATATAAATAAAATGAGATGTAAAAGGCGTTGAGTGATTGAACTCTCCTAGGTAATGACTCCAACTTATTGATAGTGTTTTATGTTCAGATAATGCCCGATGACTTTGTCATGCAGCTCCACCGATTTTGAGAACGACAGCGACTTCCGTCCCAGCCGTGCCAGGTGCTGCCTCAGATTCAGGTTATGCCGCTCAATTCGCTGCGTATATCGCTTGCTGATTACGTGCAGCTTTCCCTTCAGGCGGGATTCATACAGCGGCCAGCCATCCGTCATCCATATCACCACGTCAAAGGGTGACAGCAGGCTCATAAGACGCCCCAGCGTCGCCATCGTGCGTTCACCGAATACGTGCGCAACAACCGTCTTCCGGAGCCTGTCATACGCGTAAAACAGCCAGCGCTGGCGCGATTTAGCCCCGACGTATCCCCACTGTTCGTCCATTTCCGCGCAGACGATGACGTCACTGCCCGGCTGTATGCGCGAGGTTACCGACTGCGGCCTGAGTTTTTTAAATGGCGGAAAATCGTGTTGAGGCCAACGCCCATAATGCGGGCGGTTGCCCGGCATCCAACGCCATTCATGGCCATATCAATGATTTTCTGGTGCGTACCGGGTTGAGAAGCGGTGTAAGTGAACTGCAGTTGCCATGTTTTACGGCAGTGAGAGCAGAGATAGCGCTGATGTCCGGCAGTGCTTTTGCCGTTACGCACCACCCCGTCAGTAGCTGAACAGGAGGGACAGCTGATAGAAACAGAAGCCACTGGAGCACCTCAAAAACACCATCATACACTAAATCAGTAAGTTGGCAGCATCACCACCTCGCTGAACCTTGCCATATAAGCATCGTACTCAGCCTGGTCTTCAGGAGATAAAAAATTTGGTGGGAGGAGCATCAGAATCCTTTCATCCTAGCTTGTATACCTTCTTCGTAGGCCAGCTCGCCATTATCGGTAAAAGATGGTTTTTGATGTTTATGATAAAGCTTAATTTTTCGTCAGGCTTGATAGCGTTACCGGAGAGATTTGATCTTTTCTCTTCAACTCGCAATACTGTTTATACATACAGTACAAGAATTCGAGTGTAGCTATGTCTGTTATCCTTGAGCACATTAGCAACAAGCCTTACGAAATGGCACCTTTTTTCAGTGATTTACTAAGCTGTGGAGTGATGAGTCCGTGCGCCGGGCATGAAGATAATGAATTAAATTTGCATGAATATGTAGTCCGCAACCGCCCCTCAACCTTCTTTGTCAGGGCGGCGGGCCTCAGTATGATCAATGCCGGTATCAATGATGGAGCAATACTGGTTGTGGATCGGTCTTTAACAGCACGACACGGCTCTATCGTCGTTGCGCTGGTGGATGGAGAGTTTACGGTAAAGATCTTACACACGTATCCTGAGCTGCTTTTGATGCCTTCTAATCCAGCCTATAAGCCGATACGTGTAAATCCTGAATCCCTTGAGATATGGGGCGTCGTCACCTTTGCACTGAATCAGTTCAGCCATGTACATGCACGTTGATATTAACGGAGCCTATGCGGCATTTGAGTGTGCGATGGATCCCAAGCTGTCAAAAAAGCCGCTCATCATAGCCAGCAATAACGATTCGTCCGTCATTGCAATGAATAAACTGGCTAAAAGCGTTGGTATTAAGCGTGGGACCCCAATTTTTAAGTGCAGGGATTTGATTCAGCAACACCGGATCGAAGTCCGGAGCTCTAACTTTACTTTGTATGAAGACTACTCAAATCGCTTCCATGAAACGCTGGAAAGCTTCGCGCCTCAATCGAGTCGATATAGCATAGATGAAAATTTCATGTTATTGAAAAACATGAACAAGATAATAGATTATGAAGATTACGGCCGGTTGATCAGAAGTACACTTCTTCATAATCTGTCCCTTACCTGTGGTGTGGGTTGTTCAAGCACCAAAACCCTCGCTAAATTATGCACCTATGCGAGCAAACGATGGGCAGCTACAGGCGGGGTTGTAGTTTTGACTGATCAGGCCAGGATCAGGAAGCTCCTGAGCCTGATCAGTACCAGAGAAATATGGGGTATTGGTCGAAAGATTAGTGAACGCCTGTCGGCTTTCGGGATCATCACTGCCGGTGATTTTTATAATAGCGACGTTCGCTTTTTACGTAAAAGCTTTGGCGTTGAAATCGAGCGTACCTGGCGGGAACTGCATGGCGAACCATGTTTCCGGCTGCACGAGTCTCCTCCTGTCAGGCAACAGATTATCGTTTCCAGAAGTTTTGGTCAGCGCCTTAATGAGATAGGCAAGCTACATGAGGCAGTTTCATTTTTTACCGCCCGGGCGGCAGAGCAGCTGCGCAAGGATGGCTCGTGGACCCGTCAAATCACAGTCTTCATTCAGAGTAGCAATTATGCGCAAGGTGAAAACCGCTACAGCAATTGTGGTATCGAGCCGCTTACCGCTACACAGGACACCCGCGATCTGGTTGATGCAGCCATGACCATCCTGAACCGCATTTACAGACCCGGGATAGCGTATGCGAAAGCAGGGGTAATGCTCTCCGCTATGACTGACGGCACAGAGCAACTCAGCCTGTTTGATACTCGCCCGGCCAGGCCTGGCAGTCAGGCACTGATGAAAGTTATGGACCGGTTCAATAAAGAAAAGCGCGGAGCTCTGTTTTTACTGGGGGAAGGCATTCAACAGGATTTTCGTATGAAGCAGGCCATGCTATCACCGAGATATACGACCCGCTGGGATGAATTACTCGTTGTAAAAGCGTAGCGGCCATGACCGGCATGGCCGTACTCATCAAATGTGAAAGTAACTTTAGGCCCCGCGAGCTTTTTCGATTGCGCCCTGCAAAGTTGCTGCGTCCATAGCCCCGGGGATAAATGTGGTAGTCGCCGCATTCGGCTTTTTCATATTCATAATGATGAAACCGGGTGTGCCGGTGATCCCGAGCGCTTCGCCCAGCTGCATATTGCCGGAGATCACGTTTTCATACCGGTTTTTTTCCCTGTCAGAAAACGTGCTGTTAAACCCTGACTTTTCCACCACAGTATTAAAGTCAGTGAGTTCGAATTTGCGTTGAGAGGTCATGAAGGTATGAGCCACAGCCATCAGGTTGTTGTGGTACTTACGATAGGCTTCAGCACCGAAATTCTGATAGACGTGCAGACCCGTAGCGGCCCCCATGGCAGATACAGGTTTTGAACCGGCAAAAATCGGGAATTCTTTAAAGAAGAATTTTACATCTTTGCTCTGATTCATTACCGATTCAACAACAGGTGTAACCCGCATGCAGTAAATACACTGATAGTCGAAGAACTCGATTACCGCGACGTCGGCGTCATCAGGGCCGATGTTTGGCGTCTCCTTGGTATCCAGCAGAGCTGGCGCATATGGAATTATTCGTTCCACTGAGGCACTCACGTTCTGATTTTCCAGCGCCTTACCTGCTTCCACTAAATAATGGGGATTTTTTACCAGGTAAGTAGCGGCAATTTTGCCAATTTCTTCCTCACTGAGCACCTTCGGTTTAAAATAAGTTGCCGTGATTAACGCCGAGGCAGCGGTAGCAATAACCGCAGAAATTAAAATCGTGGCCATCGGTTTTAAATAAAATTCTTTAGACATAGCTACCTTTATGCTTTTCAGCCTGTTAGTTATTAACCTGCGATGGATTATACTGGCCCGGTAAATCGGAATTATTCGTGAAACAATGCTTTTTGGAGATTAAAGGATGATTAGGCAGGGCTTTATACTCACAACCGCAATGCTTTTGAGTGGATGCGGATATCATTTCGCAAACCAGGTAGATGCGTACGATCTAATGCCTCGTCCTGTTACAAATAAAAGGTTTCAGATAGTCCCTCCGGACGAAAGTATTCAGTCCAGAATGTTTTCAGGCCGTTTTGCTGATGGATTAGCAAAAAAAGGAGTCATTATTTCCACTCACCAGCCAGATTATGTGCTCAGGTTCCGAATCAGCAGCTCACAGGAGAACATGCAGTATAGCGAGCAGCTTCTTACTGGGGTGACAGGCTACGTTGTAGATAAAAAGACAACGAGAACTGACAAGCATGGCGAATTGCATACTGACTATGACTACAAGCCAGTCGATGGGGTAATAGGCACTGAGACGATGTCGCAGATGCACTATATGCGACAGCTGGATGTCGAGGTATACCCGTCAGCGAAAGGAGCAAAGCAGGTTCTGAAAGTGAGTATGCAAAGCAATGCACCTGTGCCGTCAGACAGCATTGCTTATTCAGCAATGATCGACGCCTTTACTGATAAATTTGATGCGCCGCTGCGTTCCGGAAATTATGTTGCAGTGATCCCCTGGAACTGAAAGCAGACGGCGGGAAGAGAATGTTCAAAAGTGACTTTTGGACACGCACATTAACGTGGCTATCGCCCTCCCCCATTAAAATCATAAAGTCGGTAAAGATCGCCCATCGTGATGGAATTGGGCTTATTAATGAACAGATACTGTAACTGTTCTTTATGTTGAGTACTGGCAGCTGCATTCATAAGCACTTCCAGGTAGAACTTGTAGCCTATGCTTCGCTCTGAATACATATACTGGAACTGCATCAGTAAAATGCCTGACATAACATACAACAGCAGCAGACTGAGTAATACAGTGCTATCAGGCTGTTCCAGTGCCATACTGACATACCCTGAACCCAGAATGCACAGAAGCCACCCCGTCATTAGAGCAGGCACCCTACGACTCAGACGTTTATAACAACGTTTTATTACGGGATCCCGGAGATACTTTTTGTCAGGTATCCCCGTTGCTCTGATGACGAAGCTACTGAGTATCGACATCTTTTTTCCTTCTGGACGCTCTCAGTCAATAAATCAGGCCAGGCGCTCATTGAAAGCTACCACGAGCTGCGAATCGGGATTTTTTACCAGTTCGGGCCGGATAACTTTTAGTTGCCTCGTTGGGGCGAGCTCATCTGTAGGCCTGATGGTGGTATTACCCGGCCCCTTGCGGGTACTGTCGGTGTTTACCTTGAGCTTTTTATTTCCCAGGTAGCTTTCCATCTTTTTAGAGATGGTGTCACCTGTGGTCGCAACACCAGAGAGTTCCTTTAGATGTTCACCTTTATCCATTTGTACCGATGACATCAGAAATCCGATTCCGGGATCGTTTTCCGTTCCACAGGCTCCGTACTGACATTGTGCAGCGAAAACGGGCTGTACACCTACAGCAACCAGCATTAACGTACTCAGTAAAGTAGATTTCATACACACCTCTTACAGTCGGAAAAGTTACTTTTGCGCAGCGCCCATTTGGGTCACCAGGTTTTCCGGGCTCAGCCACCCCGTAAATAACTGCGGTTTGCCGCTTAGTGTCACCATGGTAGGAGTACCTTGCAGCGGGATTGTTGAGGCCACCTGGAAATGCGATTTGATAATGTTTAAGCAAGCCTCATCAGGACGTCCTTCCGGGATAGTTGAAACCGGATTCATCGCTGCATCCAGAGCTTCGTTTGGCTTTGCTGAACACCAGATTTTGGCCATGTTCCCGGCTACTACCGAGTTCAGTCCTGCACGTGGGAATGCAAGAAACTTAATCGAAATACCGGCATCAAGATAAGACTTCAGATCATGATGCAGTTTTTGGCAGTATCCACAGGTTATATCGGTAAAGATAGCAAGCCGGTATTTTTCGTTTGGTGATTTGTAGTCGATGGATTTTGTTTTGGATGCGAATTCCCGGACGCCCATTAAAATGGCCTGCTCAGTGGTGTTTACCACATCTTTACCTTTCACGTGGAATAAGCTTCCGGTAAAAATGTAATCTCCGTCTTTGCTCACGTAACTTACCCCCTCCCTGGAAATCACCGTAAAAATATCTTTTACTGGCGAGGGTTCGACGTGCTCGATTGAAAGCCCAATGGCTTTGAGCTTATCCCGGGCTGCATCTGGCAGTACCATTGTATTAACCGGCTCGGCATTCATCGTGAAGGCGGTACTTAATGAAAGAAGTAATACCGATGCCTTAATAATTTTTTTCATTTCCGCTCCTTAAATCGAGCACTAATATTATCACGCCCCAAAATTCCAGAATTTTGCTTAAACGCTTAAATCAACGGGTAAAGCCGAAAGAAAGTCGATAGATATATGGGAGAATAGATAAAACGTAGATTCAGTGGAGAAATCGTTGTGTTTACACCACCAGCAGATGATGTGAAACCTATTCCCGTTCCTGATGAGATTTACACTCAGTGCATTACGGATGCCGCCCGCTACTTCGGAATTGATGCTGAACTGGTTTTTACGTTGTTTGACAATGAAGGCGGTAAGGTTGGTACTTTCAGCAGGAATACTAACGGCACTTATGATATTGGCCCAATGCAGATCAACTCATCCAATCTACCTGAAATAAAAAAGCATTTCCCGACGGTAACGTGGCGGGTTCTGGCTTACGATGCTTGCGCAAGTTTCTGGGTTGGAACATGGTGGCTCTATAGAAAAATTGTTGATCGCAAGGGCAATGTGTTTGAAGGGATTGCAGATTACAACAGCAAAACCCCAAAGGTACGTGCAAAGTACATATTTAACTTCATGGTAAAGTACAATCGCCGGATCCAGCAGCGTAACGGGATGGGTGAGCTTTATCAATGGACCCAGCAACCTCCTCGATACAATGGCCATATAGCTAAAAATGTCCCGGAGCAAAACCCGACTCCTGTTGTTAAATAAATACAACCCGATATTACAGAAGATCATCGAGTGGCTTGGGTAAACCACCACAAATATTTCACACTGACTCAGGAGTAATATATTGTCTTCTTCTGCAAGAAATTTATTTAAGATTCTCTCTTCTTTCTTGATCCAGAAAAACCCTCATCATGAAGAAGTATGTGTTCATGAAGAAACAACAGCTGGTTTATGGGCCCCTCTCCCTGATTCGCATGTCGTGCTTTTCTTAGATTTCGATGGGGTTTGCCACAGGTGTAAAAATGAAACCTTTGAGCGAATGCCACTGTTAGAGAAATTGCTGGATAACTGCCCTGCCATGGTGATTGTTATCTCCAGCTCATGGCGTGAGTGCGCTAATACAAGTTATCTGAAATCTCTGTTCCGGGTGCCTTATAGAGACAAAATCATAGGTGCAACCGGTTCGGTATATTTAAAACACGGACAGACTGGTGTGCGGGCTGCCGAGTGTGAGGACTTTGTCTTTTCACATCGAGTTAAAGCATTTATCTGCCTTGATGACGACGAATCATTATTTCCGGCCGGTTATCCGCATTTGCACAAAACCGATTATTACACGGGCCTCACCGAATCTGACCTTGCAGCTCTTAACGCAAGGTACCATCAGCTCATGGGACGCTGATGAACAAAGTAACTTTCCTTTTACCCTGTCACTGCTGATCTCGTACGCCCATCCACTTTAGGATTGATTGTTTTATACCATACGCAATAATGTCTCATATGAATTCGACAAGAAAGGGACATTATGCTGCATCACTGTCAGGCTAAGTCACTGGATGACATATACCTTGAGGATATTCCCCACATCATACATCCGGCCACGGCGGTACATGACCTCGAAGATACCGCCCTGCCAAACCGGATTATTCAGGAATGGAATTTACCGCAGGGATATACACAGTTTGTCAGCCGGTATCACCAGTTCCACCATCAACGCCCCTGGCTCGCTTACCGCGATACGCTTGACGACATCAGATACGGTAAGATCGTTCTGCTTAGAAAAGACATAACCGGCAATGCCGGGCCGGGGGTTATATCAAATGGCAACCTACGCAATGACCTGCCCCTGTCCCTCTTTACCCGTCTGCGCGATATCATCTCTCGTCAGTTGAAACGCCCGGGGTATTACGTTCGATCAACGACACCAGCACAGCACGCCCAATCAACAAAAACCATTAATTCCAAAGCGGCTGGTCGTCTTCTCGCAGCTGGCGGGCTTTATAATGGAAATGTGGAGGGATTTCGACATACGGCTGAACAACTTGGCGGCGAAGCTGTTGAAGGCTATGACCAGGTATTGAACGAAACAACTTCAGGTATGCTGGTTGCAGCGGCTTCACTTCTGGTTATCCGAAATCCAAGGTCTGCGGATGAATTGACAAGTTATCTCGGCAAGTACAAAAAAGCACACGTTTTGCTCGATGATATGAATGTTAGCGAATTGAACTACATGCGCCGAGACAGAGCTGAATATTTAGCTCTCCGTGGACAATTCAACAATACTGTACGCCCTAACTTCCTTAAATCACTTTCAGACCACCCAGATGCCCTGGCTACGTTTGAACCTAACGATTTGATGAAACTTGCAACAGGCAAGGTCCCCTCTGGGTGGCAGGTTCACCACAAGATCCCTCTTGATGATGGTGGCACAAACGCTATAGACAACCTGGTACTTATTCAGAATTCACCATACCATTCAGCACTGTCGAAAGCACAATCCATCATTACGAAGGATCTACCGTATAATTCAAGCACCAAAGTTCTATGGCCATCGCCGAACGGTGTTATCTACCCGGTAGGAAAGTAAGAGGCGCTCATGAAAGATTTAACTCAACTACTCAGCAGCTTAAAGAGGTTGATGGTTGCAGATCACTACCCTTTAGCCAGCCCGGTAGCCCCGGAAGTCTTGAAAGACTTAATCTGCAATCCGCCTCCAGTGGAGTGGGCAGATCACAAAAAGAGCGCCTATATAGATATACAGAAACTCATTAAAACCAGGCTTGATTATGCCCAAGTGTTTAATGCTATGGATGGTTTTGAGTACAACGGACTTACGTTTTATAACCTTGTTCAGGCAGAGAACGAAAATCTATTGTGGTCAAATATTTACATACGCAACTTTGAAGCACGAGACAATGAAATCTACGTTGACCCAAATCTCACTGATAAGGTGTTAATCGGAGAAGATGGCATGTCACTTTTCGCTTATAGTTTTGCAGACGACTGCTTTCAGATAAGAGACAAAGCATCTACTGATTATGTTATTGAATCTCATACAGAGTTTGATAGATTTTTGTCTTCACTGATTCAAACCGTCAGTTGAATGTTCCGCAAGAGCGGTACTTCTGAAAAAAAGGCCGCAAACACATACTTTGCGGCCTTAATTGTTTAGCAGTAATTTACAATCTATTGATAGTCATTTCAGGAGGTTATATTCAACCTCCCTTATTTTTTATTTTCATTAAGCCACTGATCCGCTTTATCGACACGTGACTGGTAAGGCTCATTTGTGTTGCTCAGCTCTGACTTCATGTACTGAATGAATTCATCTGCTTTCTGAGGCCCAAAGCGTGGGTCATCCGTCAATTGCTGCCGGATAGCCCTTTCAGAGTTCTGCGCTGCATTCGCATAAGTCGAAACGCCGTCGCTGCTAATACTCTGATACCGGTCACTTACAGCTGCGACGCCATCAGACATCTGCATGTGATTAAGGACTTTACCCTGGAGAGAATCAGGCATATTTGCAGGGTTAGAGGCATCATTTGCTATCGATGTCTGGGTTTGAAGGATGCCCGCTCCCGTAAGCATCTCATTTACCGGTTTCGCCCCAACGCTGGTTAGCGTATCCGAAACAAATTGCTGGCCCCCGAGTAGCGCACCAGAAATCGCGCCCCGCTCAGTGTTGGCCTCTATCTTTTCCCCAACCAAGCGATCTGTGACGGTCTGAGTGCGGTTACCAACGAGACCACCGCCCGACCCACCTTCTCCCAGGTTTGCCCGTACGACTGACTCAAGTGAACCATCAGCTCTGTTATGAGTGTTGAAACTGCTATGGATGCTCTTAACGTCATTCATACTCCAGTTAACGTTATAGTTACCCAGTTCATTAAGGATCTTCTGGGTATCCGCTTTGAGCTGCTCTCTTTCGGCACCGGTAGCCATGGTGCTGGCACCATAGGTAAAGACAGCTTGCTGTGCCAATTCAGCTCGCTTATCGTCCCGGCTTAAGTTCGGGTTGTTGGCAACACGACTAAAGTAGTTATCAGTGTTATTAGATAAGCCACGAACTTGCCCGCTCTGATACATACTGTTCAAAGCAGTGGCTCGTTGATCCATTCCATCACCAACCACCCGACCTCCAACCTTTTCCAGATCGTTAAATGTGCCTTCTGCATTTCTGACATCCTGACCCGAATTGACGACTTTCTCTACACCCTGATTATTCAGTACAGGTCCATTCTTTTCGAGAGAATTAAGCACATTCCTTTCTTCATCAGAATAAGTGCGGCCCACGTTGTTGTTATGTATTCCCTGAATATCGCCTTTGCCCGCGTTATCAAGGTTATACGGAGTAAAGCCAGCTTCACTTTTTCCAGGGACATGCTGTGTCGCGTCCTGAGCGTTGGAGGAAAGACCGAGTTTAGCCTGCGAATCTACACTTCCACCCAGTTCCCCTACGCGTGACGCACTCATCACGCCAGACGTATTTACGCTGTCAGGAGTTCTATCCTGTGCCTGAGTGATAGTATTAATTCCTGACCCGTCACCTGAAATTCTGTCGAGCTGATTGGTGATAGGTAGCAGCTGCTGTGCATTACCACCGAAGTCGGAAACCAGACTTTTAAGCAGGCTGGAGGTTTCACGGAGATCCTGTTTATTACTTTCGGCCGTCTCTCCCCGGGCGGTATCAATCGCAATTTTTTGCTCACTGAAATCTCGGGTTGCAGCCACAAGCGCGTCAGTACGTTGAAGCTGCGATCCAAGCTGATTACTGGCCTTGAAGGTATCGTTATAGGAGTTGAATTTCTCCATAAACGCATTCTCATCCAGCCCATTCTTACGAGCAAAATTCCTTACATCATCATCACTGAAGTTTTTGTTGCGAATAGAATCGGAGAACCTGTCCAGGTTAATGCTTTGTTTAGAATCAAGGCTCATTCCACTATTGGAGCTTGCGTTAGTCGAAACCGATGTAGAAATATTTTGCGCCATCGTCTGTGTCGCCTGGTTCATTTTCGACGATGCTTCTTTAAACGCATTAGTATTGGATATCTGATCGCTGCTTACCTGAGACGCCGCTTTACTGAACTGGTCAGTTAACGCAGAATCCTGGCTAAGCTGATTCGTGATTGCTTTTGAAAGGTCATTTGAAAGCGAGTCACTGCCTGTATTGGTCTTAGATGCACCGCTACTCAATTGCCCTGCTACAGCCGCTTTCAGCCCGGCTCCATTGCCAGTTCCAACACCTCCATTAAGCCCAGCGTTGAGAATAACATTTGAAGCAATGCTGGCCATCTGAGACGCACTCACCCCATGTTTCGTTGCAATACCTTCTGCTACAGAGGCACCAATCTTATCCGAGATCTGCTTCATTGTTTGCAGGTTGGTTGAGAACTGCTGGCTCGACTGTCCTGACCTTCCAATTTCGCTCATCTGACTGTAACCAGCCTGGAATGAATTACTTGCCGCACTCATAACTGATGAGGTTACAGCTGATCCTTGTCCCTGGCTGTTAGCGATACTTGAACCAGCATTCCACATTCCAAGACGGAAATTACTTGAATCAACTGCGCCGCCATCGCTGTATCCCTGACCGGTACTGGTTAAGGCGGTTCGTGTCACGTCACCAAATGAAGATTTACCGCTGTTAGGGCCATCCCATACTTTGGGCGTTACATGACCAGTATCCACCGGCGCATCGGGGGTCACTCCCTTAACCGCATTCATCATCGGGTGAATCGACTGTGTCATCAGGAATAATGTGAGTACCGGAATCAGAGCATAGAGGGCGGAAGCAACAGACAGGTATGAACTGTATGTTTCCGCAAGCCCTGGGAGTCCCATCCACGTGACGGCATTATTCTGGCTGTTGAGGGTGCTCCAGGTATCCAAGTCGGCCGTCGCGACTTTCTTCACATACGCGTTGACCATTACTGCCGTAAGCGGCCACATATTCACGAAGAGGATAAGTTGCAAATATTTCGCCGCAGCGGCAACACCATTACCACCTAACGCCAGCAGCATAAGCAAAGCAAATGGAGCAACCATATAAGCAAACATTTCAAGGAATGCGATTGCTGCTCCCGACAGTTGTAACCACAACTGGCCCTGTGAAGCCATTGTGTTGGTTCGCTTCAGAGAAGCCTCAAACAACTGCATATCGGAAGCCAGACCGAGTGGGGTCTTATATTTGCTTGCGCCATTTCTGAGCTCATTCATAATGAACAGGTTCAGGGTGGCGTCATACGAACCAATAGCCTTACCGTACATACCATTTGCTGACGCCATAACATCAGTAAAGCTTGCGCCGGTAGGTGCACCATTTGCTTCGTCTGGAGTAAGGATGCCGTTTGTCTGTCCTATAAGGGAAATAGTCTGGCGAGCTTCAGCTGTACTGGTAACCTGTTTCACAGTTGACCAGACCTCATCACACGTACCAGATTTTGAACCGTTAGCGCCAACAATACTGGCAGAGGCATTCTTCAGTGCGCCTTTCATCGCCTGATTAATCCGGTCCATGCTATCTGCCAGATTAGCTGAGAAAATATCGTTAAAAATAGTTTCTTTACCGGCAATATTTGCGCTTGAGTTTTGGGTAGCCTTCAGGCAGTTGTATGCAAGAGACTGAACGGTAGCACATACGTTCATTGGCCCTAGCCCGCTGGCCGGTTCAGGAAATGCGGAACAGTAGCCCTGGCTATCGCCGCCCCATTGCAAAAACTTCACGAATCGGATCATCGGACCGAGGGTGATGTCATCGTCCAGAGTTGTTGCAGACAGGTCCACCGGAGAAAGCGGATCAAACGCTGTTTTATAATCCTTCAGCAAACCCTGGCTTAAGTTAGTGGTGACGGTTGCCATCGCAGCAATAAAAATTGGAATTCCGTCGACGTTTCTGACCTCTCCCGACTTTACAGATTCAATAGTTACATCCACTCGAACCATTGCCATCATGAAAAGGATCAACCCCAAAAACCAGGAGAAAAACGGTAATTCATTTTTGGTCGGAGCCTGAAGCCATAGCCACGTTTTATAGAATAGGCTCACACCTGCTACAACGGCGGCCGTGGTCAGGAACTCTTTTACACCAGTATATTGAGAAAAGATCAGGGCAATACCGGTAAAAGCCGACCAGACAAAATCAATATCACCCAGGGTATATATGTTGTAATCCATGTCAGACCTCAGTTACGTGTGCCACGAATACTTTCAGTGAAAGCCTTCCGTTGCAGGCGACGGTTATCCCAGGTTGAAATGACGTCCGAGCTGGTACCGACCTGGCTGTGCGATAGCTCATAGGCGGCTTTAACCTGTTTTGAGAGATTGTCTGTTAATCGGTTGAGATCATCCCTTTTACCCGACAGCGACTCACTCGGTATGCTCATGGTTGAAATTTTGGCCTCAACCTGGCGCAACATGTTGATTACGAGGCTCGTCGCAGCAATAGTGCTGATGTCCTGAATGTATGCGTACCCTTCCGGTGCTTCGAATGTTTGCAAAGAGTCGATAATGGTCGGGATGCCGATATAGGAGATAATGCGTAATTCATCATCTGAAACACGAACGTCGTTGATGATTTTTTTCTGTACGTTTAAAAGAAGATCAGAAATGGTATCCTTCAATCCCTTAAAACCACCGTCATTAACTTCTGACATGACAAGGCACTGAGCCTTTCGTGGGGATGATGGATCTGGTGCCGGAGAACACTTGAGCATTTTAATTGATCCGCCAGCTGGTGGCCCCATGATGTAATCCGTGACAGTCATGGTAGACGGGCGGACTTCCATTCCCGCTTTTTCGCCTTTGCTATCCCAGTTGATAATGACAGTACCTACGAGAGACATAAGTTGTTCTGCCAGTTTATAACCGGATAACTCCGTTACCCCTCCGATGTTCATCGTTCCCTTATCAATATCCATGAACGACATATAGAAGAGGTTACCACTGAATTTTTCAGCGAACTCTTCGGGATCCTTTGCTTTAACCTGAGAAGTGACAGCTTCAGGTGACTTTGTCATCGATGAGCCAAAATCAGGAATAAGACCATTAATCGATCCCAGAATTGAGGCTGGTCCAGAGCTAACTGAGTTAGCGAACTGGCTTGGCGTACCCACGTTTTCAGAAAGGAAAGAGTAAGTTGCATTGCATGAATCTTTCGCAAATTTATTTAGCGCTTGCAGTTTGTTTTGGATGTCATTAATCGTTGCAGCACAGTCAGCACAAATAGCTGAAACAGCAACGTTAAAAGCATAGATAGCCGCACCCTGGGCAATACCACGGGCCACCTGCACAAGCTGGTCCCCGTTGATCATGCTGAAGGACCCAAGAAAAACGTCAATACCGTTACAACCGACAGAAGCTTTTGGAAACGACATGGAAACAAGGTTGGTATTAACGTTTGTTGTTCGGTAAGACATTGACCCGCCAACTATGCCTGTACGGGTTGCTGTGGAAAAGGTGGCCGGGCTGGTAGACGTCATCATGCCATTGAAAATGTTACGCATTGCGTTGTCTGCATTTGCAGTCGGGGCTAAAATTGCAGCACAAACAGAAAGAGACAAAAGTAACTTTTTGAAGTTGAAAACGGCATTACTGCGCATAAGTGCCTCCAAAACTGCCGCCAGCATTGAGATAATTGACCGGATCGGCCGTAGGCATGTCATAGCCTTCGAGTTTTTGGTCCATTATTTTTTGAAGTAGGAATGGGTCTGATTCCATTTCGGATTTATTAACGGTAATAACGCCATCATCGCCGATGGTATATTGCCTTTTAATATCTAGAGTTGACTGGAACGAAGCGTCATCGATCAGATTCATGCCCTTCGCGGCAAGTATAATAGTGTTCTTTAATTCATCAGCGGAGATCATGCCTTCACTAATGCGCTGAGCTGATGTCCCATCCTTTGAAACCAGGAAAATTGTAGGTACCTCTCGAATTTTAAATTGATCAATAATTTGTGCGTTGGGGATGTTAAAATCCTGAAAAAGGCCATTATGCAATGGCCTTCCATCCATACTGATTGGAAGAATATCTACCGAATAATAGTTCTGCATAAATTGAAGTATTTGGCTTTCTTCGTGGCAAAACTGGCAAGTACTCTGGAAAAAGAAAAATAAACCTGACTTAGTAAAGATATCTTTCATTACCGTTTGCTGATTTTTTTCAACAACAGTGCGGTGAGCATCCAGTGCCACCTTTTCCACTGGTTGCCTGCGTTTTTCAGACATCATCGGGTTTTTAAGAAAATAATCTTTTGATTTGTCAGAAAAACGCGTACTGATATCCAGCATTAACCTTTGCGCCGTGTAATAACGTGATAGATTTTCTGCGGTAGGGTTATCCATTGCCTGCGTTAACAGTCGAGGCATATTCTCTTTTAGCCATTTTGAATTTAAATCTACCATTTCCTCTTTTGAAGGCGAGCTAGCAGCACCGGTTGGTGGCAAAACCTCTTCTTCTTCAGCTTCGCTTTTTTTAGCAGGATCGTCATACCAGAAGAAACCCTTCTTATAAGCCTGGCCAGATACAAAGGGCGTATCTTTTATTAGGGGTTGCTCAGGGCTGGCGTGGGCACCAGTAATTACCAAAGACATAAGCAAAACCATCTTTGAAGGCGCTAATGCAATACGAGTCATAGACCGTTCTCCTTTTCTGATGCGGTTATGATGGCATACAAAAAAAAGGTTAGAGCTCGTATAGCATGGTCGTTTTTATGTTGAAAAGGACGGAAAAGGAGTGCTGACTAAGAAGATAGTCTCGGTGATGGAAAGATCATCCATCTTGCACGTTGTCAAAAATCCGGTGTAACAAAAACATGGTTTTATCGAATATCTAAAAGCAAATATTGCTTTGAAAACAGGTGTATTTAGAGCTGAAAAAAATCATCACAAGTAATGCTGTTTCTATATTTCAAAAAAGGAATAGCTAAGGATCAAAGAAGCGAACTTAGACAAGAATATAAAATATATTAATTGAAAGCGATTAAGAAGTCGTCATGCATAGAAGGTTTTGAGAACCTAAGTAGTTTTACGTTTTCAACAGAAAAAAAGGTGCACATTTTTGGAACGAAGAAAAACTGAATAAAGAAAAATCAAATTATATCTTTACTTGTCAAGAGTTGATATTTAAGTTGTAACTAATATTTGATTGTAAAGCAAACAACAGAATTTGACTTAAGTCAATATTTAGATTCAGACAAGGCAAGTTTCGCGATATCTTTTTTAAATTTAATCTAATTCTTCTTGAGAATACCTCTCTATGGCTGAAGCAGTTGAAGATAATCTGCAACGTGGACAATGAGCATCATTTGTCACTGGCACAATGTATGGGCGTTTACATTTTTCGCAGGCACCTAGTTCTTCAATTTCTTTCATAGAAGTAAGGATTTCTATTATTTTATTAACTTCCGGTGCGCATACAAAGTATCCCAGATTATGAAGGACACTCATTATTCGGTTGAAGTCAATTTGCCGAAAACTCGCTTCCGGATTTATTGGATCAAAACCAAAATAGTTAACTGCGACATCAATAACAGCAGAAAAGGCTCGGCGGTTATCTGTGCGTTTGCTCCAGCCCCGGATACCTTTTTTGAGTTTTGTTTTTGCACCAGGCTCAAAATCGATATTTTCAGCAACATGATTACCGTACAAAATTCGTATTGTATTTTTATTTGCCCCAAGCGACATAGTTCTTGCTGCTCGCAATAGAGCATTAGCTTTTGTTTGATCGACCTTTGCCATATCAATAATCCTTTAACATAACTTTATTTGTTAAAGTGTTGAACACATCCTGACGGTGACTGGTGAACATAGTGTCATAACGTAATAGTTCCATCAAATCATCACTAACTTTTCCTAACCGGATGTCAGCAGACAATTCATAAGCCCAGGCAAAAACTTTCGTTTTAAGTGAAACACTCTCTTCAATATGCCCTTGTGAGAAAGCAATTGTACGTGGGAAAAGAACGACATCGTTAATTGTTTTTAACGATGAATAACCAATGTCTTTAATAGCATCAGCTGTAGTTGGTTTTAAACCAAAGAAAATACTTACAAACTCTGGTGCGAGCATTGAGATAAAGAACACCTGCATAAAGTAGTCATTCTGTATATCAACACATTTAGAACGCAACTCATGAATCTTCTTGGGATTATAGATATCCACTGTACCATTCAGAAAAGTCACTTTTTCACCGGCATCGTAAATACCATAGTCAATATCATTTGTATCATATTCACGAATTACATTGGAATCACCGTCCAAGACCGCAGAAAAAAACCTCTCCCATGTAATTTCCTTTCCGAGTGTACGCGGAACCAAAAAACTACCTGGACGTGTTTCCACTTCAAAAGCTAAATCAGCGGCTGTACTAAATCCTTTCCCAAATAGGCGACGCTGGAGAAGAGGAGTCCCAGTTTGATATGCAGAAGATCCATGCACAGGCAATAACATTAAAAATGCACGGTAACTACGAATAAGCGAAATCTCAGTGCGGAAAAGTTTACCGAGTAAGCTACGAGTTAAATTATCAGATTCTGACATGTGCTGATTGTCCTTGCGCCATTACAATTGTTCAAATCTTCAACATGGATTTTTTGTTAGGTGTTCGGTAGGGTGAAAAGTAACTTTTAGTATTTTCTTAAGGCTTGAATAAGCCTTAAATCTATCCCTTCAACCACACCGCTTACTTGTAACACTTTTTAACCAAACTAACCAGAATTTTATCAAAAATTCCTGCGCATGCTAACGAAATGTGAAGCGATTAAAAAAAAACCTAAATCCAGCCCCTCCCAACGTTGGATTAGAATAACGACGTCTTTCACTGACCGTCATAAACTGACATTTTTACTTTTCATCAACCTCATGCTTACATAGGATCACTAAACAAAGAAAAGTGACCCTATGAATGCCTCACATAGGGTCACTTATGTTTGAAAAGTGACCCTATGTAATGTCGTCATAGGGTCACTTTTTATAAAAGTGTCACTATGGACAAAGTTCCATAGGGTCATTTTTTTTGGAAAAGTGGCACTAGATATATGTATAACTTTAATAGAGCAATGCACATTATCAAAAGCAATAATCCACAATGGTCATTCTGTCAAAAGTAACTTTAGGGGGTAGCGATGGAAGTGAGGCTAAACTCGCTGTTACTGTTTCTGAAGGCCCCTCCCGAATGGGGGAAACAGCGAGTGCATTACATCTGTTCAATTCCCTCATCAAAGAGCATTCAAAAATCTTCTGTTCGTGAAAAAAAACGGAAATTTCCTCCGGTATAGTAATTTCACATCAGGAGGCGTCATGAGTAATTCAAATCTTATAAGTTCTATAGAGCTAACACGTAAAAATTTACGTGCTCAGATTGAAGGTTTGCGTGTTGAGGCTGAAGATCTCATTACAAAATACTGGATCAAGTGGAAGGAACGAAACCACCAAGAGATTAACCTTACCCGACATAGCAAAGTTCCAAAGAGGGAGTACCTGGGTTCTTACGCACCAAAAGTTGAGCTAATTGGTAATGCCAGAAAAGTAACGATCACTTGGCATCAGTTCAGCCCTTATAAAACAAGAGCGCCTAGCCACATGTCAAAACGGGTGCAACCAATGAAAAGTGGAAAATATTCTAAGAACTGTTTTGTAAACCATGCCAGCTGGGAATACGAAATGATTTCTGAAACGGAAGCATTGCTGGAGCCTTACAGAGAAATGCTTGAGCTCTATCATTCAGCATATATCGAACTTGGACGAAAAATCCGTCAATACTCAAAAACTAAGGTGGCACAATGAACGACGCAATTATCACGGACAATGAGCGTATTAACATTGAACCAAAAGATGTAATGGTAAAAGGTTCAAATAAAAAGCAAGGCGTAAACGCTCAAACTTCTACTCAACGTAGACCAGAGCACCAGGGTATGGCCAAAGTTATTATTAACCCCGGCACCCCAGACTTTAACCGGTTTTTAACTGCCAGAAATGGAGCAGTCATCAGAGGTTTTGATGATGTGAGTATCGCTATTTCCTCTCTCTTTAAAACGGTTGATGCAGTTAAACATCCTGACCTTGTTCAGGCTATTCAGGATTGGTTCAACGAGCTGCATGAAGAAAACAATAAGATGAAAGAAAATCTTGTTGCTTATATTAAGTCAATTGAGTTCGACAAGAATGACTCATTCATGTCATCAACTCAGTTTGTACCTTTCAGTTTTGAACCAGTACAACTCAACTTCAATAACCACAACACCATGAGGTTTTACAAGTACATCTTCGAGATGAACCAGCTCATGAACACAATGTATGAGTACAACTCATTGGGTTTACTGGCTGTAAGCGACTATCCGGTTATGTCTCACAACATTATAAAGAGTATTAATTTATATGTTGAGAATGTGAAAAAGACTCTGAATGTTTCTCGCCGTAAGGATGGGCCATACAGTCCAGCAGAGTTCATCACCAAAGTAATGCAATATAAAAGTGTGCAGGCATACATTGCAGCCGAAATGTCAGGCAAACGTCGATAAGGTATGATGATGAATTTCAGGGCGCTGTATTTATGTATTAAACGGATTTTGGGGATATTCTCATCTCAGGAGAATGATGCAACCTCTGTAATGATTGAGGATATATCAAGCCTCTCTCCTTTTGCGCAGATTCTAGGAGATCAGAAGTACACTGTTCCTGATCATCCAAATCCAGAAGTCCTGAAATTCATCGAGTATCCAACTCGTCCGACGGGCATACAGACATTTAATGAACAGTCAATCCTGTCTCTGTATCGGGAAAAGCTGCACTCAATTTCAATGATGTTAGCTATCAGCGATAGCGACATCAGGGACGATGCATATACATTTACTAATTTAGTTTTAAAGCCCTTGGTTGAATATGTTCGCTGGATACATCTTTTGCCAGCTTCCGAAAATCATCATCATAATGGTATTGGTGGGTTACTTTCTCACAGCCTGGAAGTGGCCATACTCTCTTTAAAAAATGCGCATCACTCAGAACTGAGACCAATCGGATATCAAGATGAAGAAGTAGTCCGTAGAAAAGTATATCTCTATGCTGCGTTTATCTGTGGTTTAGTCCATGATGCCGGAAAGGTTTACGATCTCGACATTGTAAGCCTGAATTTAGCTAGTCCGATCATTTGGACGCCAAGCTCACAAAGTCTTCTTGACTGGGCACGTGAAAATGACGTGGTTGAATACGAAATCCACTGGCGAAAGCGTATTCATAATCAACATAATATCTGGTCCAGCGTTTTCCTTGAGCGAATCCTAAACCCGGTATGTCTTGCATTTTTGGATCGGGTAAATAAAGAACGTGTTTATTCAAAAATGATCACCGCCCTAAACGTTTATACTGATGGGAATGACTTTTTGTCTAAATGCGTGAGGACCGCTGATTTCTATTCTACTGGTACAGACCTTAATGTTTTACGTGACCCTATCATGGGTCTGCGTTCTAATGATGCAGCAGCAAGGGCCATTAGTACCATCAAGCACAACTTTACCAGTATCAATATCAACAATTACAATGCTAAGCCTATGCACATCATTATCGTAAATGGTGAGGTATACCTTAACGAGAACGCATTCCTTGATTTTGTTCTCAATGATTTCGAATTACATAAATATAACTTCCCTCAGGGAGAGGCTGGTAAGACCGTATTGGTAGAATCCCTAGTTCAACGTGGTTACGTCGAGCCCTATGATGATGAGCGTGTCGTTCACTACTTCATTCCGGGTATCTATTCGGAAAACGAAATATCAAACATCTTTAGAAATGGGATAGGGAAACTAGAATTCTATAACCTTCTTAAGCTAAGGTGGATTGGTTTAATCTTTGATTCCTATAAAATCCCTGACTCAGTGCCGGGTCTTTTTAGCGTTAATGCCAATAAAGACTTTATTTACATTGACGAGCAAAAAACAGTTACTGAATACAGAAGACCAGTGCCCGGTCGGGACGTTATAACTAAAATTACTGATACTGTTGAGACGGCTGTTCTTAAGGTTAATGATTTAGGCCGCTCCTCTGCCTCTATTGATGTTGATATACATTCTAAGAAAAATGAAGGCTCATCCGACGATTTTGAGAAGAAAGCCGAAAGTGATAATGAAATTGATAATGACACGCAGATAGTTAAATCTGAGGGTGAGGAAGCAGCTGATCCTGTCATTCCTGATATAGAAGAAAGTGAAGATGAATCGGCAAAGGACACGGAATCCCATGTCCTGGTCAACCAACTTCATGAACTCCTTTTAAGCGCTCCACTTTCCAATGACTATATAGTGTGTGTTGATGCTGTCCCCTACCTCAACATAGATACCACTATGGCATTGCTGCCGGGATTAGATGAAAAAGCATTCAGTGAAGAGCCCTATTTCCAACTGACATTCAGAGAAGGCTCTCTCGATGGAATGTGGATAGTAAGGGACATTGACGATCTGCGTTTAGTCCAGCTCGGCGATAACTGCGCCGGGTTCCAGCTCACCTATCATGAGCCAAGAAGGCCAACAACTTTAAAGTCACTTTTCAATACTTCTATGTATCAGGCATTAGTGATTAATGATGAGTCTTCTGTTGAAAACTCTGCCCCACGTCCAAAGCAAACGCTTGAGCTGCCTCCCCCACGTGTAAATGCAGTCGAAGAACATTCTGGCGACGTGGAATATCATGGAACCGATAGTGCATCCGCGACTGGTCCGCTGAAAACTGAGGCTGTGGAATATGAACATTATCAACATCTTTTTGAGAAAGAAGATGAAGAGCATGAGATCATTGATTATACCGATTTCTCACAGCTTAGTGTTTCTCGGCCAGAAGTCGGTAGTTGTGCAACAAGCTCTTCGGTCCATAATGAAAAGCTTCTCTCCGAGCCGTCAGAATTACCAGAACTTAACCGAGAACAGAACGCTGATCCCCAGGGTACGAATGAACGCTCTATGGATGTTTCTGTAGGACAAGAAAACTCAGAACCAGATACTGAGGGTAACTGCCCACCACCAGCTGAAGTTGTGTATTCCCAGACCGAAGCAGCCGCAACCAGTGTGATGGCAAGTGAAGAGCCCGCCTTACCTCCTGTACTTGAAGAATCAAATGGAGAGCATGCGCCCACAGACGCTAAGGGGCATCATCTTTCGCCAGCACTGGCCAGACTGTTCGCCCCAACAGCACCGGTAGAAAAACAAAATCCCAAGCGCAACCGGAATAAATCATCGGACAAAGCAGAAGTACAAAAACCAGCATCACCTGTTTCTGGTCACAATCTGAACAGTAAAGTCTTTGCATCTACTGAATCAGACCAAAATGGTGAATTCTCGCTTATAAGCGAAGGTGACGTTACAGAGCTTGAATTTGTAGAAATTGCGTTAGTACTGCATCAAATTCTGTCCAAAATGGAGGTGGCGTTTAAAAGAAAGCGCAAAAACAGATTTATGGTAAGTACTCCTAATACTCTCTATCTGACCCAATCTTGCGTGGAAAAATTTGGGTCGCAGTTAGAGGCTCAAGATCTTTTCAATAAGCTTCCTCAGTACCTCGTTAATTCTGGTGCTGTGATCAATACAAAATGCCATGCATTTAACATGCCTACTTTGCTGGCCGCATCAGACCGGGCGAAAGTGGACATTGAACGAATTATCAATAACCTGAAAGAGGCTGGGAACCTATAATGTCAGATTCGAAGAGGACTAACCTCCATGCACAAGAGAATTTTTATCGGCCTATTCTTGAGTATCGTAGTGCCTCAATACTTTTGATTTGTTCGGTTTCTATGCTTTATATGGGACTTTCTTCAGACGGACTGGACATCGCCCCAATAGTTCTGTTCACCTCAATATTGCTTTTTTTGCTGTGCCTTTATCGTTGCAAAACAGCAGCGCCATTTTTGATGGCTCATTGGCGTGTATTCAAGCGACATTTCATGTTCGTTAGTCTTGATTCACTGCGTGTAATTAACAAAAGTAACTTTTTCTCCAATGAGCGAAAGTATCGTCAACTGGTTCAGGATTATCAAAATAAAAATAAGGATATACCCGAGCGAAAGTCCTATTTTTGTGATGGGTTTGAGTGGGGTCCGGAACATGCGGATCGGGCATATCAAATAGCTAACCTCTCCAGTGATAAACGTGAGATCGAGTTGCCATTCGTCTTCAACCCAATTAAGAGACATTTTGACGCAATGGCTCGTAAGATGGGCGGCAGCAATGCAATTTTTGCTGTGGAACGTAGGGAACCCATATTTGTAACTGAAGACAATTGGTTTGGTCATACTCTGATAACCGGAAACGTGGGTACCGGGAAAACGGTGCTACAGCGTTTACTAAGCATTAGCATGCTTCATCTTGGTCATGTTGTTGTTGTCATAGATCCAAAGAACGATGCAGAGTGGCGAGAATCTCTAATGGAAGAGGCTAAGACCCTCGGTCTTCCTTTCTATAAATTTCATCCTGGCCAGCCAGCATCTTCGGTCTGTATTGATGTCTGCAACACCTATACTAATGTTTCTGACCTAACATCTCGTCTTTTGAGCTTGGTGACAGTTCCCGGTGAGGTTAACCCATTCGTTCAGTATGCCAAGGCTCTCGTTTCCAATGTGATTTCCGGGCTTTCTTACATAGAGAAAAAGCCTTCTATTTATCTGATTCACAAGAACATGAAAAGCCACATGTCTATTGTGAATCTTACAGTCAAGGTAATGGAGTCATGTTACGCGAGATATTATGGTTACGATGTCTGGACCGAAAAAGTTAAGTACGTCGCTAACGATACCTTGCCGGTACGTTTCAAGCGTCTCGCTGAATGGTTTACGGCTCATTTCATGAATTACGAGGGGTCCGAACAAATAGACTGGTTAGATACTGTTTCCCAGCTTATTGATTACTCAATGTCCGACCCAGAGCATATGGCTAAAATGACCGCAGGTATTATGCCTGTTTTCGATATGCTCATTGAAAAACCTTTAAATGAGCTTTTATCTCCTAACCCGAACTCAGTATCATCAAGAGAAATTGTAACAAGCGAAGGGATGTTCAGCACTGGCGGGGTGCTATACATTTCGCTTGATGGCCTTTCAAACCCCGATACAGCAGCTGCTATTTCTCAATTAATAATGTCAGATCTGACCTCCTGTGCCGGTAGTCGCTACAACGCTCAAGATGGTGATATGTCAGCTAATTCCAGGATAAGTATTTTTGTTGATGAGGCACACTCAGCCATTAACAACCCTATGATTAACCTTCTGGCGCAGGGTCGTGCAGCGAAAATTGCACTGTTTATTTGCACCCAAACCATCTCCGACTTTATTGCTGCGGCAAGTGTTGAAACTGCCAATCGAATTACGGGGCTCTGCAACAATTATATAAGCTTGCGAGTCAACGATACTCCTACTCAGACGCTTGTTGTAGAGAACTTTGGTAAGAGTGCGATAAGCACAAATATGGTCACTTATACGACCGGTTCAGAAACATCTTTGCCGCATAATAACTTCTCAGGTTCAATCTCAGAAAGAAAGCAGACAACTTTAGAAGAGAGTATTCCAAAGGATCTCTTGGGTCAGGTCCCTATGTTTCACATAGTTGCCAGGCTTCAAGATGGCAGGAAGGTTGTAGGCCAAATCCCTATTGCTGTTGCTGAGAAACAAATGAAGCCAAACACAACTCTGTCGGAAATGCTTTTCAAGAAGGCCGGAAAAGTTACTTTGCGTCAAAATCTCGATATCAAAAATCTTAATAAATTTCTAAGGAAGTTGCATTGATGGATGAAAAAATTGTCCTGACGCGCCAGCAAATTTTAAGCTCTGCACTAAAAGTCAGCAAATGTCGCTCGCTCGTAAAAAGGCGCTTTCAGTCTTTGGGTTTAAAGTACGCAGATTCTCAGGAAGTTCGAGATCGGCTAACTATGATAGAAAAAAACGCGTTTCATCATTTGGGAAAATTTTGTCAGAGCAACGATATCGATTCCCTATTCTCCATGGCAAATACCCTGTCTGAGCTTTTCCTTTTAAAGGGAGAGTTGATCACGACTGATCCCTTTGGGGACCGTGAAACCAGCTACTGGTCGGTACCACAAGGATCATGCCATGAATGGATTCAATCACTGACCACCAGCGAAGGTCCTGAACGTAAATTCGTTAGTTTCCGTATTTCTTTCGATAACAATGACGTACGGTGTGATCTTGTAAAAAAGAATGCCCGTATGCTTGGTTGTTATCTTTTGCCTTATTTCGTCGATTTAACACGCACGGTGGGCGCATTCATTAATTTGCCAGGTAGTGTCTCTTTTAAACAAGTACAGCGCATCAAACCCCAGATTCATCCAGAAACAACACATAGTCATATAGTTACTATTGAGGACTCTCCCTTTCTTTCTCGGTTAAAATTTAAAATCATTACTGCCATAGATCAGCTTCCTGACCCTAATGGCCTTTATACAAACACCTTTAACAGCATTATTGACCGTGCACTGCTGACTCATCTCAAAACCGAACAGGAAAAAATAGATAGTCCAAGAGTCTGCAAAAATGTGATTTCGGCTTTTGCCGACTCAACTCTTTCTCTGCCGGTGTTTAACATCGGCCTAAACGAGCAGTACAGATACTGGACGCCGTGGGGCATCAACTTTATAGAATTTTCCCGCCAGGCCGCAAAAGCAAGGACCGCTGTATTTGTTCCTGATGTGGGACAGATCGAGTGGAAAAGCGCAGAGCATAAAGAACTGGCGGAGTTAAGCCTCATCGACCAAATCATACCTAAACAGTACCACTGGCTCCTGGGTATCCCGACGATGTGGCGTAACAACTATTGCAATCACGATCAGAGGCTAGCTCTTTTTCGTGAATGGAGGGAAAGCAATGGCTGCGGATAATACAAGCAGGGCAGCAGTGCTCAGAACAATGCTTTTTTTTGGCATGGTCATTTATTTTGGTTACAGCTTGGCTTTCCAGAATACTGAGGAGCTCAAATATCAGATTACTCAGGAGGTTAATGCAAGCCGGTCCATCATATCAAATGACCGTTGGAAGTCTGTCATTGCAAATAGTGAAGCGACTTTAAATTGGTTGGTACATGACTATAAGTTAATTGACTATCTGAATACTATTCTGATCCCTGACACCAAAAAACCAGCCAGAGGTATTAACATTGTTGCTGAAAAATTTACCTCTATTAATTACACTATGGCCAAAAACATACCCCTCTTACTTTATCAGTCCATTTTCCGGTGGAACTTAATCCTGGGGTGGCTAATCGTTTTTCTGCCCTATCTATTTGCCATGCTAGCAGATGGAATGTACCAGTGGAAATTGAAGAGGTACGTATTTGGTAAGGTTACAGTTCAGTTTTATCGTATTTGGTTTCGAGCATTTTGGGTGATCAGTGCTTTAACGATGGTCTACCTGGTCATGCCAAATATGTCACTATTTAACAATATCGCTCAACTTTTCCCACCAGTCGCTTTATTGATACTGGGAATTGCATTGAATCGCTTGTGGTCTAACTTTCAAAAACTCATGTAAAGGTGGTCAGATGTTAAGCAGTAAAAAAAGGAAGTCCCCTACAAATATCAAAGAATCGCTCAATGATAACGCTGACCGTTTTTATAAGATGTTTCGCATTCATACCACGGCAAAAGTTGCTATGTCGCTAATTGCCATGACCGCTGTAGGGTTTTCTTTCTACAATCTTTACGAACAATGGCAGGACGCTGAAGGGAAGAAAGACCATATAGCTGTAATACGGATTTCTGGCGAGATGGGTACCGGCTCGGAAACGGGCGATGGAACAGTGATCGCAACAGCTCTTGCCAAAGCTTACAATAATCCCCATGCCAAAGCAGTTATTATCGAGGCAGAGTCAGGTGGTGGTGGTCCCTCTGACGCCATCATTATTTACCGCCAGATAAACGCGCTTAAAAACCACCAGCCACAGATTGAACGCGTATCAGATGCCGGTGGCTCTCTTTCATCTGTAGCCGCTGACAAGAGTAACAAAACCGGGAGCACAGAACGTGGCGATGAAGCACGGTCGAAGCAAAACTCCCTCGAAGTACTCTCCAGCGGTACCGGTCGTTTTTTCTCTGATATCGCAGACTCATATAAACCAATCATCGTTAGTGTGAAAGGCATATGCGCATCCGCATGCTATTACGCGGTATCGCCCGCTGATGCAATTTATGCCGACAGTAATGCCCTGATCGGTTCTATCGGTGTGCGTATGGACCACTGGAATCTGTCAGAGATCATGAGCACAGTAGGCGTCAAGAATGAGCCCCTTACGGCCGGTGAGTTCAAAGATGCTCTTGACCCCTTCCACCCATTGTCCGATTCAACGAGGGAGTTCATGCAGAAGGAGATCCTGAACACGATGCATGAAAAATTTATAACTGATGTTGAACTTGGACGGGGTAAAAAGCTTCTCTCGCGTCATGATGCCGATGCTGTTTCTCTCTATTCAGGCCGTGTATGGCCAACACCTCAGGCAGTTAAGTACGGCCTGGTGGATGGAGATCTTACGTCAGTAGAGATCCGTACACGTCTTTCAAAAATGTACTCCACTGACACGTTCAAAAACTACAATGAGCCTCATCGTAATCTCCGTTCTGCACTCGGCATGCTGATGAGCCTGTCTTCAAATATTGAGAGCCTTACCGGTACCACTACCCGCTTAGTAGAATCTGTTAATGCCACCAGCTACCCCTCTGTGAGGTAACATGGATGCTTTCAATCTGCTGTGGAGCATTACGGGGGTAGCTTTCATTATCCTTATTTTCGTCGTGTTGCTGTGTCTGTTGGGATTTATGACCTCTGCCATAGCGGAACGGCGGACTGCAAAGGCAATTGAATCTGGGCTTCCTGAAGAAGCTCAGGGGCTACTTAGTGATCTCACCTTTCAGTTGTCGGCTCATAGCACTACGCAGGTTGATCACATTCTCGTAGCCCCACATGGTATATACGTCATAGAGCAGAAAAACTACGTAGGCAAGCTCTACGGTACTCTGGAGGAAAGCCACTGGCGGAAATGGACTCAGTCCCGAACCCTCAAGTTGCAGAACCCGTTTAAGCAAAACCAGGGGCACATCAGGGCTATTCAGTCTGCTCTTAAGGCTAGAGAACTGGAATGTATCAATGTCGTCATCATAAACGGACGTTGTAAGTTTGATGGCATCAAGCCGGAATGGTTATGTATGGGGATGGACGATTTTATCCATAAAGTCAAACAACGACGAGGGCTACGGTTGTTCACACCGGAGTCTGTTCAGCACATCTGTTCGGTGTTGAAGTCAACAAGGAAGTCGCCAGGGCTCTATACGGACCTTACTCATATTCATAACATAACGACAAAGTACAAAGCCCCGATGAAATTCGAGCAACGAGTAACATACATTCTGCTCAACTTTATCCATTATCTGTGGGCAAGTCTGTTCACTAAGCAGAAGCCTTAGCGCTCTATCATTGGTAAGGCTGTAAAATGTCTGCAAAAGGCCCCATCGGTAAATTGTTGGGGCTTTTTCTTTGCGTAGTTCTGATACGGTTTATCCTGTGGAGCATTATGGCCACCAGCCAGCTGGTGACTGGCCAACGCTTTGTATGACGTAGCCTACTCAGGGCAGGCTATTTTAGAGGGACCGATTTTTATCCGGGCTAATTTAGAAAGAGATAATTTGAACTTAGGCGGGCTGACCACCAGCAGAGAGGTAAATCACTAGCCGGTGATATTGACAGAAGTCGTCAGGGGTTTAACGCCGGAATATTTTGCCAGGCCTCCTGCAAGGTCTGCAAGACTTCTACAAGTGATAGTGACGGCCACAGGACTGTTTCCGTCATTATCACTCCAGGTGGCTCGCACTCTACTGGTACCAGAATTAAAACAACACGAGTTCCTTTTACCTGGTAGGCAAGGTTTACTGCCGGTTGGCGGTAGGAGGCCAGTACACCCTCACCATATTGAGCAGGGTTACTTGCCCAGTTCCGCACCATTGCATACACCTGAGGCATATACCGACTATCCAGATCCCCTTTGGGCCGTCTGAACGGCACGATTTCTTCTGAGCGGTAGGTGGTCGTTGTTGTATTGGTTGTCATCTTTGTCACCTCCCCTGTTCGTCCATTTAGAGTTTTAAGCTGCTTTACACATCACACTCAACTGATTATTTAAGCTGGTCATCGTCTCTGGCCAGCATAGCCCAACCATTCGCCTGGTTTTCGCGGGAGTAAGGATTCATTTCAAAATAACTATCTACCGCGTCGCTGTCCGCAACAGAACTGTTGTTAGCTCTCTTTGAACCCTGAACCACTACAGCATCAACCTCTGCGGCTTTCCCGTTGCGCTGTACCAGGATTTTAACCGTATTGGGCTTACGTCTTGCGAGCAGTTTGTTGGCGATAAAAAGCACAACAATCCAGGCCAAAAGCACGTATAAAAATGTATTCATAATGCCCTCCTTTGTATGTGATTATTATACCTGCTTCCATTGCAGGCCAAACAGGTTCGGTGCATGAAAAATAGACTTCTCTCCGGCGTATAGCAATCTACTTACTGATCTGTTTTCGTATCAAACTGTATGGCATAACCGAGGGGCGTACGTGGTGAGTCAGAAAGTTACTTTTCCGTAATAGTTAATTTCAGATCCTTCTTCCAGTTACGCTTCAGTATAAAACCGATACCCTCTAATTCAGCATCCTTCACGTTTAATACGCTTCACTTTAAGGCAGGGCTTTTCGGTTGAAATGAATTCTTTTTCCGGTTGCTGGACATGGGTTTCATCCTGATAGTTAAAGTTGCAGGCTATCAGTCACCACCACCACCTCCGTCACCTCCTCCACCGCCACCATCACAACCACCAGCTATGCTATTTTCACCATTACAATCACCTCCGAGGGGGTTCAAATGGCTGCTCCCCTGTAGATGGTGTCCTTGCCAGATCGAACCCGAACCAGCGCCTCCTGAGCGTCTTTGCTTGCCCTGAGGCAATTGTGCAGGCTCACCAGCACCGGCGGTACCAAAAATGTCCCGGGCAATTTTATAAAGAAGGTAAAAAGGTACGCCCAGCATCATAAAAAAGATTACTGAAAATATTACACGTTCCATTGATGATCTCCTGTCTTGTGAGAGACCAGTTATATCAGGGTGATTCAGTATTTCCGTTTAGAAAAGAGTACTAATTTGGCCCTGTTCGCTCTTAATTTGCCATCCGGGAAAAAGTCATAGGGATAGGCCTGCCAGAGTCAATAACTTCCAGTGATCTGGAGGAGACCCCGGCTCTCTGAGCCCTCATGGATGGTACGGCTTTACCCCTTGTAAACAGATTCACGTTCCGCAGGACAAACATCGACTACTGACGTCTCATATTTGCTGACGCTAATCCGACGTCTCATTGCCGTCTGCTTGTTTTCTTTAAAGGGTGTATTAGACGAATATCAAATCGGAATGGTAGGGGATGTGTGGGCACCATGCCCGGCCCTCTTTGAGCATCTGAGAGATTGGAGACCTAGCCGGGTAAGATAGCTACTTTCTTACGGGTTACCCTTCAAATCCAAAGACGAAACGGACGCTGCCGTTCTCCACGTGGAGACGCTTTACTTCTTCGACAAATTCCTGGATCACCTCTCCGGCGTTATCGGGTGGTATGGCTGACAAAATTTCTTCCGAAGTCAGCCATGAGTATGAATGTTCACCGAATAAATCATCATCTTCGGACGGTATATCATCAGGTAATCCGCGTAATGCGTGGATAAAAACTGCTGATGTGCTCGCCCTTTCACGATCTACATCAAATCCGAGCCAGGCAAAGTGGAGATATGATCGGTCCCCTTTATAATTGCTTGATAAATTAATCCATTTACCAGGCTTTTCTTCCCTTTGAAATCGCCAGCAGATATCAACGCCCATTAAGAAACTCCATTACTATCGTTCGTATGAGATAACTATCATTTCAGAATACTATGACTTCTTCCCGTATAGAACTAATCGCTCACGCCATTTAGCTACTTACTTTTTTTACGTACGCTTGCAGCGCAGTACCTTGAGAGAAGTAAGTAAGACTGGGCGAAGCCAACCGGTTCCGCCACCTCGCTCACCGGCTTTTAGGCGTAAGCACTGAAGTCAGCCTCCATGCTAACTGGCGAGCCTGCGAAAGTCAGACTCGTTGTTATAAAGCGGCATATCGTAAGCAGTGTCTGAAATGAACATTCGGATCTGCTCAAGCGTCATGCCACAATGAAAACGGGTTACGCTCACATTGGCCCGGGGGAAGTCAGCACAAAATGCATTCAAAACATTCTCATGGACAATACCAATGTTGATTAACGCAGCTGGCCCGTTGTCACGGAAAGATACGACACGGAATCCCCCATACCAGCCTGACTGGGAGAAAAATGAAAATGCACTCGTTGCCAGACCATTAGACAGGTCATAGCGCAATTTCCCGCTCAGAGACTGGCTGTCTCTGCTGTACACGCGATTAATGAAAATGCCGGGACCAACTTCTACCGGCTGCTTGTTGCTTGCTAAACACGGAAAGCCCACCAGCGAAACCTCCCTTTCTCCTAACCAGTTTACCTGATACCCGGCAGTGAGAAAGTCAGTCAGTTCTACGCCAGAAAGAGCATTAATGGCCGCAATATCGGTATCCAAAATATTTACGTTTTTCATATTCATCTCATCTATATTCTAAAGTGCGTTTTTTGTCTATCAGCCCGAGGATTGAAAATTTGAATATTTAATGTGACAGAAAAATACCTGTCACCTTTTCAAAAACTGCCTGCAATTGAATATCGAGAGAGTCCATTTTAAAATCCACCAGCTCAGCTTTATTATCGCAAACCGAATAAAAATAGGAGTCAAATGCGTCTGTATCTTCATCTTTAAAAATACGGAAGGAATTAATTTTATTATGCCCTTCAAATTCGGCATGAATACCATAGCGAACCGAGCCGTCATCGAACTGAACAACCCGTCGTACAGAATTAATCCGGACGTACTGTTTTAAGGCCCTCGCGAAATCGGCATTTAACGCCAACGCTCGTAAGATTGAATCAGCGGTTTCATTCTGCTTTTTACGATCATATTCAAACATCCCACAGCCGGTGTTACGAAAGACCGGCTGAAGAGCATTAACCAGGTTGAAGGAATCCACGTTTCTGTCGTTTCTGTACATGAGATATCTCCTGCCCCTCCGCTATACGAAGGGGCTTGATAGGGTTACTGCCAGGCTGCGATCACTTCTTCGCACTGGAAATGAGATAAGCACTGCTGGAGTAAAAGGGCCAGCACCGCTGTGTTAGGGACGCGATTGTTACACCACGCGTTGAATAGCAGCTGCCATGGACCGGCATAATACCCGGCCAGTTTCTTTTTTTGTTTATCTGTGCAGCAGCTGGAAATGGCCTGCTGATAAAGGCTTTCATTCTCGGCACCAGAGCGTTGTTGCAGTGCCTGATAAATATAGGAGTAGACAGAATCGGAGCAATTAGATGCATAGGCCAGATTGGTTTTCATAATACCTCCTGTGTTTTTGGGTATTATATAAAACTCCGACCTACTGGCTAATAACCCACACTGTAATTTCTTTTAAAAACACAATAAATTTTCAAAATTGGACCAGTGTGGATTTAAGCGAGCAGTTTAAATCTTTATGAACTAGCTTTCAAAGAGGTTGGTTTTTCGGGAAGTTTTTTGCCAGACCAGCATGTTGTTTTTTTTTCTGTAGTGCAGATTAGCTGGTACCTGCCCCTTCTTACCTCTTTGAGCAATGACTGTTTGAAATATGGTAAGCCCAGTTCAAAAACCCAGTAACGACCGTCTGCAAAAACGACTGAATTTTCAACGCCATCCGAAGCCACCAAGGATGCATCATTAAGTAGACGTTCTTCATAATGAAATGGTAATGAAAATGTCAGATATAACGCACAAAGTACAAAGATTCCTGTGAGACTAACTGCCAGTGAACCACAATAACCAGAATAAACATTTAAATTTCTTTTGATAAATTTCTCATGCAAGATTACAAGCAGACAGAATACACAAGCTACCAGCCCAAATCCTACATGCAGATAAAACTGTCTTATTTCATCATTCCAGACGATGTTGTCCCATTTCGTGCTTAAGATTGAACCCAACAAGGAGATAATAAAAGCGGCAATTTGAGAACTGATAAAGTAGGAGAAAGCTGACTTTGAAGTTATTTTTTTCATAGAAACAGGAACCTCTTTACCTCGTTCCTGATCAGAGAAAAGACACAAAACGCACCATGCGCAAAAAACTGCAAGTCCAGATGCAATAATCTCGCGTAAAAACATATTAAACGTTTCCGATAATGAATAAGTAATTACCATATCCTCTCCGTAAGTCTACATATAATTCAGACGTGACAAATAATTAAAGGCATTGCTATTCTATCATTATGCATTGCGTTTAAAATCATTTCTAATTCAGCAGAGTAGCGATACAGGCATTTCGCTATCCTAAAATCTGGTAGCTTTCCATTTCCTTGCTGAGATAAATCAAAATAATTCTATTTATTGCCTATTCGGATGCTGCAAAACCTTATAAATCCGGATGTATATCACTTAACAGTGAACCATTCGGTGACTTGCTCTCCGTGAGGTCCACCGGGTTTATCCAGTAGGGAACATTCTGCTTTTACCGTTTACTGCATACGCGAGCAGGAATTCTGTTGCAGTTCTGCATTTGCCTGCTTTTCCAGTGCTGTCATAACCCGGCGGAGCATCGCCAGAGCCTGAACAGGCGAGCTCCCAAACTGCACTTTCACTTCATCCGTATCATGATCCTGAATCAGGTCGAGGATGTTCACTTCGATCCCTGCCCCGTTTTCATCTTTTGCCGTGCACTGAATACTTACCCGGGTCACCGAATCCGTCAGGACTGGCAGTGGGTTAGTCTTGTCTACGTTGATAAAAGCCTTCTTCATTGCCCTGTTTCCCCTTGTCCTGAAAAAGTTACCGACCCGTCCGGATGGAGGGGTCGGTCAGAAAATCATGCCTGTCCCTTATTCATCTTCTCAGCATGCTTACGCAGGTACTCTTTCAGGTCAGCATGAGCATTGATGATATCGTTCATTTCATCATTGGTCAGAACAAGCGTGTAAGTATCAGTGCTGACAGATTCACCTTCTTTAAGCTTGGCTTCTTCAGCAATACGTTCAAAAATCGGGATCGCGGTGTCGGCAATGACGGTCACGGTCTTTTTGTTCAGAACGCTGGACATGGATGGTGCTTTACCTGCCGGGTTCTGTTTAGGAGCGCTGTCCTTTGGAGCCGGAGCTGGTTCCTGTACCGGTGGCGTAACCAGCGTCTCTGTATTGCTTTCATCATTCAGTTGATCCGGTACCGGGGTGTTAACGGTAGCATTACCTGCCGGTTGCTCATCACCGGAGTTTTCCGGAGTCTGCGGATCTGCCATGCGCTCTTCTACCTTGGCAGCTTTGACGAATTTCAGCGTGTTTTTCGTCGCTTTACCATAGATGGAGATCGCCTTGTTGATGTTATCTACCGCATCCTCACCGCTGTACATATACTCGTCCAGCGCAACGTACATGCTCACCTGATCGCTCACAAGCATGGTCTGTAGTTCAGAAGGCAGGTCCAGTACGCGAACCATCTGGCGAAGATGCTGCTCTGATTTACCACGTTTTTTTGCCAGTTCCGCAAAGGTCTTAGGCTCTTCTTTATCTTCAACAAGACGCTTAATTGAAAGCGCTTCAGCTACGACAGACAGCGCCAGGTTGGAGTTGCCGGTCAGGGTGAAGAGTTCTGCTTTTGAAGCGCTACCGCGAAACTCTTCGCAGCGAATACGAGTAATGCGTTCACGCCCTTCTGCTTCCAGCTGGCGGTTTGCAATAGCGATGGAACGGATACGGCAAGCCCCCTGACGCAGTACAGGTACGCCATTAACCATCTGAACAACGATAGGCGTCACGCTGAACGGGTCTTCCATGTAGGCATCGGCCAGGCTGTTCAGGTGTTCCACAACGTGAGGCATTGAATAGTAGAGCTCGCCCATACCGGCCGTGCGGGTGTTAAAGCCTTCCTGCTCTACAACAACCGAAGGGTCAATGATAAGGCCGTTACCTTTACGGGCACCGTTACCAGTGCGTTCCAGGTAACCACGAAGGCTGATTTCGTTGCTGTTGTTTTTTACTTCAGTTTCGATTGCGGACATTTTTGTTCTCTCTTTTGGTTGGTTGTTTAACTGCGCTACAACACAACAATACCAGGTTCGACATTTTTTCTAATAGGTTGCACAGAAGAAAAAGTAACTTTTCTTAAAAAAAATTCCTGAGACAATACTACTCGATCCGTCCGTTTTAAATCTTCACAACAGTGGGCCGTTTTTACGTTTAAGCAAAATAGCTGGTTCAGAAGGTGAGTCGGAGAGAAAAGTTACTTTTCCGGTTGTCTGGGCCAGTGATGAGAGAGTGGCAGGACAGGAATGGCTAAACCGGTGCGGGTCTCTTGTAAGTCGCAGGGGATTGAGGAGATATAGAGGTAAACCGGTACGTTCAGTTTTTGGATTGAGCCGGGCTTTTGGCCCGGGCTTAAGGAAGCGGAAATTTGAACGAACTGGCAGGTAATGATTTATGCCGCCGACAGCTGGCCGTCAGTGCTTTGCTGTTCTGGTTTGACAGTTGGGGGATAACCGGCAGTTAGCCGCTGGCATTCCGCATCACAGAAAGCCCTGAGGTTGCTGAAGACGGACTCCATGAAATCAGCATGAGCATACGAGTCTACAGGACGTGTCTTGTTATCTTTCATCTTGTTCTCCTCAATCATTATTAAAACCAGCGGATTTAGTTCCTGGCGCTCCATCTGCTGACCGGCTTTCCCAGAGAGCAGCGATGTGTCGGGTTCTGTTTCTCATTTTATCGTTTTCATCGGGCCCATCCGGCCGTATAAGAGACCGATTTGGCATGTTTAAGAAACGTACTGGCGACATTAAAAGCTGAGGTTGGCTTTGGAATAAAAGGATACTTTTCCCGTTTGTCAGGTCTTTCGCTACCGCTGCACGATGATTCTGTCAGGCATTCTGCGCCCTCCTTGGCTGTACATCTTGAAACAAGCGGTGGGATGTTCCCTTCCCCCTGCTCACCGCAGAATAATTGGCAAGTCCCGACGGTCGTTCCGTACGAGCCGGGTCCAAATAATGAATAAATACAACGCCACTTCAATTGTATTGACAATAGAAGTTAGGAGGATCATAGTGTCATTCATGGTGCGGCTTTCGCACCACCGCCCCGGCGGTACCGGGCAGAACTGGAGTACCTCATGAAACTTTCCCGTCAGACGACTTCTGATACTTCTGTTGATGGCCGTTCACGCGCATATGCCTGGGGCCGTGTCCATTATTTCATTATCGAACATGCACCAATGGCTGAGCTGGTCGCTATTGACGAGCTGCTGGAAAAAGCTGGCTGGAGCAATGACGGCTGTCCGAACTATGAGAAAGATGACGAGTTTGGTAATGCTGGTTACAGCTGTGGTTACTGGATCGATATTGACAGCGTGGGAAGCTTCAAGGCTGACTACAAACGTCTTAAGGGTGAGATTAGTGCGCATATCGCCTCAAAGGCGGCAGAGGTGGAGATCCGCGTACTGGACTCGATGTCCGACAAAGAATGTAAAGATGTTGCCTCGGTGGCATGTACTGTTCGCCGTGACTTACGTACGCAGTCCGAATCGCTTCATTCACTGCGTACTATCGTAACGGTTGATCATTACAATCCCTATGTGATCACCAGCCGCCCGCTGAGCATTTCCGCCTGGACACTTATCCACGACTGTCTGAAAACCGGCACCATCAATGACGTCTGTTCACGGTTGAGTTCATTAATCCTGCACTCTGAAGCCGCGATTGCCCGTTGTAAGGGAAGCTCCGACTACTCTTCGGAACACGCTCAGCTATCGTTTTTTGCTGGTAACGACTATGTCACCAGACGCACCCTTGTTGATGCAGCTCACGAAGAGGCTCTGCGAATGAACCGCCGCTTTGATGAACGTATTGCAATGAACGCGGATTCTGATGCCAGAAGGCTCCAGTGCGAATTCAACCTGAGCAACCATGTCGTACAGCGTCGGACCGTTGAATCTGCTCATATCCAGGCAATCAACGAAGACGTCACCCGTTCACAGGCGGAACCACGCTGCCCTGGAAAGCTTCTTCTGAAAATGACCAGTCATGAGGAAGTGCGGGACTCACTGAGCACCTGTTAGTCCAGCGACACCCCCTGCGGCTCTACTACCGGGCCGCAGTCTGCTCCGGCCAGATGGTGCCAGTGGCGTAATGAATTTGTTTAATAAGGCTGAGTATGATGAATAAAGAACAACTAATCGACAAACTGGAACGCGTGGTATGTGGTCAGTACTCCTACGAAATGCAGGAGCTTGCGTATTCGGCCCTCTGCTGCATTAAAGGCACCCCGGACGACTGCGCTAAGTTCCCTGTTACGCGTCCGCTGCCTGACACCTTAGTGGACGTATGGGACGAGATCGGGCAATACCTTGGCACAGGCAAAGCCATTGAAACTCGCAGTTGCGGCGTTTCGCTTCTGCTTCATGGACACTGCTACGATTCAAATCATGTGCTGTACTGGCGCAATGCTGGCGCACTTCCAGCAGCTTGCGATACGCCACTGGCTGGTGGGTCTCGCAAACTGTTCACCTGCTCAGCCTGTGGAGTGGACGGTCTGGATGAACCACCTGAAACCAGTTGCCACTGCTGCACAGAGGGGGCCCACTGGATTGAGAGCAGGCTCTTCACCTCCGGGCAGGCAGACCCTGAAGAATTTAGACCCGTGGCGGTCGTGAAAGAGTGTGCAGGCTCAACGCCGGATGATCGGCTCATCTGGAGCGTGATTGAACAGCTCAACGGCGAACTGGCGGAAGGCGATAAACTATTTAAGCAACGCTGACAGATCACGTCAGCATTTATATCAGACGAACTCCAGAATAATTTAAAGCAACCATGAACATGAAAAAGCCCAAAGCTGCATTACAGAATGCCATGAAAGAAGATGTGCCAGCTGTGACACAGATTCAGATGCGATCTACGGTTTCCAGAAAGGTTCGCTATGTAAAACAGGCAAATCGAGAGGGTCTGAAATTATCTGAGTGGATGTCGCGGCATCTCGACGCTGTCTGTGATACCGCAGATGAGATTCATAAAGGCAAACGCTCAACTCCGGTTGCGCCTGGGAAGATTCCCCCTGAGGTATACCAGGTGATATACGATCAGTGCGGCGGGTTCGTGGAGTGTGATGCTAATGCCCAGGTAATCTGGGAAGCCTGCCGTGATGCCATTCTTAACGGAGACAAAGGGTAAACGGCAGGTATCGCCTGTCATTTTTACCCTTGTGAGGAAAATCCTGATGAACCATGAGAGCCGAACTGTATACCTGAACACGGCCATTGAGGCCCTGTTGAAAGCTGAGGCGGCTCTGAACGAGCTGGCATTAGCCTATGTACTCAAACCAGGTGAAAAGGCAAGCGCATGCCATCCCCGAACCGGTACGCTTTCCACAGCTTCCCAGGTAAGAAAACTTCGCCGTGTTCTAGAAAAAAACAAGTTATGACGGCCCTTATACGCTGGCATAATGTACCGTGCTTCGCTCATCCCAGCAGTATGGGTTTTAAACTCTTCCATTTTTAAGAGTACGGGAAGAGCCTTATTATTGTCGCATACCCTACGGATGCATTGCAGTTCAAACCGCTGTTCGGTGCAATTATTGCTGTATCCGGCGGATTTGAAAATGACAGAAATAGTGATGTAAAGCTCCGCCATTAAAGAAATGCCCCGTAGTTTGGCGAATCAACTTTCTGAATTATCTCGATGAACACCATTTAAGGAAATCGAATGTGTGATTTTTGCAGGGCTGACGAAAATTACTTTCATATGGCAGAATGCGTGTATGACCAACTGGTTAAAGAGTATCCCGTAATGTGGCTGCGGGATTCAACCCGGATCGGGGCCTGCTACCTCTGTCGAGAACTGCTGTCGCCGGAGGGGATGGTCCTGGCGATGCAGAGCGCTTTCCCTGCGAAGGGATGGCGGCTGCGTATTTGGTACAATGAAACCATTGACGAAGAGATAGAACCGCAGCGTGGAGACTGTATTGAGCTGTCCTCCAGGGCGGACGCTCTGCTGTCCTTCATGTCGTTCCAGGAAAAGGTTTAGCGCTGCGGCCCCCCTCACAAAAAGGCGCTTTCCGCGACAAATCTGGTACGACCGGACAACGTTGAGTCAATTCTTGCTTCCCCGCAGAAGAATCCCTATGAAGTAAAGTAGAGGTAGGCATTACGCCCACCAGCAAACCTGATAACTGTTCTTTGCGTAACATCCTCAAACTTCTGGTGCCTTCGTAGACTGCGATGCGAATGCCCATGAGCTGAATTCACCGTATCATTTGACCGGATGCAGCGAGAACAGAAATGACAATGTTTGAACGATTTGCCAGACGGCCATAAAACTCTACTGGGTACAGAATAAGGACTGACCGCAATGGCTACGTTCTATGAGCTACCGACCAGTGAGAAGTCCATTGTTTCCGGTACGTGCCCGGACGAGCACCGGTGAAATTTTTCCCGACTGGATTACGCTAAGGCTTTTGAACGGTTTGCGTGAAGTGGGACTCTTTGGGTCTGGTTCTTGATTTATACAAAAGGCTATATGCCACAAGACGGGAGGAAAAAAGGGTTTCCCCGACTGGAGAAACCCTTTCAAAAGGTGCCGATGGCATACTAATCCACACCCCGAAAAGAGGGGGTTGCCCCCCTCTTTGTCAGCTACTTACCGGATTCGTAGGCCAGGATAGCAGATACCTCCCTTGTTCCGTCTTTCATCCGCAACTCGCAAAGCGAGTTTCGTGTGAGCCAGGTGAATATCAACAGCGTTAAACAAACTATTAATATGCACAAAACAATGGGTTGGTTCGGCATTTTCATGGCCTTCTTCTCCTGTCAACGCAAAGCAGAAGTGTCACCATCGGTGCGAAACAGAGATGTCATGCTTTGGTTCAGAGAATGCGTTTGACCGCCTCGCTATATACTTCCGAGCGTTCTCTTTTCCCAACAGAAATCACGAAAACGACAACTTTCTCGTCTATAACCTGGTATACAAGGCGATAGCCTGAAGACCGGAGCTTAATCTTGTAACAATCAGGCATACCACGGAGCTTGTTTGCTTCAATCCGGGGTGACTCAAGTACTTCAACCAGCTTCTTTTTCAACTGTTCACGTACCGTCGAGCCCAGCTTTCGCCATTCCTTTAGTGCCCGCTCGTCAAAATCCAGAAAATACGCCATCAGAGTTCATCCAGCGTCACACGTACTGGCTTAGGATTACGAAGTCGTTCTTTCACTATCTCCACAAGTTCAGCATCTTCATCACTCAGGAGTGTCTGTTTGAACGGCAAGCGTTCATTGTCAGCGATATACTCGAGCATGAGACGAAGCGCTTCAGAAGGAGTTACGCCCATTTTTTCAAGCGCGGCGTAAGAACGCGCTTTAAGTTCATCGTCAATACGTAGGTTAATGCTACCCATGTCTTACACCCCTTGTAATTACAAATGTCATTACAAGTATCGCACTACAACATGCTTAGGGCAAGTCACGAAGTAAGTCAGAAAGTAGTCGTAAGAACGGTGATCACTGTCCGCTTTGTGCCAGAAGCGGACTTTTTAAAAATATTGCGTGCCCAACAATTGGGCGCAGGTCACATCAAGTACCCTCAGAATTATAGAGAATACCTGAAATTTTTGTAGAGCGAGGTTTGTTACCCTGCCCGACCAGCGACATGTGGTTAGTTTAGTGATCAGAAATGTCGAGCGTTTGGTCGTTCATTGACGCGGGATCTTCCAACGGTTCCACATGAGTGGTGATATGGATAAAAGGCAGTGCGGTGCGGATATCATTCTCTATACGCTCGGCCCAGTCGTGCCCATATTGAACAGTCCATCGCCCAGGAACTAGGATGTGCATTGTCATAAACGCCCGCCCGCCAGCCTGGCGTGTACGTAGTGCATGGAAATCAAGCCCCTGTTCACGATATCCTGCCAGCAGTGACTCGATTTTTTTGAGTTCTTCCGTGGGTAGCGATACGTCCATCAGACCTGCAGCTGAACGACTCATAAGCTGATAACCAGTCCAAACGATGTTGGCTGCGACCAGCAATGCAACGATCGGATCGACCCAAAACCAGCCGGTCAGATAAACCAGTCCGACACCAAAAATGACACCGACCGACGTCCAGACATCGGTCAGCAGGTGATGAGCATCTGCCTCAAGAGTGATAGAGTTGTGCTGCCTGCCAGCCCTTAACAAAATGCGAGCCGTCACAAAATTAAGGATTGATGCGACTGTTGAAACCAGTAATCCGAGACCAATCTCCTCAAGCGGCTGTGGAGTTAACATCCGCTCAACTGCGGTATAGGCGATACTGGCTGCCGCCAATAGGATCAGAAATCCTTCGAAAGCACTCGAGAAATATTCGGCTTTGCCGTGCCCATATGCATGGTTCTCATCGGCCGGAAGCGCAGCCAAGGTCAGCATCCAGAGCGCCATTAGGGCTCCTGCGAGGTTAACTACGGATTCGATGGCATCAGATAGCAGACCGACCGAACCGGTCATTTTCCACGCCACACCTTTGAGTCCGATAGTGGCAATAGCCGTGGCAATGGAAAGCCAAGCGTAGTGCGTCAGCGGACGAGGTAACCCTTTTGTTTTAGTCATTATTAACTTCCTAAAATAGGACGACTAACTCACATTTCTATCCATGATAGATAATTAAACAATCATTTCGCCATGAATATTTTTTCGTTTTTATTAAATTTAATTAAAAAGTCTCTGCAAGTGCTGTTTCATCTTCTAGTAAACTAAATTTTATTTTTAGGGTTTTCTTCAACTTGAAGTAATATTATCTCACAACAGATTAGTCACTTAGGTTAACTGAGCGGCTTTTATATTTTTCAATTAAAATATGCAAAACTCCCATTGCACCATGTGCATAAAAATAGACCTCAATGAAAGTAGTAAAGAACTTATGCCAGTGGATTACTGTTTCAGCCAGATTTGACTGCATGGTATTCAACAAGAACCATAGGCCACCTGAAAGTGCTACAATTAGCAATGCTAGAACTCCAAATCCTTGGATTGTACTGGCAATACCTCCCGAATGTGCATCGGGCAGTCGGAAACTAGTCAACGTTTTTATATCTTGCTTAATACCACTAAAGTCAAGCCCTACCCATGAAAAATAATAAGTAAAACCTCTTTGAGTAAGCATCCAACTTAACATAATAAAACCACAAATAATCAGTCCTAACCCTGAAATAATGTGCATCCAGGTTATAACTCCTTCAAGACTATGTTCACCAATTGCTTCGGTCTCTGTCAGATTAGAGTTAATAATTTGTGATAATATTAGAAATGCCACAATGATGTGAAGAATACGAAAAAAAGGAGCGTAATCATGGGGTAATAGATTCCAGAGTCGCAATTTCATTAATGAGTCCTTAGTAAATTTATCGATGATCTTAATCATACAAAAGAATTATTAGGATAACCTTAATTCTTAAAATTGCAGCAGGCATTAGTTCACCTCTGATATGGCCACTTGCGAAATGGGAATGGTAACTGTTATTACTATGTGTTTACTTGCTGTTCTTGTTACGCAGCCCCTTAAACACATTACTTTCAAATATGATTTCCTGCTGGGTTTAAATATGTGTCTTTCTATAGTGCGGCAACCTATTTTTACACCAACTCATGAATTAAATAAGAATCATAAATTAAATGAGAGGTTTAATTCTCTTGCTTAACGCGATGATATTAAATGGAAATTTTAATTTTTGTAATTTATTAAACAGTTAGAATGAGACATGGTAAATACGATCTTCCTTTAGATAATTCTGATAGCACTTTTTCTACTGGGCAGTCTGCAATGTCCGCTTCACGCCCTGAGACATTCGACAAGCTTTTTATGGCTTCAGTAAGGGCGAGTGTCTCGCTTCGAGAGCCAGCAAATATTTCGCTTCGTCATAACAGGTTCTGGCCTTCCAGCAGCGGTAAATGATCCTTATCCATTTGAACGCCAGTGCCCGGATCGCAGACTGATGAGATTTGCCCTTTTCTCTAAGGCCCTGATAATACAGTTTGGCCCAGTATGATGAATTAACCGTCTTGGCAGCCCATTCAACAAAGGTCTGCCTGACGAACTTGGCACATTGCCATCGCCAGTGAACCCATGATTTTTGGCCGCTTCGTTCGGTCACCGGTGCTATACCTGCGTAGTTTTGAATTTCTTCAGCGCTGTTAAACCGGTCACGATTATCACCAAGTGCAGCAAGCATCCGTGGGCCCATGCACGGTCCCATGCCCGGAAGTGATTTGAACAGCCCCGCATCTGGCAATGTGTCAAACAGCGTTTCGATTCGTTCGTCATAGGTTTTGATGATTTCACTCACGACTTTAATTTGTGTCGCCAGTGCTGCTGCCATCAAAGCATTAGCCTCTATAACACTCGGGTCTGTAGTCAATGGGATCGCATTATCAATACTCGCAACACGTTGCTCGGTAAGGGCCATAGCGCGACCACCTTTGGCATTCAGAAAGTTGCGGATCGTGTCGCGTCTGGCTCGTTTCAGTTGTTGCAGACTGGGCCACCGGATAATCAGCTCACACAACAGTAAGCTACCCCGATGTGAGAACCACTCCAGTGGCTGAGGATAATACTGTTTAAGCGTGTTGATTATCCGGTTCACAAAGCGTCGTTTATCTTCAACCAACTGACGACGTTGCTCAACCAGTTGCTGAAGTAAGCGAATATCCGCATTGTCGGGTTCAATAGCTTTTATCTTCTGGGGGTAACGCAGCATTAACTCTAATGCCAGCTCGGCATCCTGCGGATCATCTTTAGCGCCGCTGGGCGAGAAGGCTTGCCGATAACGAGCCAGGGACAATGCGTGGACGGGGAAAACGGTGATAAAGGGGTATTTTTGAAGAGCATATACCACGGGGCCCTTCTTCAGTTCGAGAGCTATTGCGATTCTACCTTTTACTTTCTGGTGTAACTCAGTAAGCCAGGCATCAAGCGCTTCTGCTGTATGTTCAATCACATCGAATACGCGTTCACCGTTTTTAAACTGAACACAGACATCGTGTTTTTTATCAGCCCAGTCCAGACCAACGTGCGCAGCAAATTGATTAGTCACAGTCATCACCAACTCCTTTTTATCGGGGATTGGTATGCATTCCACGCTCTTCGAAAGAAATATAGCCAGCAGTTTATCTGCATGCCCTGAGTATTCGTTAGCGAACGTGGAGCACCTACTGGCTCGAAAGAAAAGCGGCGATCATCACATGATTCTCGCTCAATATTCGTAACCAGTAAGCGCATACCCTGAATCACTTCAAAGTGTAATTCTCAGGGTACGAATGACTATATCTCGCTCTTAGCGGACATTAGCATAGGCTATTTACCATAACGCCGCATTACGCGTACCGCTCAGACGGCCTGAGCGCGTTTCTGACGTGTCCCCGTTAAAAACAGTAACAAACCACCCGAAAATGCACGCCAGAAACGCTACGTAAGAATCTATCCTATGACTGGATATGCACTCAACTGAATAACGCCTGGTTTCAGTCCATTTTATCGGGATCAGCCTTCTTTCTGGGTAATTTAGGGGGCTTCACTTGCTGATTACTTTGCGTGCGGCGCGTGAGCCAAGGATGGTCAGCTTTAGGTTTTACGTAGAATTTTGAGCGTAAATCAAAACGGGCATTATCCACACGTTCATGGACACTTTTTTCATCATCCAGTGGTATAGGCTCCGGGCCATCAACATATTTTTCCCATCCCAACGCTTTCCCATCATACAGAACCTTAATTTCACCGTTAAAGCTTTCGCATACCGTGACAACCGAATGCCGAAGTCGATATCCCCGGCCTTCACTGCGAATCTGAAACGCACTGCTTTTGTACTGGAAAGTGAGATTTTTGGAGAGAACGCGCTTCGCCTGGAGGCTGAAGATATAACCCAGTTCCTCTTCAGAATGGTGTACATCAAGATGGGCGTTATCAGCAATACGAGGCGGCGTAGCAAACCGGTTGTTATAGGCTTCAATAAAGGTCGGCAACCATGCGTTTGCTGTTTCAATATCACTGATACCCTGAAGCCGCATTTCTTTGACCAGCCTGTCCTGCAGTGTCTGATTGGCACGCTCTACCCGCCCTTTTGCCTGCGGGCTGTTGGCATGGATTGGCTCGATGCCCAGTGTCTTTATCGCACGTGTGAACTGAGTCAACTCTCCTTCCCGCTCCGGGTTATTTACTCTGAATATACTGTGTCTGTCAGAATAGAGAGCCAGTGGTACGCCATGATCATTAAGGTAACCCCGGAGGGTTTCCATGTAAGCCCGGGTTGTTTCTGCAGGAGCGAATCGTAGCGCCATCAGAGCGCTGGTAGCATCATCGATAAAGACTATCAGTGTGCATTTGGGGCCCCGACCTTCAAACCAGTCATGAGGCGAGCCATCAATCTGGATGAGTTCACCGTAGGATGGGCGCCGCATCCGGCGCTGATAAATTCGGGCAAACTTACGACGACGTTCGCGCCATATGCCCTCCTCTACCATCCACTTCCTGAGAGTTTCAATGGATAAACACAAGCCGTGTATCTCGCGCAATTTTTCGCACGCAAGCGTAGGTCCAAAATCAGCGTAGCGGCCTTTGAGGAGTGAAATTACTGTTGCTCTGAATTCGGTAGAAAAGGAATTATTGGGACGCTTTCCACGTCGGCGGGAAACTAGACCAGAAGGCCCTTCATTTCTATACCGTTGCACCAGACGTTTAACCTGCCGAATAGAAATGCCAATGCGTGCCGCAGCTTGTTCCTGAGTAATATGGCGATTAAGTGACTCCTGAATAATGTGAAGTCGGTCGAGTTCCTTATGACTCATCGTAACAGTCTCTTTGATCATGAAAAATCCCCCAGAGAATTGTCTGGGGACATTTTAGAATGGTTCAAAGGGGACATTACAGCTTGGTGTTAACAATGGCCTTCTTCTCCTTGCATTTAAGCAGGCAAGAGGCTACTCTGAATGTGACTAGCATACAGGGGCCTCGGGTTGTACTGACCCCAAAAAGTTGGACAGTTAAACACGAGGCACATAGGTCTGGGTTCGATATTCAATTGGACTCAGACCTTTTAATTTCAGGCTAATTCTTCTGCTGTTGTAGTAGTCAATATATTCCGTAACAGCATCCTTCAGTTCGCTTATATTACTGAACTCGTCAAGATAAAAACACTCCGACTTTAAGGTTCCAAAGAAACATTCCACGACTGCATTATCCAGACAATTGCCTTTTCTGGACATGCTCTGTGTAATGCCTTGTTCTTTAAGGATGTTTTGATACCTTCTCATACGATACTGCCATCCCTGGTCAGAGTGCAGAATAGGATGCTCGTGAGGCTTAAGCTTTTTGAATGCCTGATCGAGCATATTCTCGACCATGTTCATCACAGGTCTTTCCGACAGGCTGTAAGAAATAACTTCGTTGTTGAAGAGATCTATTACTGGAGACAAATACAGCTTTCGCCCATTGACTGCAAATTCAGTAACGTCGGTAACCCACTTCTCGTTTGGCCGTGTAGCCTTGAAATCCCTTTGGAGAACATTGGGGGCGGTTTGCCCTACCTCTCCTCTGTAGGAGCTGTATCGCTTGACCTTAATCGCTGCCTTAAGCGAGAGGGTTCCCATCAGGCGCTGAACGGCTTTATGGTTAATCCGTTCCCCGTCTCGATGGAGAGACAACGTTACCCTACGGTATCCGTAACGACCTTTATTCTCGTGATAAATCTCACCAATACGCTTTTTAACATCCGCATACTTATCAGGCTTGCTGAGAGCCTTTAGATGGTAATAAAACGTACTGCGCGGTATCTCCGCTGCCTTGAGAAGCTCATCAAGAGGGTAAAACTGCCTTAGCTCGTTGAGTACTTTCACTTTTTCGCGGGATGAGCTAAGGCTTTCAGCTTTTTTAGATACGTAAGCCGCATTTCAAGGAATCGAACTTGTCTTTCAAGATCCTCAATACGTCGGTCTTTCGACAGCTCCAATGCTAACGCCGCTTTTTCTGGATCAACTGACATTGTAATGTTTCTTTTGGTGCCGATCTTGAGTGCGCGTAAACCAGCTTCTCCGTGCTCCTCATAGACTTTCAGCCACTTGGCTACAGAACCACTACCAGCAAGCATAAAGTGAGCAGCAGCCTGATTGAGGGACATCTGCTGCTCGGTCACGGCTTTCACGACCTTAATGCGCAACTCTGGATCAGCACTAACGCCTTTAGGTTTGGGAATTAAACCTTTTTCTCCATGTTTTTCATAGAGGGCAACCCACGTCCTGACCTGGGTTCGAGGCACACCAAAACGTGCAGAGATGATCCTGTAACCATCATCAGTTGTGAAGTAGTGATTCACGACTTCAAGGCGCTTTTCGAAGGGGTATTTTGGCTTTGACATATCAGGGACTATTCCATTTCATCGTCCAACAAAATGGGTGCAGTACAGGTTAATTGAAAAATTACTCGGGGCTTTCTGCTTTTACCACAGTCAAACAGTGTTACCGCTGGCTGGGGCAAAAGCCTCCAGCACCAGCGTTATTATACCACCCTGCCCTGATCAGCCAAACACCCCGCCTACATAAATTACTGATTTTTCATTTATTTGACATGATTCACTTCCGGTTGTCGGCGAAAGTCATTTTATACTAAAGAAAAGGGTAACGGGCAGCTGCTGGGTCGGAACATACAGTGCAGTTCCTGCCCGTTTAATTTCCGGATGCAATGGTAGGATCAGGAGGCACTGCTTCCGTTGATTAGGGAAATCTTATGTGCCTGAATACGGCTGTATTCGAGATGGGATGCAATATTACAGATGCGCTCCAGTCGATCATGCAGCCTCGTGTAGGTCAGTCGATGAATACCGGACATTTCATCAAGTAGCCAGCGCTTGATGTAAGGGTTACAGGAAAGCCGGGCAAGATCGTCGTCATCCACTTCGTCAAAGAACCAGTACTGCTCCATCGGGACTACCTGAAATATCCACGGCCGGGGATAGTCCCCTGTGACAACCAAAAACCATGCAAGAAAGCATAGACACAGCTCAACGACCATAAGCATCGAAAATTGCGAATAACTTAGACCGGGCACATAGGGTGAACTATCCGCAACATACCCCCTGAGCAATTCCGCCACAAGGTAGCCCAATAGCGTCAAGGCCAGCATCAGGGTCAGGATTAATCCCCCATTAAACGCTACCGAAGCCTTTTGAACCCGATCAGGTGCTGTCCGGCTGCGATAGTTGGTCACTACTCTTTCTACAAGTGCCCTTATGGCAGCCTGTTCTTTACTGACATCAGCTCCGGAAAAACCGGACGGGCTTTTATTTAATTCAGTCATACCCCACTCCTGTTATGTGCTCTACTTAACAAACACGTAGATCATACAGAGCTCACGGACGCACTCCTGCCAGATAAAGGAGGGAATTTGGCTGTAAGACGGTTAGCCAACAGTTCAGGTTATGCGTGGGATCCGCCCAGTCAGAAAGGATTCCGTTAATAACAGGCAAGGTTAAAGGCAGATGGACGGTGAAATTGTGGGTGCTAAAAGGGGGTATTACTCTTTTTCCTGCATAGCGGTTTTTTCAGCCCGGGTGGCCAGACGAACATTTCCGAAAGGCTCACGGACAAGCAGTGGCTTCTCCTTCTTCCAGCCCCTGATAGCCGTTTCTCCAAACCGACGTGGTGCATTGCCGTTCCAGCGAGCAATCACATGGTTATCATGAATTTCAATAATGACAACGGGGTGGACAATGACCGTTGAAATGGTGGTATTTCCCATTTTGGTACGGGTTACAGACCAAACCTGCATCCCGGATTCCAGCTGGCTGATTTTCATATTATATCCTTAAGCCATCACGAACTGCGCCACAAACAATTAATGTGGCGCAATTTACCATAAACAATAAACATCAGATACCCGTGAAAAGATTTCCCTTTATTTTAAAATTCTTCTGGAGAAAAAATGATATTTCCAGAAGAGGTCAGCGAAATTCAGAAACGGCCATCACAATGGTGCTGCGCTGACGCTGGCGTTCTGCCTTGCGCTGCCTGCGGCGATAGATCTGTTTTGCGCTGACGTAAGGGCAGTCCTCACGGGTATACCAGCAGCAGCCGCAAGGTTCGGGCCGGGGTTTTCCGGCAAGTCCAAATGGTTTCATCAAGTCACCTTTTTAATGTTTTTAATGGAAAGATACTTACCTAACCCATTGTTTTATAGGAAATAACGTTGTTGCATAAACAGATACAGATAACCCTCAGGAGAAAACATGCAAAGGTTATCAGTGATAACCGCGTCCAGATACCGAGTGTCAGTCTGTAAACGTTTTATCACCAGAAAATGTGCTGCCGCAGCCTTAATGCCAGAACTACCGTTTACAACATTATGTATACCCGCTTTGAATAACGAACGAGCATGAATTACCTTTTCCCGGGCCGCTTCGATCTCAGCATTAATAACGCATTGCCGCGCCTGGATGACTGCCTCTCCGGTTAAATCGCGGAAATTCATTAGAGATGTGATCATGATTGACTCTCCAGATTATGTGGAATCATTATAACAACTGGCACCACGCCACAAATAACCTGAGATAAATTCTTTGAAATATTCCTATATATAAGGAATTACAGTCGGAAAAGAAACAATGAAATAGCGCCGACCGCTTAAAATCGATAAATTAAAATGGACGGCACTGGAATGAAAAACTGAAAGTAGTAAGACCGTAATTATCCTTCACGGATGTAAGCTTTAAAAGAGGAGTACTGGCAAAGCTTTGCCAAGTACTTCGGCGGTTGTGTCTACGATTTTACGGATGTCATCGATCTGCGAAGGCTTATTCAACACCACCGTAAAAAGCTCTCCTTCGTTATCAGCCTGCTCGCAGTTTCCGTATCGGCTCCCGTCGTACAGCTGCACAATACGTGACATAGAAGACTTTGTTTGTTTCATGGCTTTGCACCTGCTTTTAGGCAGTTTGGTTACTGGTTATCAGAAGCTGGTTTCATGCGCTTCCGGCTGGGACACGAACTGGTATTTGACGCCGCCAGGCACACCTACTGCTTCGGCAATAGAGTCGCAAAGCCGCGATAAATCATTTAGTGTCATCGGATATTCAATATCTACTGAATATAAAGCACCTGCATTTTCAGCATCTTCGATGTTTTTATACTGGGCACTAAATATAGCAATGGTCTGAATTTCGTGGTTATGCATGAACCGGTCCTTATTAAATTATAAAAGCCACCCGAGAGTGGCCTGAGTGGAAACTTAAATCTGTGAAGTATATTTGAGAGATTTTTTGCGATCCAGATGCCGGGCAACAATGGTTCCGATAACAAGTAGCGTGATGACCGCACTGAAGAAGGTGCTGTCAGGGACGCCCTGGAAAAAATCACTGAAACTGTAAACAATAAAAATCAATGCGCAAAAATAGAAAACGATACGAACATAAGGGGTAAAAAACATTTTCATCGGTTGCCTTCCATTCAGGGAGAATTCTCAGTAATTACATCACACCTGAAGAGAAACTATTTTCGTATAAATGAGCATTTTCGACATATCAGAGGGGGGTTTTACTCATAAATGAGGTAGTAAGGGTCACACTTGAGATGAAAGTTACTTTCCTGGCTGCGAACGAACTATCTCAAATGTTAGAGGTGTGCGTTCGCCTTAAGAGCTTCATGCCCTGAGGAGCTCAACTTGAGCCGATAGTATAAACCTGGCTCCAGATGCCTTACTGGCTGGCATAACTCCACGAGGCCCAGCCGGAACAGGACCGGAGAGCTCCTGCACGTCACATCATCAGGATTCCCCATAAACGTACGCCGTTCTCTGGCCCGTCTGAAATTGCCAGAGATATCATAGATCGTGCCGGATGCCATCCGTCTTAACACGTAAATCTGCGCCCTTGTAAGCTTCTGGGCGGAACTGCTTAAACCTGACATACCTTCCCGGCCTTATATAAAACAATCCGCCAGCAGCTCGACTGGCGGACAATGTTTGACTGGAAACAGCAAGGACATACTATTTGCTGACAAGTTTGATATTGGTTTCACTCATTCGAAGTCGAAACTCCTGAAAACCCTGCTCTACCGCTAACTCCAGCCACTCAACGGGAATGGTATAGCTACAATCAGACCCACCCAAAGCGGCATCACAAGCGTAATCCCAGTCCTCATCCAGTTTTGGATTCATCCCCTGGGCGTAAGCCACAGTATCGCGGGATGCGGGAGAGCCCTCAAGCTCAGCATTAGTGATCAGGTATACACCATGACTGTGCGCGAGAAGCACTTTTGGCACCAGATGTGTGCTGGCAATTTTTGAGGATGAGGGAAAGAAAACCCTACCAGCTTTACGCGCCTCTTCTTCAGTCTGTCCCTCAGCGTTAAGGAGGGCTCCCCCCGGATAGCATGCCGGGTCATAGATCTGATCTGGGGTGACCGAAAACGTTTTTGCGGTGCGAATTTCTTCGATCAGTTTATTGATATCTGCCATTTCAAATACGAGAGTGGTCACAGGCTTACTCTCCCTCTTCAGTGGACAACATCAGATACTTTGTTGCCAGCAGAAGCTCTCCCACATCCTTGAGGGACAATTCAGCTTTGCCTTCTACGGCAAGCTGCAAGCGCTGTCGAATTGCATGAACAGAATCTGAAGATAAAGATGCCATTTTGCGCAAAACGGCATTAGCCTTTTCTACAGCAGGATACAGAATTTCTGAGTTGGTATTATCTTCGTCATTATCAAAGATAATTTCAGAATCCATATTGATGTTATCTTCAAGCCAGCTTGAAAGCACTTCAAGTAATGACATCACCTTTTCAATTTGCATATCGCCTCCTCTGTTAACATGAAACAAATATAACAAAGTGGCTTACCCGGCTAATAACCTGAGCAGAAAGTTTTCGAACTTAGTTTGAAAACAAGTTTTCTGCTCAGGTTAATGTTAAAGTCGCTGGGTAAAAGATAAAAGGCACTGAAGATGATTTAAGCATCAAACAGACTAAATAGGATTCCGTCTTTTATAACGCTTTTAAAATAGAATGAATGAAATATAAATTTTGCGTTTAAGAATGAACGCTGTAGAGGATGATTTATCCTGTGATATGCAGTTTGTGGCCTTTAAAAAGGCTTTATTATGGACTTGAATTGCAAAGAGAGCACCGACATTTTTCTGGGGGCTCCCGCAGAGAAAAAGCTGTGAGGTTATGAAGACGTATAGGAGGTATTCGGCGAAATACTGTATGGCCACAGGAGAGCTTCAGCACCCATATCCTGCCGCCTCGCTCGCCTGTGGTGATTTCAATATGTTCTACGTCATACCACGTAGTTGTATTTCTCACTTTGTTTATGCTTCCTGACACCGCGTGAACGCAATCTTCGTCTGGATGCGTTCATAGATGGAAAACTGCCTTTCAATGGAATCGGCATTAGACAGTAATTCATGAAGCTCAGCAGAATCTGTATCAGGAACGATAGCGACAGAAACTCCATATTTACGCCCAGTTCTGATCAGGTGCGCAAGTTTTTCCTTCTCTGATTCTGTGAGCATTGCCAGATCCCTTCCGGATACCTGCTCGATAAATGGACCAAGGTTTTTCGGAAAAAAGGGTTCGGCATCAGAATTATGTACCGGGAGCGTTTGCGGCTTATCGAAGCTATTGGACATGAAAAGAACCTTTATAGTTAGAGAGGTGGAGACTGAATGCGTAGCCCATTAAAATTAGTAGTGCCACACTCGAATGCTAATCATACTTTATGATGGCTATGGTAGGAATGGCCGTCAACTTAAACCGCCAGAAGCGAGCCATTCACCGTTAAAGTAACTTTCCCGTATGATGTTCTTTTTATGGAATGAGTTGTTCACACTCCTCTTTAAGAGCCGCCCTGGAACGAGATCGACAGACTTTGCTTAATGAAGAGCGTAATTGATGTTCATCAACCCCATCAGCGACAAACTGACCAATTTTCTTTTCAAGACGCTGCATTGCCTCATAAAGCTTGGCATCAGTATTATTTTTAAGAAACCTCAGTATATAATCAGCAATAATTTGAACAGGAGTAAAGTTACACATCATGTATCCTTAATAAGTTGTGTAAAAATAAAACCATAAAAAACATAATCAGAAGTAGATTATTATACTTGAGTAAGCTTTTCAGCTAACAAGCTGGAGAAGCAGATTCCGGTAAATTACTACATATTTGATAAAAGTTACTGAATAAAAAAGCCCAGCGTACCGGGCTTTCATTCAATTTGATTCTAAGAATCTGACTCGCCGCCTGATTTTTATACCAAGAAGAGCGAACAAAACGCCAACGAATGCGACGGGACTACCTACTTTAAGACAATTAACCGACGCTTTTGAAAAGGTATGTGATTTAGACATACGTTTTTGCTCATAACGAATCGCAAGTGGTGAGACGGATTTATCTAAAGCTGTCTTTTCCAATGCATAACGAACTTTCACGGGAATATTTGACTGTAATACACCAGACATATACGCCCTAACAACATTCTGTGTTAACTTCACATCTGGCTTGCCGAGTTTTATATGTAGTTGCGCCTTTAAATAGTTTACAGATACCTCTTCGCCTGAGGGCCAATTACTATCATTTAAATATGCGACAAGTTTATCGTATTTTTCATGTTTTACATATTTCTTGATAACCTTTACAGTCGAAGCTGAAGTGGCATCAGTCTCTTCCGAACCTAAAGCAGATGTAAAAACTGACAAGCCGATAAGAAAAGCGCCAGCAATTAGAAGCATCGGGAATATCTCACCTATTTCCTCCCCCTTTAAAATTTTAAAGGCAGTTGAAGAAACTACTAATAGCCCCATAATCCCTAATAGCAACTTAGAATATGTAGTTAGGAAGCCTCCAAATGCATCGCCAAAATCCGAAACCACTAACTTATCTTCACCTTCAGATGAATTGAAGAATGACAAGGGCACATCAATATCAAAGTCCAGAACTGAAGGTGAGAGGTGTAATGACAGCAACCACAAGCAAAGACCAAAAATCATTATCAGCAGGCCCGCACCAAATATCGCGAAACCTGAATTTCTAATCTTTATAGACCGGTGAAAAAGAAATGACAGTTCACGGGAAAAATCGTCACTACTCTTAAGGTTACGCACCATGATCTACCCCTTTTTGTGTCAGTCGGGTGCGCAAATTCTCACGCATGGCAAGAACCTGTTTTTCTGTTTCCCTGAGCTTAATAGCCCCTTCTCTCTGGATTTTAACAACATCGCCAACCGTCTGGATAAGCGTATCCTGCACCTCTTTAAGGGTGCTTATATCAATAACCAGCCGTTGGTTTGCTTTCATAGTTTCTACTGCATTGCGATGCAGTAATTTTGCATTACTACGGAGTAACTCATTGTGGCACTGTTGCAAATAGTCGGTGGTGATAAACTTATCATCCCCTTTTGCTGATGGAGCTGCACATGAACCCATTCAAAGGCCGGCATTTTCAGCGTGACATCATTCTGTGGGCCGTACGCTGGTACTGCAAATACGGCATCAGTTACCGTGAGCTGCAGGAGATGCTGGCTGAACGCGGAGTGAATGTCGATCACTCCACGATTTACCGCTGGGTTCAGCGTTATGCGCCTGAAATGGAAAAACGGCTGCGCTGGTACTGGCGTAACCCTTCCGATCTTTGCCCGTGGCACATGGATGAAACCTACGTGAAGGTCAATGGCCGCTGGGCGTATCTGTACCGGGCCGTCGACAGCCGGGGCCGCACTGTCGATTTTTATCTCTCCTCCCGTCGTAACAGCAAAGCTGCATACCGGTTTCTGGGTAAAATCCTCAACAACGTGAAGAAGTGGCAGATCCCGCGATTCATCAACACGGATAAAGCGCCCGCCTATGGTCGCGCGCTTGCTCTGCTCAAACGCGAAGGCCGGTGCCCGTCTGACGTTGAACACCGACAGATTAAGTACCGGAACAACGTGATTGAATGCGATCATGGCAAACTGAAACGGATAATCGGCGCCACGCTGGGATTTAAATCCATGAAGACGGCTTACGCCACCATCAAAGGTATTGAGGTGATGCGTGCACTACGCAAAGGCCAGGCCTCAGCATTTTATTATGGTGATCCCCTGGGCGAAATGCGCCTGGTAAGCAGAGTTTTTGAAATGTAAGGCCTTTGAATAAGACAAAAGGCTGCCTCATCGCTAACTTTGCAACAGTGCCCGTTTTTCCGATGTGCCGAAATGCCCGCTTACCAGGGTGTGCAGCTCATTCAGAATATAATCATACATCTGATAATGCGCTTTCCACGGCTCCTGTGTGGCATTGACATAAAACCCGGCACCCTGGCCGAGATCGTACTCTTTATCATCCGCCACCTGACTGCCGCGCGGACTGGTATCCGGCGCGACAATCACCAGGCCGTGTTCCGCTGCGTAACGCTGTGCCCCGGCTTTGGTGATAAAATTCTGCTCGTTGCAGGTCAGCCCGGAAAGCCAGTACAGCACAGGACATTTCTCTGTTTTTGCCTGCGGCGGCAGAAACACGGAAAAAGTCATCGGCGTGCCGGTCACCGCAGAGTGGTGACGCCAGACTTCCTGGCTGCCGCCGAAACAGACGTGATGTTCAATCCGTTCCATAGTATCTCCCTGAATACGTTATCAGTAATGAATGACTGTGCGGATGGATTTGCCGTCGTGCATCAAATCAAAAGCTTCATTGATTTTATCCAGTTCCATGGTGTGCGTGACAAACGGCGCCAGCTCGATTTTGCCGCTCATGGCATCTTCCACCATTCCCGGCAACTGGGTACGCCCTTTCACGCCGCCGAACGCCGTGCCTTTCCAGACCCGGCCGGTCACCAGCTGGAACGGACGGGTTGAAATCTCTTTTCCGGCACCCGCCACCCCGATAATTACCGACTGCCCCCAGCCACGGTGCGCACTTTCCAGCGCCGACCGCATCACATTGACATTGCCGATACATTCAAAGGTATGATCCACACCCCATTTGGTCATTTCGACCAGCACCTGCTGAACAGGTTTGTCATAATCATTGGGATTAATGCAGTCTGTGGCGCCGAACTGTTTTGCCAGCTCAAACTTGGATGGATTGGTATCGATGGCAAAGATGCGCCCCGCTTTTGCCTGACGTGCGCCCTGCACCACGGCCAGCCCGATACCGCCGAGGCCGAATACCGCCACAGAATCCCCTTCCTGTACCTTCGCGGTATTGTGTACCGCGCCGATCCCGGTGGTCACGCCGCAGCCGAGCAGGCAAACCTGCTCCGCATTGGCCTGCGGATTGATTTTCGCCAGTGATACTTCCGCCACAACGGTATATTCGCTGAATGTCGAGCAGCCCATATAGTGATAGAGCGGCTGACCGTTATACGAAAAACGGCTGGTGCCGTCCGGCATCACGCCTTTGCCCTGGGTTTCGCGGACGGCAACACAGAGGTTGGTTTTACCGGAGGTACAGAAATCACACTCGCCGCACTCGGCGGTGTACAGCGGGATCACATGGTCGCCCGGTTTCACACTGGTCACGCCCTCACCGACCTCAACCACCACCCCGGCACCTTCATGGCCGAGCACCACCGGGAACAGACCTTCCGGATCATCACCGGAAAGCGTGTAGGCATCGGTATGGCATACCCCGGTGTGACTGATTTTCACCAGCACTTCACCTTTCTTCGGCGGTGCCACATCAATTTCAACAATTTCAAGGGGTAAACCCGGCCCGAAGGCGACTGCTGCGCGTGATTTCATAACGGTTCCTCTGTGTCTGAGGCTTATCATGGCAGGCGATAAGCACGAATGCCGTCCACCATACCGCACAACAGCGCTGCCTGTATAGCGCCGGTCAGCAGGTGGCCGCCACCGGTGCCGGTTTTCTGATCAGCAGACAGATTGCCAGCAGCAGACCGTACAGTGCCGTGCCAATCAGCCACACCGTACCGTCCGCACTCTGCTGTGTCTGACTGAAAATAAAAGCAAACAGCAGCGGGCCCGCCACGCCGGTCAGATTGGTCAGGCTGACCAGCACACCCTGTAGTTTTCCCTGATTTGCCGCCGATGCCCCGGCAGAGATAATGCCCTGCAATGCAGGCAGTGCAATTCCGCCGCCTGCCAGCAGGATCAGGACCGGATACACCATCCATCCGGAAGTGATAGCAGACATCAGTAAAAACGCGGTGGCATCGGCAATAAATCCGGCGAAAATAATGGTTTTCTCACTCAGCCGTTTTGCCAGCGCCCCGGCAACCACCGCCTGAAACAGTGCATGCATCGCCCCGAGTCCCGCCAGTGAAAAACCGACCGCCGCGCTGTCCCAGGCAAAGCGGCTCTCCGTAAACAATACCCAGACAGTGGCCGGGATCTGCCCGATAAGCTGCGCGGTAAAAAAGACAAACAGCAACAGCGCCAGAGGTTTAAGCAGTGTGATAAAGCTGATACCTGCGCTTTCTTGTTTCTGCTCCGCCGGTTTTTCTTCTGTCTGTACCGCCGGTTTAAAGATAAAAAAGACCATCAGAAAGGTGCAGGCATTCAGTATTGCCGCAATGACAAACGGCAGATGCGGTGAGATATCCCCCGCCAGTCCGCCGATAGCCGGCCCGGCAATCAGCCCGGCACCAAAGGCCGCACCGAGACGGCCGAACCAGGCGGTACGCTCGCTGACCGCCGTGCTGTCCGCCACTACCGAAGCCGCAACCGCGCCGGTGGCACCAGTGATCCCGGAGATAATCCGCCCGAGATACAACATCCACAGCACATTGGACAGTGCCAGCAGTGTGTAATCAAACGCGGCACCCGCCAGGGATAACAGCAGCACCGGTCTGCGCCCCAGCTTATCTGACCATCTGCCCAGCAGCGGAGCAAAACAGACCTGCATCACCGCATACAGCGCCAGCAGAATGCCGTAATGGTTTGCCACATCCGCTTCCGGGAGATATTCCCGCAGCAGTGACGGTAATACCGGCATGATCAGACCAATTCCCATCGCGTCCAGCAGTGTAATCACCAGCGCGATGACAGCGGGTTTATTCATTTTTCAGATCCTGTGTTAATTCCCTATCATTGATAGAGTTGGAATATATCCCTATCAATGATAGAGTGTCAATCTGAAAATCGGAGGAGACGGTCATGGCACGGCTGAACAGAGAATCGGTTATTGATGCGGCACTGGAACTGCTGAATGAGACAGGGATTGACGGGCTGACGACCCGCAAGCTGGCGCAGAAGCTGGGAATAGAACAGCCGACACTTTACTGGCATGTGAAAAATAAACGGGCGTTACTGGATGCGCTGGCGGTGGAGATCCTGGCGCGTCATCATGATTATTCACTGCCTGCGGCGGGGGAATCCTGGCAGTCATTTCTGCGCAATAATGCAATGAGTTTCCGCCGGGCGCTGCTGCGTTACCGTGACGGGGCAAAAGTGCACCTCGGCACCCGCCCTGATGAAAAACAGTATGATACGGTGGAAACCCAGTTACGCTTTATGACAGAAAACGGCTTTTCACTGCGCGACGGGTTATATGCGATTTCAGCGGTCAGTCATTTTACCCTTGGTGCCGTACTGGAGCAGCAGGAGCATACTGCCGCCCTGACCGACCGCCCTGCAGCACCGGACGAAAACCTGCCGCCGCTATTGCGGGAAGCGCTGCAGATTATGGACAGTGATGATGGTGAGCAGGCCTTTCTGCATGGCCTGGAGAGCCTGATCCGGGGGTTTGAGGTGCAGCTTACGGCACTGTTGCAAATAGTCGGTGGTGATAAACTTATCATCCCCTTTTGCTGATGGAGCTGCACATGAACCCATTCAAAGGCCGGCATTTTCAGCGTGACATCATTCTGTGGGCCGTACGCTGGTACTGCAAATACGGCATCAGTTACCGTGAGCTGCAGGAGATGCTGGCTGAACGCGGAGTGAATGTCGATCACTCCACGATTTACCGCTGGGTTCAGCGTTATGCGCCTGAAATGGAAAAACGGCTGCGCTGGTACTGGCGTAACCCTTCCGATCTTTGCCCGTGGCACATGGATGAAACCTACGTGAAGGTCAATGGCCGCTGGGCGTATCTGTACCGGGCCGTCGACAGCCGGGGCCGCACTGTCGATTTTTATCTCTCCTCCCGTCGTAACAGCAAAGCTGCATACCGGTTTCTGGGTAAAATCCTCAACAACGTGAAGAAGTGGCAGATCCCGCGATTCATCAACACGGATAAAGCGCCCGCCTATGGTCGCGCGCTTGCTCTGCTCAAACGCGAAGGCCGGTGCCCGTCTGACGTTGAACACCGACAGATTAAGTACCGGAACAACGTGATTGAATGCGATCATGGCAAACTGAAACGGATAATCGGCGCCACGCTGGGATTTAAATCCATGAAGACGGCTTACGCCACCATCAAAGGTATTGAGGTGATGCGTGCACTACGCAAAGGCCAGGCCTCAGCATTTTATTATGGTGATCCCCTGGGCGAAATGCGCCTGGTAAGCAGAGTTTTTGAAATGTAAGGCCTTTGAATAAGACAAAAGGCTGCCTCATCGCTAACTTTGCAACAGTGCCTTCTGAAACGAAATTACAGATTACGGTTAAAATATAAAAAAAAGCCACCAATCCTGCCGGATACGGTGGCTTAAATACAGAATTAATTAATTTATTTCAGTATGTTATCACACATCAGCTGAAGTGTATTGATAAACCTTGCTGCATGAAAACCATCACAGACTGCATGATGAACCTGTACAGAAACAGGTAATAGTACGCGGTCACCTTCCTGCTGAAACTTTGCCATTGTAAAAACCGGGGAAAAATAATCATCATTTCCGGTGATATTCAGATTAAATCCGTCAAAACTCACCCAGGGTAACGATGATATATTCAGGTGATTCTCCGGTAAATTTCCCTGCGGAAACAACCTGGTATCATGCTGATATTCTGCTGTTACCGCGTTATAACCCGCCATAAACTCACTGAGATCCGGAAAATAACGGCAGGACAGTGCGGAGAATGTTTCGGTTTCTTTATGAAAGACAGTAAAGACCGGGTCTGACTGTTCCCAGTAAATCAGTTCATTATCTTTCATTGCCATCCGGAACTCCGGAAACTGATTAACAGCCCGGGAGATCAGGTAAATCATCAGCGGATAAAACTTATAACCGGTTTTCGCCAGTGCAGTACGCAAAGCGGTAATATCGAGTTTGGTGGTCAGGCTGAATCCGCATTTAATCTGCTGACGATAAAGGGCAAAATGTTCCCTGCGATTCCAGGTATTCAGGTCAATCCGGGTAAAATTCATGGTTATTCCTTCTGATTAATAGTGAAAAATATTAATAATCAGAAGGCAGTCTGGTTGTCTCAATGGGTAACATTCCGTCCTCCGTAAGCTGTCTGGTATTCAGTAATAATACCCGATACGGGCTTAATCTGTATTAAGCCCGGTTTTATTTATTCCGGCCACTCATCCGCAAATACATAGCGGATCAGTTCTGCGGATTCACGGGGCGGTGCTCTCAGCACATCCGCCATTAAATCAATTTCCATCTGACAGGTTTGCAGCTTGTCTTCCGCCAGCACATACGGATCATCCGTCAGGAAACTATCGCCGTATTTATCCACCGACCCCTGTATTTGTGCCGAAAATAATGACTGAATTTCATCAGCGGAATAATGCGCAACCGGAGCCCCTTCACCGGCTGAATTCACCAGATCCAGCAACGCTCTGTTACCGATAATAAAGTCACGGTACCCGGCGGAAGCCTTTTTCATATCCGGCGGGCCAGACACTTCCGGATGCAGCACACGAAAGCAGAAGTCACCGGAGGTATCCTGCGCCAGTGCTTTCTGCAAAAATTCCAGCCGCATTTTCCCGTAATTAATCACCGCGTCATCCCCCGCGAGATAAAGCAGTTTTTTAATATTTTCGGTGGCCCACTGTTGCAGGCGCATATAGTACTCTAAACAGGGCACTGTTGCAAATAGTCGGTGGTGATAAACTTATCATCCCCTTTTGCTGATGGAGCTGCACATGAACCCATTCAAAGGCCGGCATTTTCAGCGTGACATCATTCTGTGGGCCGTACGCTGGTACTGCAAATACGGCATCAGTTACCGTGAGCTGCAGGAGATGCTGGCTGAACGCGGAGTGAATGTCGATCACTCCACGATTTACCGCTGGGTTCAGCGTTATGCGCCTGAAATGGAAAAACGGCTGCGCTGGTACTGGCGTAACCCTTCCGATCTTTGCCCGTGGCACATGGATGAAACCTACGTGAAGGTCAATGGCCGCTGGGCGTATCTGTACCGGGCCGTCGACAGCCGGGGCCGCACTGTCGATTTTTATCTCTCCTCCCGTCGTAACAGCAAAGCTGCATACCGGTTTCTGGGTAAAATCCTCAACAACGTGAAGAAGTGGCAGATCCCGCGATTCATCAACACGGATAAAGCGCCCGCCTATGGTCGCGCGCTTGCTCTGCTCAAACGCGAAGGCCGGTGCCCGTCTGACGTTGAACACCGACAGATTAAGTACCGGAACAACGTGATTGAATGCGATCATGGCAAACTGAAACGGATAATCGGCGCCACGCTGGGATTTAAATCCATGAAGACGGCTTACGCCACCATCAAAGGTATTGAGGTGATGCGTGCACTACGCAAAGGCCAGGCCTCAGCATTTTATTATGGTGATCCCCTGGGCGAAATGCGCCTGGTAAGCAGAGTTTTTGAAATGTAAGGCCTTTGAATAAGACAAAAGGCTGCCTCATCGCTAACTTTGCAACAGTGCCATACTGTGTAGTATCATAATGCATAAATCACGATTTTTGATACTGACATTCAGTACCGTTTTGGGTGGTATCAAAACTCATAACATTTGAGACGGTTAAAAAGAGAACAGAACACCCGTTTACGAAAGGATGCGTGATGGCTGCTGATTTTCTGACCGACAAACAGACACAGAACTACGGGCGTTATGCCGCAGAGCCAAACGAGATCCAGCTGGCACGGTATTTTCATCTTGATGAGCGAGACCTTACTTTCATCAACCTGCGTAGGGGCAGGCATAACCGGTTGGGAATTGCCCTTCAACTCACAACTGCCCGCTTTCTGGGAACCTTCTTGTCCGATCTCATGCAAATACCGCCCGGTGTCCAGTTTTATGTCGCAAGGCAACTTAACATCCGCTATCCAGAGATCATTTCCCGCTATGCTCAAAGGGAAAACACACGTTGGGAGCACCACGGGCTTATCAGGCAGCACTATAGCTATCATGATTTCGGTGATTTCCCGTGGTCGTTCAGACTGAAGCGATTGCTGTATACCCGTGCATGGCTCAGTAATGAACGCCCCGGACTGATGTTCGATTTTGCCACCGCGTGGTTGCTTCAAAATAAAGTGTTGTTGCCAGCCGCATCCACCCTGACGAGAGTCATTGGTGAAATCCGTGAGCGTGCGACCCGCCGCTTGTGGCGAAAATTGGCCGCGCTGCCAAACCGTTGGCAGACCGCACAACTGGCTGGGTTACTTGAAATCCCCGAAGGACAGCGACTCTCAGTGATGGAGCACCTAAAAAGAGGCCCTGTCACTATCAGCGGCCCCGCGTTCACTGAAGCACTTGAACGTTACACTCGCCTGCGCAGCCTGGAGTTTTCCTGTCTGAATTTCACTGGGCTGCCCGCCATACAGCTCCGCAATCTGGCACGCTATGCCGGAATGGCATCGGTGAAATATATCAGCAGAATGCCAGAAGAACGGCGGCTGGCGATCCTTACCGCATTCGTGAAAGCGCAAGAAATCTCGGCGCTGGACGAGGCCGTTGACGTGCTGGATATGCTGATCCTCAATATTACCCGGGAGGCGAAGAAAACCGGGCAGAAAAAGCGACTTAGGACGCTCAAGGATCTTGACCGCGCGGCGTTGCTGCTGGCGCGGGCATGCGCACTTTTACTTGATGAAGATACCGCCGATGATTTGCTGCGAAAGACCATATTCAGCAGTGTGTCTGTCGCCAGACTGGCAGAGTCCGTGGAAAAAGTGAATGAACTGGCCCGCCCCCAGGATACAAACTTTCAGGATGAAATGGTGGAGCAATACGGACGGGTAAGGCGTTTTTTGCCCGCACTACTGCGCGATCTGCACTTCCGTGCGGCCCCAGACGGTGAACATACCTTGGCTGCCATCCATTACCTGGCAGAGCTAAACGGCTCGAAAAAACGGATCCTGGACGATGCACCTGAACATATCATTTCAGGCCCTTGGAAACGCCTGGTGTACGATGCTGACGGTCGGATACAGCGAGCAGGTTACTCGTTGTGTCTGCTGGAGCGACTTCAGGATGCGCTACGCCGTCGTGACATCTGGTTGGAAAACAGCGATCGTTGGGGTGATCCGCGCCAAAAACTTCTTCAGGGGGAGGAATGGCAGGCGCAGCGGGTTCCAGTCTGCCGGGCATTGGGTCACCCCACTAATGGCAGTAAAGCATCGGAGCAATTGGCCGCTCAGTTAGATGAAACCTGGAAAACGGTGGCATCACGTTTTGATCGCAATACCGCCGTGGACATCTGCAATGAAGGTAAACATCCTTCGCTGACCATCAGCAGCCTGGATAAATTGGATGAACCACCGGCGCTGATACAACTGAGCAGCCGAGTCAGACAATTGCTTCCACCCGTTGACCTGACAGAACTGTTGCTCGAGATTGACGCCAGAACTGGCTTCACCCGTGAATTCAGCCATGTCAGCGAGTCAGGTGCCCGTGCGCAGGATCTGCATATAAGCCTGTGTGCGGTGATGCTGGCTGAGGCCTGCAATATCGGACATGAGCCGCTGATCAAGCACAATATCCCTGCACTGACTCGCCATCGTCTGAGCTGGGTGAAACAGAACTACATCCGAGCAGAAACGCTGGTTAGCGCCAATGCGCGGCTGGTTGATTTTCAGTCCTCGTTAGCGTTGGCAGGATACTGGGGGGCGGGGAGGTAGCCTCCGCTGATGGTATGCGTTTTGTCACGCCAGTGAAAACGGTGAATTCTGGCCCCAACAGAAAATACTTTGGTTCAGGGCGCGGCATCACCTGGTACAACTTTGTCTCTGACCAATATTCGGGTTTTCATGGCATAGTGATTCCTGGAACACTGCGGGATTCCATCTTTGTGCTGGAAGGGCTACTTGAGCAACAAACGGGACTAAACCCGGTTGAAATCATGACGGACACAGCAGGTACCAGTGACATTATCTTTGGCCTGTTCTGGCTACTGGGATACCAATTTTCACCTCGTCTGGCGGATGCGGGTGAGGCTGTGTTCTGGCGGGCCGACAAAGCAGCGAATTACGGGGCGTTGGACAAACTGGCGCGGGGTTGTGTTGACCTTTCTAAAATCGAAAGCCACTGGGATGAGATGATGCGGGTTGCCGGTTCGCTGAAGCTGGGCACTATTCATGCGTCAGAACTCATTCGATCGCTATTGAGAAGTACCCGACCGTCAGGGCTTGCTCAGGCAATAATGGAGGTCGGAAGAGTTAACAAGACACTGTATCTTCTCAACTATATTGATGATGAGGACTATCGTCGCCGGATCCTAACACAGTTGAACCGGGGTGAAGGCCGCCATGCCGTTGCAAGAGCCATCTGCTACGGTCAGCGTGGCGAGATCAGAAAACGTTACCGCGAGGGGCAGGAAGATCAGTTGGGTGCGCTGGGTCTGGTGACAAACGCAGTGGTGCTGTGGAATACGCTTTATATGCAGGAAGCCTTGTCGCACCTGCGCAGCATCGGGGAAGGGCCAGAGGATGAACATATCGCGCGGCTTTCGCCTCTGATGCACGGTCATATCAACATGCTGGGACATTATACGTTCACACTACCGGAGGATATTATGAAGGGGGAATTGAGGCCGTTAAATCTCAATTTAAACAATGAATTATCTCCTTAGCGTGGTTTTTTACATCATTGGCCCTCAAACCCCATGATGATGGTTTCGAAACGTCTTAAGGCCAAAGACTATCGAACGGTTTCCACGGGATTTAACGTCCTGAGCTCTAAGCCAGGGCTGATAACTTTGGCCATAGCCCACTCCTATGCCGTCACCTAGCGCATTTTCATAATCCAAATAGGATTTGAGACGCCTACCCCTACCCATGATCGTACCCAAAAAACGACATTGATACGTACCTATATGTGCATTTTATAGTCTCCAACCCTATAACCACACATTCAGTAAGCATACAACATTAGCGTCGTTTTTTGAGAATGGTTACAACTTTAGTGCTTTGTGTACAACTTTATTGTCTTCGGACAGTAGGACCCTCTAAAACCAATAGAATTTACGTAGAAACGCGTTTAGTAAAGGCTTTACTAATTACTAATGACTAACATATTAGCACTTTCAGATCTGTCAGCAATAACCCCGGGCGGCGAAATAATGAGAAGAGTTCTTCCGGAGAGCCTTTTCTTTCTATCTGATTGATTTTTAACACTTTTAAATGTCAGCTTTATGTAAACCTGTGGGATTTACTCCTAATTAAATCCCATAGTATGAAAATTAGGCATTTGCAAACCTTAATGACGTGACGTTGTCACGTAAATCAATGGAATTTAGTCTCTAGTAAAGAGTTAACTAGTGACTAACTGCCTGATCGGTGTGCTTGAACGGTGCACTTCAGGCCGGATATAAAAATTGATGAGAGATATACAGAAAATGATGGACCGGCTTAATAGGGGTCTGACGCTCAGTGGAACGAAAACTCACGTTAAGCAACGTTTTCTGCCTCTGACGCCTCTTTTAATGGTCTCAGATGTCCTTTGGTCACCAGTTCTGCCAGCGTGAAGGAATAATGGCCGAGCATATTGATATGTCCGTGGCAAAGCGGGGAGAGGCGTGCGATATCTTCATCATTCAGTGTTTCACCCTGCGCCCGGAGATGATCCAGGGCTGCCTGCATATAAATAGTGTTCCATAACACGACGGCGTTAGTGACCAGCCCCAGTGTGCCCAGTTGATCTTCCTGACCGTCGGTATATCGTTTTCTTATCTCACCTTTTTGACCGTGACAGATGGCTCTGGCAACGGCATGGCGACTTTCTCCCCGATTAAGCTGGGTCAGAATGCGCCGGCGGTAATCTTCATCATCAATATAATTAAGCAGATACAGCGTTTTGTTGATGCGCCCCACTTCAATGATTGCCTGAGTCAGTCCGGAAGGACGTTCACTTTTCAGCAATGAACGGACCAGCACTGAAACCTGTACTTTGCCCAGCTTCAGGGAGCCAGCGGTCCGGATCATTTCGTCCCACTGAAGGACTATTTTTCGGGGATCTGATTGCCCTCTGGCAATATCATTCAGCACGCCATAGTCGGCATCATGGTCCATTCGCCAGAAAACCGAAGCACCGGCATCAGCCAGGCGTGGAGAAAACTGGTATCCCAGCAGCCAGAAAAGGCCAAAGACAAGTTCGCTGGCACCTGCTGTATCGGTCATAATTTCGGTTGGATTCAGCCCGGTCTCCTGTTCCAGAAGACCTTCCAGCACAAAGATAGAGTCCCTCAGCGTCCCCGGTATAACGATGCCATGAAAGCCGGAATACTGATCGGACACAAAGTTGTACCAGGTGATCCCTCTGTTATTACCAAAGTATTTGCGGTTCGGTCCGGCATTGATTGTTCTGACTGGCGTAACAAAGCGCATTCCATCTGCAGATGCCACTTCTCCTCCACCCCATATCTGTGCCAGTGGCAGCGTTGCCTGAAAATCAACCAGTCTGGCATTAGCGCTGGTGATAGTTTCAGCCCGCAGATAGTTCGCTTTTGTCCAGTTCAGCCGGTGTCGGGTCAGTGCAGGAACATTTGATCTGATCAGTGGTTCCAGACCGATATTGCAGGCTTCAGCCATCAGCACGGCGCTGATGCTGACGGGCAGATCATCAACTCTGGCACTGGCTTCACTAGCATGGAAAAACTCATCAGCAAATCCGGTATGGGCGTTAATTTCGAGCAGCAACTCCGTTAAATCCACCGGAGGGAGTAGATCACTGATCATTTTGCTCAGTCGTTTCAGACTGTCCGGCTCATCAAGACTGGCGAGGGGAGAAATTGTCAACCGGGGCTTCGGGCCAGAAACATCGAGTTCGACAGCCTCATTTTCGCAAAGACGTGCAGCAACCTGTCTGTAACGACTATCAAGCTGATGACCCAGAGATTTTATTGCTTCCTGCGGGTCTGTCGGGTGCCCCAAAGAACGATAAACCTTAATCCGGTTTGCCTGCCAGTCAGCACCCTGTAGTAATCTTGCACGAGGATCTCCCCACCGGTTACTGCCGGTAACGTAGACATCCCTCCGCCTCAGACTATCCTGCAGTTTACTGAGAAAGCAGAGCGTGTATCCCCTGCGGGTGATATGTTTTTCCTTGTTAATCACCAGCCGTTTCCATGACCGACTGATAATTTCCGTTGGTGCGTCGTCAAAAAACTGCCGCCGTGAGCTGAACTCCCGGCTGAGGTAGTCACAGGCATTCAGAGTGGTAACCCCGGCAGGTGCGGATGAAAATTTAACGGTATTCAGCAGATGGGGCAGGAAACGACGAACGCGCCCGTACTGCTCCACCATTTCTTCATGAAAATTATCGTCTGAGGGCCGGGCAATTTCACGGACAAGCGTGATGATTTCAGCCAGCTTTTGCCTTGGGATGTAGCTGAACACCTCAGCACGAATCGATTCGTCCGGTGTTTCTTCTTTCAGCAGGTACGAACATGCGCTGGCGAGCGCCAATGCAGATTTATCCAGATCCTTCAGCGAGCGGAGCCGTTTTTTCTGCCCAATCTTTCTGGCGTCACGGATGATAACGGCCAGCATGGCGTCCAGAACGTCCAATGCATCATCCAGCGCCAGCGTTTCCCATGCAAGGACAAAGGCAACCAGAACCGCCATCCTTTTCTGCGGTGACATCCTGGCAATATTGAACACCGAAGTCATACCAGCATAACGTGCGAGATTTTTCAGGCGCACAGCCGGGAGTGTACTCAGGTTTTCAGCATGCAGGCCAAAATCGTTCAGAGTTTTCCAGCGTTCAATTGCTTCATTAAACGCCGGACCACTGATGGTCACAGGGCCCTTTTTCAGTGATTCCAGTAAAGACAGGCGGCTGCAATCAGTTGGCCCCAGCAGCATCTCCAGCTGTGAACGCTGTTCGGCTGACGGTATCAGTGCCAGTTTGTTCCACAGGCGCAACGTCGCCTTTTCCCTTACCTCTGAAATCAACCGGGTCAGCGTAGTGGCTCCGGGGAGAATAATACGATGTTGCATAAGCCACCCTGTCGCCAGATCGAAAAGCAGGCCAGGACGTTCGTTGCTTATCCAGCTCCGGGTATATAAAAGACGGGTAAGGCGAAATGTCCAGGGCCAGGCAAATTCACGATACTGATAGTGCTGACGTATCAGCGCTGCATGCTCACGGCGGGTATTTTCCCTCTGACCGTATTCTGCAAGAACGGTGATATCACGAATCCCGAGCTGTCTGGCGGTAAAATGCCGGACGCCGGAAGGAATATGATTCATATCGGTGAGGAAGGTGCCCAGAAAACGGACACATCCAATTTGCAGGGCAATGCCCAGACGGTTGTGATCACCTCTGCTTTTTCCGATAAATTCCTTGTCTGCTTCATCAAGGTGAAAATATCGTGCCAGCTGAAGCTCATCCGGTTCACCGGTGAATCTGCCATAGCTTTCAGTCTGCTCAGTGGTCAGAAAGTCAACGGGCATATCGGCCTCCCTGCCTGACGGGCATTTAGTAACATTTTTCCAACCGTACGAAATGTTATAAATTATCGGACATCGTAAAACTGTTACATTAATATGTCTATTAAATCGTAAATTTGTAATAATAGACATGAGTTGTCCGATATTCGATTTAAGGTACATTTTTATGCGACTTTTTGGTTACGCTCGGGTCTCAACCAGTCAGCAGTCTCTTGATCTTCAGGTCAGAGCACTCAAAGACGCAGGTGTGAAAGCAAACCGTATATTTACCGATAAGGCATCCGGCAGTTCAACAGACCGGGAAGGGCTGGATTTGCTGAGGATGAAGGTGGAGGAAGGTGATGTCATTCTGGTTAAGAAGCTCGACCGTCTTGGCCGCGACACTGCCGATATGATCCAACTGATAAAGGAATTTGACGCTCAGGGCGTGGCAGTCCGGTTCATTGATGACGGGATCAGTACCGACGGTGATATGGGGCAAATGGTGGTCACCATCCTGTCGGCTGTGGCACAGGCTGAACGCCGGAGGATCCTAGAACGCACGAATGAGGGCCGACAGGAAGCAAAGCTGAAAGGAATCAAATTTGGCCGCAGGCGTACCGTGGACAGGAACGTCGTGCTGACGCTTCATCAGAAGGGCACTGGTGCAACGGAAATTGCTCATCAGCTCAGTATTGCCCGCTCCACGGTTTATAAAATTCTTGAAGACGAAAGGGCCTCGTGATACGCCTATTTTTATAGGTTAATGTCATGATAATAATGGTTTCTTAGACGTCAGGTGGCACTTTTCGGGGAAATGTGCGCGGAACCCCTATTTGTTTATTTTTCTAAATACATTCAAATATGTATCCGCTCATGAGACAATAACCCTGGTAAATGCTTCAATAATATTGAAAAAGGAAGAGTATGAGTATTCAACATTTTCGTGTCGCCCTTATTCCCTTTTTTGCGGCATTTTGCCTTCCTGTTTTTGCTCACCCAGAAACGCTGGTGAAAGTAAAAGATGCTGAAGATCAGTTGGGTGCACGAGTGGGTTACATCGAACTGGATCTCAACAGCGGTAAGATCCTTGAGAGTTTTCGCCCCGAAGAACGTTTTCCAATGATGAGCACTTTTAAAGTTCTGCTATGTGGTGCGGTATTATCCCGTGTTGACGCCGGGCAAGAGCAACTCGGTCGCCGCATACACTATTCTCAGAATGACTTGGTTGAGTACTCACCAGTCACAGAAAAGCATCTTACGGATGGCATGACAGTAAGAGAATTATGCAGTGCTGCCATAACCATGAGTGATAACACTGCTGCCAACTTACTTCTGACAACGATCGGAGGACCGAAGGAGCTAACCGCTTTTTTGCACAACATGGGGGATCATGTAACTCGCCTTGATCGTTGGGAACCGGAGCTGAATGAAGCCATACCAAACGACGAGCGTGACACCACGATGCCTGCAGCAATGGCAACAACGTTGCGCAAACTATTAACTGGCGAACTACTTACTCTAGCTTCCCGGCAACAATTAATAGACTGGATGGAGGCGGATAAAGTTGCAGGACCACTTCTGCGCTCGGCCCTTCCGGCTGGCTGGTTTATTGCTGATAAATCTGGAGCCGGTGAGCGTGGGTCTCGCGGTATCATTGCAGCACTGGGGCCAGATGGTAAGCCCTCCCGTATCGTAGTTATCTACACGACGGGGAGTCAGGCAACTATGGATGAACGAAATAGACAGATCGCTGAGATAGGTGCCTCACTGATTAAGCATTGGTAACTGTCAGACCAAGTTTACTCATATATACTTTAGATTGATTTAAAACTTCATTTTTAATTTAAAAGGATCTAGGTGAAGATCCTTTTTGATAATCTCATGACCAAAATCCCTTAACGTGAGTTTTCGTTCCACTGAGCGTCAGACCCCTAATAAGCCAGCCTTTCTTGGGATGATTGATGATGTTGAACACGCTATAAAGCGAAAATGCCCCTTTTTAACCTATAGGTTGGGCACTATGAGTAAGATACAATCAAATCGCCAGTCAGATGGCTAATTTCATTTTGACCAAAGCGGGCTATTTCAAGCGTTATCGCTGAGACGAGGCTTCAATGACAAGTACACTTGACCCATCACACAAGCAAATTGAAATGTGGCGCAGAGCTACCGGTTCCGAAGGTGGACTCAACGAATACCGCAACTGGGTTCTGGAAAATAGTATGAGATTTACAGCATACGGTATCCATACCGTTATCGTCGAAGGTGAGGCGAAGCATATAACAGCGCTTGATGATGTTACCCTCTGTAACGAGTGGGCGAAGCTTAAAAGAGAAAACAATAGGCTTTACGCAGCAAATGAAAAAATTTGCTCTGGCTGGCGTGGTTTTGTGTTGCGTTTGTTAGGAATAACACTGTCATGCAGAAAACCGGTCATCTTACTGGGGGCAGACGCGAAGAATCAAAATGATGCCGTGAAAGGGGCTGATTTGTAATTTTCAGGCGAGCCCACCGTTCTTAGAAAGCTGTTCTATGGGTATGTAAGGAAGATAATGTTCTCTGAACGCTCAGTACACTTAATCACTTCCTGTACAAAGGGCAAGAATCATCAGGGCCACGTCTGGCCGACATTGGACATAGATCCAAAACAAACCCCGGACGACGCAGCATATGCCTGGAGTAACATTGTAGACGACGCCAGAAGTAATCAGGCGGTACCGGCATTGTCCTTGTATTCAGGTAATCACTGGTCTACGGCAAAGGAAATTTTAAACTCAACCAGAAATCTGGAGTTGTGGATAATCTCTGCCGGGATGGGGTTTTTAAATAGTCGAGATCGGGTGCCCTCTTACGAGGCGACATTTCATCAAGTACCATTCAGGCATGATCTCTGGTGGAAAGCCATCACAAAATCACTAGGAAAGCATAACCGTTGCGCAACTATAAGCCAGTTAATGCAGTCCAGTCCGAATGATGAATATTTGATTGCGGCTTCGCCTGTTTATATTGCTGCTGTCCAGAATGACATCCTGAAGGGCATTGAGAGTTTGACTCATCCTCTTACGCAACTAACGATCGTGACATCAGGGGCATATGCTGGCCCACTTGAAGAATACTTAATTAAGAGTTCTTCTAGGATGATGAAAGAGCTAGAGTGCAATATGGTGTGCCTGAATATAAAACTGGCTCAATACATACTTAAAAGTGGTAGTCGTTAGAACTAGACTGTTAATGATACAATTCTCCTGTTATTTTATTTTTATAAAAGGTCTCAAATATGCTCAAAAACAGATTTTCTTTATTGTGTCTTGCTGTGGCATCGTCACTTACTCTTACTGCTTGCGATGTAGTTGATGCTGCCTATGACGAGACTTTAAATGATAATGCACCCGAAATTGTAATAGCTGGAGGATTCAAAATTGATATCCAAGGTAATGCAGTTCCGGTTGAGGGATATGATAATTGCTCTTTGAATACTCTTCAGGGAAGCGTTGATACGGATAAATCAAATTGTATTGTTCTGGATAGAACACGTAAAAAAGTACCGGTTCTAGTTCATTTGTCATCCGGTCCCGTCAAAGAAGAATGGAAGATCGAGCACCAGGTTGAAAAACCAAATCCGGCAAAAATTTCATCCAAACTCGTATGATTAGACCTGACGGTAACTTTGTAGTGCCTGCATCCTCAGAACGAGGGATCTTTAGTGGCAAACATTACAGTCAAGCCAGCTAAGTCAAGTCTATCCGTTCAAACAGAAAAAGGTTTCTTAAAAATGACGTTATCCGCTGCATTGCAAGGCACTTTTAAAGAGATGAGGAAAGACAATACAGTAGGCATCACAGTTCAAACTTGTTCAGATATTTTTGACAGCAATGTTCCTCCGGCTTATGTTTTCTGGCTTTATCGTCTCAAAGCGGGAGAAACTTTGCCGCGCGGAAGGTTCTTCAGAAAAAGAAAGCCAATCATCAATGTTATGGCAGTTGTTCATGATGCTGCATTCGAAAAATAACTGCGCTATCAGGAAAGTTACTTTTATGAACGTAATTGCAGCTGGAATTTTTTGCTTTATTTTTTACCCTACAGCTTTCGCTTATGCTTGTTATAAAAAGAGATGGCTAGAGTGGATTTTTCTTACTTTAATTATAATTTTTGCTTCTGCCATTTCGATTCAACAATACAATGAAGCGAATTTTGTAAGTGAGTTAAATTACCCTATGTTTATCTCCGCCATATATGGCCTGTCACTGGCATGGTTTCCTTTTCCGATTGCTTATGTTGTTCTGCGCTTCCTTCTTGATGATTTACAGCATGAGTACCCTAAACAGTGAGCAGATTTTAAGACTCATGAACAACATCGAAAGCACGAAACAGTCTGCACAAGGAAGATAAGGAGTATTCTTAGCAAGATATCTTTGTACCTGAAGACATAAAGCTGGCATCTTTTTCCTTATAGAGTGTATTATGATTAAGTAAATCCTTATCAAAGAATTAGAAAGTGAGGTCGTATGTCTGAAGCACTCAAATCGTTAAACAATATTCGTACTCTTCGCGCCCAGGGCCGCGAGCTGCCTTTAGAAGTACTTGAGGAAATCCTCGAAAAGCTTAATGTCATTGTTGATGAGCGTCGTCAGGAAGAATCATCCAAAGCTGCCGAACTGCAAGCTCGTCAGGAGAAACTTGACGCCCTGCGTAAGTTAATGGAAGAAGATGGTATCAACCCGGAAGAGCTGCTTGGCTCATTCCAGGCCAAATCTACGGCTACCAAGAAAAGCCGTGAACCACGCCCGGCCAAATACTCATTTACTGATGAAAATGGCGAAACAAAAACGTGGACTGGACAGGGCCGTACCCCCAAAGCTCTGGCAGAACAAATTGCAGCCGGTAAAAGTCTTGATGATTTCCTGATCTAACTTTTGCCACCAGTTTTGATAGAGGCCACTTCGGTGGCCTTTTCTCATACGGAATCAATTTCAGGTACAGAACATATGAAAAATTCAGAACCTAAGAGCTGTGATCCCTATGTGGACAGTTTGATTAGAAATGCAGATGCAAAGGAAGCCAGGTCATTTCTCAAAATATTGAAGCCCTTACCATTCCTTATCGTTATCATCGCTGTATTCTTTTTTTGGGTATCGTTTTCCCGTTTATTATCCCAGGTCGCGTAAAACCTTTTTAAAGACTCTTCTTTACCAGATATGCTCCCTCACCGGGATGGTTTCAACCTCTTCAGTTTCCCATATTGGCAAAACCTTCAGGAAATAAGACGATACCCTCCACGCTTTCCATTAAAGCGGGATGACGACGCCCAGTTCTTACGACCAGACTCCACGTTTTCGATTAGGATGCCTTTGGGCCCTTCTAACGAGGCCACCTCAACAACTCGCACTTTCCGGATCAGTCTTGGATCCACTTCTTCCCAGATCTGGCCAACTGTAATATCTTTTTGGGTTTGCATTTAATCTCTCGCTGTCATTTAGTGAACAAGACTAATCCTCGCCGTGGTTCAGCTTATGGCTTTATTTACGCTGACGATCCTTAGCCTTAAATTTTTGCCATCGTATCCGAAGGTTTTCGATGTTAACCGGAACCTGCATGCGTGTCGTCTCTATCTCATTCCCATGCCATTTCAGGAGATCATCATCCAACTCCCGGGCCTCCCGGCTGAAGTAAATTTTCATAGTGTCAGGGTTTATGGCGCAATGGTCATTGTCGAACAGTGTATGGATATCACGGCGAAGTAAAATTCCGTTCGTTACGTCGGGAATGCCTTCTTCATGACGTGGCGTTAAGTGCGCGGCCTCAGTACGCCAGGGGGACCTTACGCCGGTGACAACACATCGCCCGTAGCAATTCAACCTAACATCCCGGGCGAAAGGACCTTGGTCAGGACTGGTGACAGAAGTACATTCCTGGCCCTCTTTGTAGATACGCTTCGGGAAGTCGATAGTGGTTTGAGCTGTTTGGGAAAGTGACACATACGTAACCCCTTTGTATCTCTTTATCCCACCATTAAAAGTGGTAGGAATCGAGCTGGTTATGGCCACCAGTTTCACATCGCCCATTTCGACGATCTTAAGGCTCTTATTAGCGGCTACATGTAACTGGATGAATTTACCTACGTACACATCATGGTTCTCATCTTGTCTTTCAACACACAGAACGACATGGTCGAAGGTTCTCTTGTCAGAGATTACCCAGTTGCCGGTTTTCACACGGCCTGCTTCACTCACCCCTGCGGTAAGATCGGGTATGAGCGTCCCCTGCATGCCGTCAGTTCGAATTGAAAGAATTTCACCCGATAAACCCAGCTCTGCAAGCTCACTAATAAACGGTCTTTTCATCCGGCTTACCGGTTTTGGCTTCGTCATTTTCATCTTTGCTGTAACACCTCAGTACCCCATTGCTCGTTCCTGGCGGGACAGCCGTTCATCAGCAGCCTGAAGACGCTCATCACGCCGCCGTGCTGCCAGAACCCGTCGTTCTGAAAAAGACATAGCCGCTACGTTTGGTACGCTGAGCTTACCGTCACCGGCACAAACGTCACAGCGAACATCAAATGCTCCGGCAAAATACTTTTCACGCATTTCTGGCTCCCACTCAGCCATTTCTGATTGGGTGAATCCATTTTCAAAGGCCGGGTTTTCCATGGTCCCGTGGCCTTCGCACTGGTGACAGATTATGTACTTAAATTTGCGCATGTAACGCTCCTGTATATGATGGATGAACCACTCTCGTTCAGGGTTATGGCGAAATGTTTATCGCCGCAGCGAGAGATTCAGTCTTGCTATCAATATTCCTGAAGGTTGTCCGCCTGATTTCAGGGAAAGCATTCATTCACTGGCCGGTTCTACCTTATTATTCATACAGATTAAAGTAGTTGTGCCTACTACTGCGGTCACCTTCCTTGACAAAGTAAGCAAAGTTTGAAAAATTTAACACCGACGAAAGGCCATACCTTCGTTAGTGTGCGAAAGCCGCTTGCGAGCGACGGAATAGGTGAAAGCTTTAGTCAGGGTTAATTACCCTGTCTGCGGTGATGGGATGGCTCAGGCGTATATCATCACTCCTTCCAAAGTCCGTACACACTCTTTCAGCCTTTGCAGAAATGCAGGGGCTGTTTCATATCAGACAAGCGCAATGAAATTTTCAAATGCTTTCCAGAAATTCAAAGGCCTTAAGCTTTATCTGTATCTTACGGTCCCCGCACGGAAAGTAACTTTCCTGAACAGGAACCGCCTTGCCAGCCTTAACTTTCTAAACGGTTAAAGTTACACCAGGCTGTAAATGGTGAAACAGTTTTTGAAGCCCATGAAACACCGCTGTCGGAAAGATAACTAGCCCCAAGACGTCTAACTTCTTTTTGATGTAGAGCTAATTCTTTCGGATCGGCAATATCTTCCACCACGCTCATCATGGCAATCTGAACTCCGGGAGATGCCATTTTATAAGCTGTCGAGCTTGCAACTGAATTTTTCAGGATTGCCAATCTTTCTTTTTCTGGTCGCCCGTTGTCAGACGTATTCGCGTACGTTGTACCCGCAACTAACAATGGAAGACTGGCGTTGGCACAGAACTGCATAACGCGTTTTTGCTGGAGCTGTAATTCAGTGGCTGCAAATGCTTTACTGCATCCGAGGATCCCGATAATCATCACTAATGCTGTTTTATACATAAAATTGAAACCGTCCTTATTGAACTTTAAATGTTGCGGTTAACACTGTGTGGAGATGTATGGACTGGATAATACCCACATGCCTGCGCCTGCCAGTATACCGGCTCAGGTATTAAACCTAAGAGATCTGGTGCACCGGATTTTACCTTTTCATTTCGGTTTTATCTTGAGCCTGGCTCTTGAGTTTAAATTTAAAGGTATGGCGCATGCAGGTTTCACTGACGGGTTTTCACACATCCCGGCTGTAACCCATCATTGTTCATGAGCCAGGCCCTGGTATCCTGCCCAGCGTACGGCCAGCCGCTCTAAGTCCAGATCGTACACCAGCGGTGTGATTTTACGGCCTTCAAACAGCTCGCCCAGCTCAATGCCTGGCTTAAAATGAACGGTCAGGGTGGCCGGATCTATGCCCATAAGATCGGCATCAAACAGAGCATGCATTGTTGGAGTCATCAGGATGCCATTAGACGGATTGTACCGGGTTCCATGTTCAATGTGTGCCGCATCCAGGACACCGCCATTAACCCAACCGGTTACCGCACAACGGCCCGCGAAATTCTCGATGAGCAGAGCTTTAAATTTACCCTGTGCCACGCCACTACGTTGCGTCACTACGCGCTCGCAGTGCTCACCCTGGATATCTAGGGGTCGTCTCAGAATTCGGAAAATAAAGCACGCTAAGGCGTAGTCACCCCGTGACTCCCCCGCGCCGATGCAGCGAGCTTCGTTCCGTCTTGCAGTGACGCAATCAGCGGGCAGGAAACGTTCCCTTTCCGCGCATGGCAGGCGCACACCAGTTCAGACAGCACGGCCTCCATGCGTGCCAAGTCGGCCATCTTCTCGCGCACATCCTTGAGCTTGTGCTCGGCCAGGCCGCTGGCTTCCTCGCAATGGGTGCCATCCTCCAGCCGCAGTAGCTCGGCGATTTCGTCCAGGCTAAAGCCCAGCCGCTGGGCCGATTTCACGAACCGCACTCGTGTTACATCCGCCTCGCCATAGCGGCGAATGCTGCCATAGGGCTTGTCTGGCTCCGGCAGCAGGCCCTTGCGCTGGTAGAACCGGATGGTCTCCACATTGACCCCGGCCGCCTTGGCAAAAACGCCAATGGTCAGATTCTCAAAATTAATTTGCATATCGCTTGACTCCGTACATAACTACGGAAGTAAGCTTAAGCTATCCAAACCAAATTTGAAAGGACAAGCGTATGTCTGAACCACAAAAGTCTGAACCACAAAACGGGCGCGGCGCGCTCTTCGCCGGTGGGCTGGCCGCCATTCTTGCGTCGGCCTGCTGCCTGGGGCCGCTGGTTTTGATCGCCTTGGGGTTCAGCGGGGCATGGATCGGCAACCTGACGGTGCTGGAACCCTATCGCCCGATCTTCATCGGCGCAGCGCTGGTCGCGCTGTTTTTCGCCTGGCGGCGCATCTACCGCCCGGCGCAAGCCTGCAAACCGGGTGAGGTCTGCGCGATTCCCCAAGTGCGAGCTACTTACAAGCTCATTTTCTGGATCGTGGCCGCGCTGGTCCTGGTCTCGCTCGGATTTCCCTACGTCATGCCATTTTTCTATTAATCACAGGAGTTCATCATGAAAAAACTGTTTGCCGCCCTCGCCCTCGCTGCCGTTGTTGCCCCCGTGTGGGCCGCCACCCAGACCGTCACGCTGTCCGTGCCTGGCATGACCTGCGCCTCTTGCCCGATCACTGTCAAGCACGCGCTTTCCAAGGTTGAGGGCGTGAGCAAGACCGACGTAAGTTTCGACAAGCGCCAGGCCGTCGTCACCTTCGACGATGCCAAGACCAACGTCCAGAAGTTGACCAAGGCGACCGAGGACGCGGGCTATCCGTCCAGCCTCAAACGCTGATCCGTTAACCGAACTCGGGAGCGACACATGGGACTCATCACGCGCATCGCTGGCAAAACCGGCGCGCTCGGCAGCGTCGTTTCCGCGATGGGCTGCGCCGCCTGTTTTCCTGCCATCGCCAGCTTTGGCGCGGCCATCGGACTGGGCTTCTTGAGCCAGTACGAGGGGCTATTCATTGGCATCCTGCTGCCGATGTTCGCCGGCATCGCGTTACTCGCCAATGCTATCGCTTGGCTCAATCATCGACAGTGGCGACGCACGGCGCTCGGCACGATAGGCCCGATCTTGGTGCTGGCAGCGGTGTTTTTAATGCGGGCTTACGGCTGGCAGAGCGGTGGACTGCTCTATGTCGGCCTGGCCTTGATGGTTGGGGTGTCGGTCTGGGATTTCATCTCGCCAGCACATCGCCGCTGCGGGCCGGACAGCTGTGAATTGCCAGAACAACGTGGCTGACGGCAACAGCCGTAGCCACCACAGAAAAGGAAAAATACATGACCACCCTGAAAATCACCGGGATGACCTGCGACTCGTGCGCGGCTCACGTCAAGGAAGCCTTGGAGAAAGTGCCCGGCGTGCAATCGGCGCTGGTGTCCTATCCGAAGGGCACAGCGCAACTCGCCATTGAGGCGGGCACGTCATCGGATGCGCTGACTACCGCCGTGGCCGGACTGGGCTACGAGGCAACGCTTGCCGATGCGCCACCGACGGACAACCGCGCCGGCCTGCTCGACAAGATGCGCGGCTGGATAGGGGCCGCTGATAAGCCCAGTGGCAACGAACGCCCGTTGCAGGTCGTCGTCATTGGTAGCGGTGGAGCCGCGATGGCGGCAGCACTGAAGGCCGTCGAGCAAGGCGCGCAGGTCACGCTGATTGAGCGCGGCACCATCGGCGGCACCTGCGTCAACGTCGGTTGTGTGCCGTCCAAGATCATGATCCGCGCCGCCCACATCGCCCATCTGCGCCGGGAAAGCCCATTCGACGGCGGCATGCCACCCACACCGCCGACGATCTTGCGCGAGCGGCTGCTGGCCCAGCAGCAGGCCCGTGTCGAAGAACTCCGTCATGCCAAGTACGAAGGCATCCTGGACGGCAATTCAGCCATCACCGTTCTGCACGGTGAAGCGCGTTTCAAGGACGACCAGAGCCTTATCGTTAGTTTGAACGAGGGTGGCGAGCGCGTCGTGATGTTCGACCGCTGCCTGGTCGCCACGGGTGCCAGCCCGGCGGTCCCGCCGATTCCGGGCTTGAAAGAGTCACCCTACTGGACTTCCACCGAGGCCCTGGCGAGCGACACCATTCCCGAACGCCTTGCCGTAATCGGCTCGTCGGTGGTGGCGCTGGAGCTGGCGCAAGCCTTTGCCCGGCTGGGCAGCAAGGTCACGGCCCTGGCGCGCAATACCTTGTTCTTCCGTGAAGACCCGGCCATCGGCGAGGCGGTGACAGCCGCTTTCCGTGCCGAGGGCATCGAGGTGCTGGAGCACACGCAAGCCAGCCAGGTCGCCCATATGGACGGTGAATTCGTGCTGACCACCACGCACGGTGAATTGCGCGCCGACAAGCTGCTGGTCGCCACCGGCCGGACACCGAACACGCGCAGCCTGGCATTGGAAGCGGCGGGGGTAGCCGTCAATGCGCAGGGGGCCATCGTCATCGACAAGGGCATGCGCACCAGTAGCCCGAACATCTACGCGGCCGGCGACTGCACCGACCAGCCGCAGTTCGTCTATGTGGCGGCAGCGGCCGGCACTCGTGCGGCGATCAACATGACTGGCGGCGATGCGGCCCTGGACCTGACCGCAATGCCGGCCGTGGTGTTCACCGACCCGCAGGTCGCCACCGTGGGCTACAGCGAGGCGGAAGCACATCACGACGGGATCGAGACCGACAGTCGCCTGCTAACACTGGATAACGTGCCGCGTGCGCTTGCCAACTTCGACACACGCGGCTTCATCAAGCTGGTCATCGAGGAAGGTAGCGGACGGCTCATCGGCGTGCAAGCGGTGGCCCCGGAAGCGGGTGAACTGATCCAGACGGCGGTGCTCGCCATTCGCAACCGTATGACCGTGCAGGAACTGGCCGACCAATTGTTCCCCTACCTGACCATGGTCGAAGGGCTGAAGCTCGCGGCGCAGACCTTCAGCAAGGACGTGAAGCAGCTTTCGTGCTGCGCCGGATGAGGAAAAGGAGGTGTTCAATGAGCGCCTACACAGTGTCCCGGCTGGCCCTTGATGCCGGGGTGAGCGTGCATATCGTGCGCGACTACCTGCTGCGCGGATTGCTACGGCCGGTCGCGTACACCACGGGCGGCTACGGCTTGTTCGATGACACCGCGTTGCAACGGCTGCGCTTTGTACGGGCTGCCTTCGAAGCGGGTATCGGCCTGGACGCACTGGCGCGGCTGTGCCGGGCGCTGGATGCTGCGGACGGTGACGGTGCGTCTGCGCAGCTTGCCGTGTTGCGGCAACTCGTCGAGCGTCGGCGCGAGGCCCTGGCCAGCCTCGAAATGCAACTGGCCGCCATGCCAACCGAACCGGCACAGCACGCGGAGAGTCTGCCATGAACAGCCCAGAGCACTTGCCGTCTGAGACGCACAAACCGATCACCGGCTACTTGTGGGGCGCGCTGGCCGTGCTCACCTGTCCCTGCCATTTGCCGATTCTCGCCATTGTGCTAGCCGGCACGACGGCCGGCGCGTTCATCGGGGAGCACTGGGGTATTGCAGCCCTCACGCTGACCGGCTTGTTTGTCCTGTCTGTGACGCGGCTGCTGCGGGCCTTCAAGGGAAGATCATGACCGCTTCCCAGCCAGCCGAGAGTGGGCAGCTTTGAGCTTCGCTACCAATCTGGAGGAGTACCACCATGAACGCAAACGCCCCGAACACTGCCAGTTGCACCACCTGCTGCGTATGCTGCAAAGAAATTCCGCTCGATGCCGCCTTCACCCCGGAAGGCGCGGAATACGTCGAACATTTCTGCGGGCTGGATTGCTATGAACGCTTCCAGGCACGCGCCAAGGCCGCGACAGAATCTGACATTGCGCCTGTCCCTGGCGGTTCGCAGCCGTCAGATTGAGGCATAGCTTAACCGGACACCTCGGCCTCTGTGCCTTTACTGCTTTTCGGTACAACCGTCAAGAACAGGCAGAGCGCTCCGATAGTTATCGCCACATCAGCGAGGTTGAAGGCGGGCCAGTGCGCAAGTCGCCAATGGAAGTCAAGGAAATCAACAACCTGTCCACGCAGCACACGATCCGCGACATTGCCCAGCGCACCGCCGAGGATCAGGCTGTAGCCCATCGCTTCGAGACGTGGCCGTTGCTGGCACAGCATGCGCCCCAGCCAAGCAGAAACAGCCAGACCCAGCGTGATGAAAAAGTAACGTTGCCAGCCACCAGCGTTCGCCAAAAAGCTGAATGCCGCACCCGGATTCAGGACATGAACGAGGTTGAAAAACGGGGTGATTTCGACTTGCTCACCGTAGGCAAACGTGCGGATGATGGCGAACTTCGTGAGCTGATCGGTCATGACAGCACTGGCGGCCACGGTGAACCAGACCCAAGCCGATGTGCGGCGGGCCGATTGCCACACAGGGGCGGCCAACGGCAGCAACCACCCGGCGAGTGCCGTGCAGCTCCATCCCAGCGTCCACCCCGCCAACACATCGGCCGGAAAGTGCATTCCGGCCGCGATGCGCGACCAGCCGACCAATGTGGCGTACAGCATTAAACTGAGACGACCACGGCGGCCCATCAAAGGCCAGAGCGCACCGACCACCATCGCGGCATAGGTGGCATGCCCGCTGGGCAGGCTGTAGTGAAGCTCTTTGTCCCCGATGACGCGCGCCAGGTCGCCAAGGACGGCAGGCGGGCGTGGAAAGTCGAACCATAGCTTCAAGGCGGTGGCGACCAATAACGCCAGCAAGAAGGCCGCGCTAAAACCAATAAGGCGATGCCGAACGGCCGTACCACGCGCCGGGTTTGTAGCCGATTTCGACCACCACCACAGACCCAACAGCATCAGCGGCGCTGTCCAGTAACTTCCCACGAGGCCAAAGAACCATGCCAGTGGTTTCAGCGTGGCGGGCGTGCCTGTGTTGATGGCTTGAAACAACGCGATGTTCAGGCCACCCCAGTCATAGAGAAAGAGTTTCCAGCTCATCGGCGCAACAACCTCAAGCCGTTGCCGACAACAAGCAAGCTGGCACCCATATCGGCGAACACAGCCATCCACATGGTCGCGTGACCCGTGAAGGTGAGCACCAAAAATACCGCCTTGATGCCAAGGGCCAGCACAATGTTTTGCATCAGCACCTGTGCTGTCGCACGCGACAGGCGCACGAAGGTCGGAATCTTGCGCAGGTCATCGTCCATCAGGGCCACGTCGGCGGTTTCAATAGCGGTATCTGTGCCCGCCGCTCCCATTGCAAAGCCAATGTCCGCACGCGCCAAGGCCGGTGCGTCGTTGATGCCATCACCGACCATGCCAACCTTGCCGTTTCTGGACAATTGCTCCACTTCGCGCAGTTTGTCGTCGGGCAGTTGGTTGCCTTGCGCGCGGTCAATGCCGGCTTGTGCGGCGATGGCCTGTGCCGTGTGGGGGTTATCGCCGGTCAACATCACGGTGTTGATGCCCAGAGCATGCAGCTCGGCGATGGCTCTCTTGCTGCTGTCCTTGATGGTGTCCGCAACGGCGAATAAGCCATGTACCCCTTTTGCGCCCACCAGCATCACGACGGTCTTGCCAGCGGTTTCCAGCGCAGCGATGCGCTGCTCCAGCTCTGGTGTGCACTGCCCCAGCTCTTCGAGCATCCGGTGGTTGCCCAGATGGTAGGTCGCACCGTTGATTTGGCCTTGCACACCCCGACCGGGCAGCGCGTTGAATTCGGCCACGTCGAGCAAGGCAACCCCGTCCGTCTGCGCGGCCTGTGCCACCGCCTTGGATACAGGATGGTCCGAGCGGGCCGCCAGACTGGCAGCGATGCTGCGGCTGTCCGAGGCGAGTGCATTGCCCCATGTGACAAAGTCGGTCTGTGCGGGCTTGCCGTGCGTGATCGTGCCGGTCTTGTCCAGAGCCAGCCAGCGCAGCTTGCGGCCTTCTTCCAGATAGACGCCACCTTTGATGAGAATGCCGTGGCGGGCGGCGGCGGCCAGGCCGCTGACGATGCTGACCGGTGTAGAGATCACCAGTGCGCACGGGCAGGCGACCACCAGCAGAACCAATGCACGGTAGATCCAGTCGAGCCATGCCGCACCCATGAACAGCGGCGGCAACAACGCGACGGCGATGGCAACGCCGAATACAACGGGGGTGTACCAGCGGGCGAACTGATCGACAAAACGCTGAGTCGGCGCACGACTACCTTGCGCAGCCTCTACCGCGTGAATGATCCGGGCCAAAGTGGAGTTGTTGGCCAAGGCGGTGACGCGGTACTCGAACGAGCCGGATTCGTTGATCGTGCCAGCGAACACCGAATCACCGGGGGATTTTTCGACCGGGAGGCTTTCACCCGTGATCGGGGCTTGGTTGACGGCAGAGCGGCCTTCCAGCACCTCACCATCAAGGGCGATGCGCTCACCTGGTTTGACCCGGACGCGGGCGCCGATGGTGATTTGCTTGGCGCCCACCTCGCGCCATGTGCCGTCAGCCTGCTGTACCGTGGCCTGTTCCGGGGTCAGGTCGAGCAGGCCACGGATAGCGTTACGAGCGCGATCCAGCGATTTGGCTTCGATTACCTCGGCCAGCGCGAACAGTACCATCACCATTGCCGCTTCGGGCCAGTGGCCGATCAACATGGCACCCGTGACCGCAATCGACATGAGGGCGTTCATGTTGAGATTACGGTTCTTGAGCGCGATCCACCCCTTCTTGTAGGTGGAGAGGCCACCCGTGAAGACCGCGACAAGCGCCAGAACGACAACCGACCAGTGATTGCCGTTGTGGAGCCAGTAGACCGCCTCGGCCGCCGATGCAGTGACCAAGGAGATGCCCAGCGGCCACCAGTTGGTCGGCGTGGTCACAGGGGCGGCGGATGGAGATGCGACCTCTGCCGTGTCCACGACCTGCGCCTCGAATCCAAGCGCTTGCAGTGCCACGAGCACGTCTGGCAGAACCTGGTTCGCATGGCGTACCGACAGCGTGCGCTGCATCAGGTTGAAATCGAGATCAGCAACACCGGCCACGGTGCCGAGCTTGTTGCGGATCAACGTCTCTTCGGTCGGGCAATCCATCTTGGCAATGGACAGCTTGGTCGTCTGCTCGGCCGACGCCTGATCCATGCGCACAGCTTGCATGCCGATGGCCTTCAGCGCCTGCTCGACGGGAGACAACGAAGGCAATTCGTGTCGCACGGTCAAGGTACGTTGCATCAGGTTGAATTCAAGACCCGCCACCCCCGCCAGACCGGCCAGTTTGCTTCGGATCAGCGCCTCTTCGGTCGGGCAATCCATGTTCTCGATGCGGTACACCGCTTGAGCCGATCCGGTTGCCAGCGGGGCCGGTGCCGTGGGTTGGATGATCGGCTCAGTCGTGCAGCCACACCCCTTTGAAGCGCATTCGCTCATGAGTAACTCCTGAAAATCTTCTATTCAGCCTCCATTAAAATCTCTATAGTCACTATAGAGTCAAGTGATAATTGGAGATTGATGCATGGAAATCAGAATTGGCGACCTCGCCAAGCGCTCTGGGTGCGAGGTCGTGACCATCCGCTACTACGAGAAGGAAGGGCTACTGCCAAAGCCAGCGCGAAGCGGTGGCAACTTTCGGTTGTACGGTGAGGCGCACATTGAGCGCTTGCAATTCATCCGTCATTGCCGTTCGCTCGACATGACGTTGAGCGAGATTCGCGCATTGCTGGGTCTGCGAGACAACCCGATGCAGGACTGTGGGGAGGTCATCACGCTGCTGGAGGCCCATATTCAACAGGTGGAAATGCGTGTGTCCGCGCTGTTGCAGTTAAAACGGCACTTGGTTGATTTGCGCGAGAAGTGTTCTGGCTCTCGATCTGTAGAGGCGTGCGGCATTTTGCAAGGGTTGGGCAATTGCCATGGTGAAAGTGCCACGAACAGTCAAACATCTGGGTAAGTAAGGGCTTAGCGTGCTTTATTTAATGAGATGGTCACTCCCTCCTTCCCGGTACTATGCTGAGGACAGGCTTTCATTCGGAGAACTATCATGGAAAACATTGCGCTCATTGGTATCGATCTGGGTAAAAACTCTTTCCATATTCATTGCCAGGATCGTCGCGGGAAGGCTGTTTACCGTAAAAAATTTACCCGGCCAAAGTTGATCGAATTTTTGGCGACATGCCCCGCTACAACCATCGCAATGGAAGCCTGTGGCGGTTCTCACTTTATGGCACGCAAGTTGGAAGAGTTGGGGCATTCCCCAAAGCTGATATCACCACAATTTGTCCGCCCGTTCGTTAAAAGCAATAAAAACGACTTTGTCGACGCCGAAGCTATTTGTGAAGCTGCATCGCGTCCGTCTATGCGTTTTGTGCAGCCCAGAACGGAATCTCAGCAGGCAATGCGGGCTCTGCATCGTGTCCGTGAATCCCTGGTTCAGGATAAGGTAAAAACAACCAATCAAATGCATGCTTTTCTGCTGGAATTTGGCATTAGCGTTCCCCGAGGAGCTGCCGTTATTAGCCGACTGAGTACCATTCTTGAGGATAATAGTTTGCCTCTTTACCTCAGCCAGTTATTGCTGAAATTACAACAGCATTATCACTATCTTGTTGAGCAGATTAAAGATTTGGAATCCCAGTTGAAACGAAAGTTGGACGAAGATGAGGTTGGACAGCGCTTGCTGAGCATTCCCTGCGTCGGAACACTGACAGCGAGTACTATTTCAACTGAGATTGGCGACGGGAAGCAGTACGCCAGCAGCCGTGACTTTGCGGCGGCAACAGGGCTTGTACCTCGGCAGTACAGCACGGGAGGTAGGACGACATTGCTGGGAATTAGTAAGCGAGGTAATAAAAAGATCCGAACTTTGTTGGTTCAATGTGCCAGGGTATTCATACAAAAACTGGAACACCAGTCTGGCAAATTGGCCGATTGGGTCAGGGATTTACTGTGCCGGAAAAGCAACTTTGTCGTCACTTGTGCTCTGGCAAACAAGCTGGCCAGAATAGCCTGGGCCCTAACGGCACGACAGCAAACTTATGTAGCATAACGGCAGAAATACACCGGTTTAAAGAATTACTGATCTGGTTTTGCGAATACTGATATTGATGATACTAACGGCCCACCGGCCTGTTGAGGAACCTGTAAAACGGAAAGGCTCATTGAAGCCGTATATTTTCTGGAGGTTCATCAGGCGCGGAACTCATCAAGGCGCGGGAATAAAATCCCATTCAGACGCCGGATAGATTCAAGCAAGCCAACTTGTCGTCAAAATCGGTGTTGCAAAAACGGGAGTGACCATAGATTCCGTTTTCTGAGACGACCCCATCTACGTCAGGTTTCCGCTTTGGTTCGCTGGTGGCCGTCTCAGCTTGTTTTAGGGTGGAACGTGGATAGGCCAGGTTATATGCTGCGCCTGTGGTCATTTGCTCGATGACCGCAGGTGCATAACCTTCTGCTTCCAGCTTACGATATGCAGCCCGGTAGTCTCTTTGGGTTTTCAGCGGGTATATCTTTCCGCCTTTACCATCGAAAGCGATAAACCAGAAATCGTCCGTGCCAGTTTCCAGATTTCTGCAACGTTTCAGATGCCATCCGCCTTCTCTCGCCCAGATGGTACGGTTATTTCTGGCATTCGTTTTGTCATAACCGTTCTCGTCAAGCCAGCTATCAAAGCTGGTCAGCCCCAGATCCTGAACCTCCAGAGAAGGCACTCGAATGACCTGCAAGGTATGGCGGGGTCTTGGCTCTCTCATCTTGATCTCTTCCTAGCGCTGGTCTGGGAAATACGGATATTGCGGGCCATATTCATAGTCATGCGGGCCTGGCTCAACTTCCCAGAATGGACGGCCGCTAATTGTCTTTGGACCGCGCTCGTTTACGATGTCTTCTACATCCTGAATATTAAATGGCATCGTTGCCAGTAACAGCTGATCTTCGGGTGTCAGCGTCACAGTTGCACCGTCGATACGGCTGTAAAGGTCGGCAAACTGTTTACCTGCACCGTGCAACCGGTGCTCCGCTACACTTCTGATTGCGTGTAAGTCCAGCTCCGCCGCTTCCATGCGATCCACGTATAGTTTCATTTCTTTACGCAAAGCGCTCAGCTCACGGGCTTTAATAAACCCGCAGGCGTACCCACCCAGGGCGATAACTGCAATGATTGCTAAAATTGCCATTTTTTTCTCTCACGTGATTGCGGCCGTTACTCTAGTCTTAATGTGAAGTCTGGGAATTCGCTGGATGTTAAGTACGTTTTCATCCCCAGACTGACAGATGCTAAGGCGCGATCCCAACACTCCATTTGTAAGTATCAGGCCCATCTTCTCCGCTGGTGGCATCTGCTACAATCTGTGCATAACGTTCTCCAGCAAGTTCTCTTACCATCTGATCCACGACCCATTGCAGATGATGCATTTCATCGGTTCCGCCGTAACGACAAGCCAACTCAATAGCCCGCTCTATTCTTTTTTGTTCTTCAGTCATACTGAATCCTCACGCTTACATCAGCTATTCTGAAAACATGCACACTATAAATTGCGGCTGTCATTTCTCAGCCAGGCGCCTGCATTGCTGCCTCATTCCATCAAAAATACTTTCCGCAAGCTGCTGGGGGAACTGGTCCGGAAGAAGCCCGCTAACACGTTCAATGACACCCGGGGTTCTGGCGATGATTTCCTCTATCATCGCCTCTGTCTGCTGTTTACTCAGGCCGGTTATCTCACCATGCCTGATCCAGTGGCGTCGTTGTATTCGATATATCTGGTAATAGTTGCTACTGCCACGTACGGCCATCGCCAGTTTGCACTTCTGCCAGGATATCTGATTGTTCCCATGACCGATCACCGGCCATGCCGACAACACATCATAGAGTGGTGTAAGGTGATAACGTCCCTGTGGCCCAATAGAAATACTGAAATTTTTAGCGTGGCCATCTGTTGCGGCCATCATCCAGAAAACTATCTGCGTCATAAAAAACTGCGCTTTGTCACGCTCAGCACGGTCTGAATTACTCAGAACTTCCATAATTTCCGATATACCTGGCCCGCCGTCCGCCTGATATTTTCGTAATGGCGAAATGCCCAGGGCCTGACACATATCCTCCTGGGGTAAACGAATGATCCATTGTCCGTTTCCTGACCATTTTCGGTCAAAACGTTCTACCACCAGCGCTTTCTGATCTTCAAAGTGAGCAATCTGCGTTCTTGCCACGGGGAGCCCGTACTGTTCGAGAAGTACCGAGCAGAGCCATTCATTTTCAACCGACGAGCGCATGTCGGCTTTCATGTTCCCCACAAGTCCGAGCGGTAGCTTGAATATATGCGTCGTTGGTGTATTACCCTCCGGCATACACCACCGATCTTCATGCCACAGTAGGGCTGTTTTCTCCTGAGCACCGGCAATAGATAAACGTAAGTCGTCGTTATCTTCTGGCCTGCCCGGTAGCAATGTCTCCGTGGTATTACGCAAAGTTGCCGCAATTTCTGATTCAGTAAGCGGGTGATACTTCACGGAATATAAATCTGTGGGTTCATCTCCGTCATGAAGCAGCTGTATCGCGCCCACGCAGTCTTTTCCCAGCTCCGTCAGAAGATCAAAAGGCTCCAGGCTATCGGCCTTGTAACGCATTGCCAGACGTCTGCGTATGCCTTCGCTGTCCGGGAGTAAATTATCAAAATAGTCACGTACCACATTTCCACGCCAGACCTGGTTCCCGGGAGTAAAAGGAAGGGACAATGACAGCGGCCTTCCCTGTTCGTCTGCACTCCAGTCAGGAAGGTATTGTAAGCTGTCTACCCCTTTACTTTTTTCCCAGTATCCGACTTTGATTCCGTTCATCCAGATTGCCAGACGCTGCTGTTTCCGGCTCATATCGTTACCATTTCTCCTGTCGTGCAGGTGAGTTTGATTTAAGCATTTCTTCCGTCTGCTTCCCCTCTGAAGAGGCGGTTGTCGAGGAGAAGCTGATTTTTACGCCCAGGATAGAAAACACCTTGAATAGCCGTTCAATGCTCGCACTGGCAGGGTTGGCTTCCAGACGTGAGTATGTCTGTTGAGTGACCCCTAACCTTTCGGACAGGTCTTTTTGCGTCAGGCCATTCGCCTTGCGAAAACCAATGAGCAAGGGACGCAACTGGTTGAGCGTGTTTAACGGGTAATCATTATTGATCATAAGCTGGCCTCAGTAGTTCCTCTGATACACCTTGTACGCTGTTTTCTAAACATACACCCTAAAAGCTGTAATATCAAATTAACAGCCTAAAAGCTGTTAAATAGAGAGTACAACCTTTAGGCTGTTACTAAGTGGCAGCATAAATCTTTATGAGGTTTGATATGAGAGAACTATCAATAATAAGCCGTTACGCTCGTACAGCATCCGGTAAGAGAGCTGACAGATCAGGATCATCGGTAAACGAGAAGCGGAGTATCTTATGGCCCTGTTGTGAGCTGTATAAATAACTACGAGCTACTCTCTGCCTCGGGGAGGAGGCAGAGAGAGTATTAAAAGCAAAGGCAGACATTTTTAGCAGCTGGTGGGCTATGGGGTTCCGGAGGTGCTCCGGTGAATGTTACTTGACTGGCAAGTTTCCTGCTATGATGGTCAATGCCTCGATGCTGTCTATATTGTTCTGAAGCCGTTCCAGTTCTGCCTTTTCAATACCGGCCCAAAGCTTTAAGTGTCGCTGATAAAGGGACCACTTGAGTGAGTGAAAACCATTCCAGGCCAACCCCATCCAGGAGGCGTAATTCGCATTGAGAATATTGCCGGTGATATACATTTTACCTGCGTTAACAGCACTGGAAGTTCCATAACCCAGGGCAAGCATCATCCGGAAGCGTGGATTTAGCCGCAACGGCATGGTATCCAGTAAGGTCTCCCCAAAAGCTCCTTTTCCCAGCGATACCTGTTTCGCCACATAGAAAACCCGCATCAAAACTTCCATTATGCTCATCGGAATACTTGTCACGATAAACTGACGAAAGTCATACCCGTTGACATACATGTACTCTATTTGTTTGCCGAAGTTAGAACTCCCCACAGGGATCCCCTCAAGCATACGAAGTAGCCCCATAAAAGGAGCCGGTAACCCCATGCCACGGTTTCCTTTTGCTGAGGGGGCATTAACATCCGATGCCAGGTGTCCAAACATTCTGGCGATGAGCCTGAAAATATTGGTTTCGTCTGTAACGCCTTTACTGGAAGGATAAACCACGATCTGTCCATTCTGAACCACCGTACAGGTCCCGTTCAGCATATCCTTTATACCGAAAATAATGCCCAGTACGGGATCGTGTGACAAAGCTCTTAAGCGGTGATTTGTGGGAGACAAAACGCCACCGGCCGCACCCACTAAATCGCTGCTGATCGAACTGTCTGGTGCCCCTATAGGGAACAAATCTGAGAGTTTTGTACTCAGGTCCTCCGGCAAAATGGCATTGAAGGCTTTCTGCACCTGTTTATTGAAAATACCATCCACTTCTGCCGTAAAGCTCACCGTAGGTTTTGGCGGGGCTCTGACGCAAAGTAAATCCAGCATGGATGCTATGAGCCCGCATCCGCAGGCAATAGCATAATCCCAGGCGTCGAGTGCGTAGCGATCATTAAATTCTTTAATATGATTCTGGATCCGGGCATCTACAACAGCCAAGTCATCCGTGGAGAGTATTGTGGCCAGTCCAATATCACCGCATACACGCTGGTTAGCCTCGCTATATATAGTCTTGAGACCAGTAGAATGCATGGCAGTATCTGAAGGGGTCATTTCTCGCAGATGATGTTCTTTAAGCGCCAGATGCTCCGCTTCATCAAGTTCAGTGCCGCTGATTAGCCCGGTCAACTGTGCCTTAAGGCTCTCTATATCACTGTTAATTGTCTCGTGAGCGTTCGCGATATCCTGACCACGGAGCTGAATATAACGGATGGCCCTGAACTCATCATCATAAGGAGACTGACTCATGTGTTTACCTCACCGCGACCAGGCTACCTTTTGGAGCTTTCTTAGTAAGCATGTCGATTGTTGCCTTGATGCCAGCAATTTCTGCCTTAAAATATTCCGCATTCGACATCAACCTTTCCTGAACTTCGTAGAGCTTTTGGATGGCCTGACTAAGGGCGGCTGTCAGTTTCGCATTTTTTTTGTGTTTCACTATCGCGTACCCGCCAATCCCTAACACAGCTACAGGTGCGGCCAATACCGCAATGCCTGCAACCATACCGCCACCGACGATAGACCCTGCTGTAGCGAGCCCGGAGGTTATGCCTGCTGCTGACACTCCCGTTGTACCAAGCGTATAGAGAGCACCGAAGGAAGCCGCTGCGCCTACGCCTGACCCCGCCAAAGCTGCTGCGCCCTCAGTAATACCCGGGAACTTATTTTCAAGCGCCTGAAGAGCACTTGTAACTTCATCCATTGCCTTCTTGCGAATTTTTTCGAGCTCTTCAGTTTCGGTAGCGTCCATTACAGGCCTCGTATTCATAACTTGCTGTGTGATAGGTGAAAAAGAGCACCATAAAAGTGATGAAGAAATCATGACTTACTATTGTGGCACTTTCGAGTTCATGTTTGTCAGTTTCAATGCTGTTGCTGTTAGTAAGGGCAGACGCCATATCGGGCAGACCCAAAATAACTATCGTGCCAGCGTCATTTTGGAACTGACTTTGCTAAAAATCAGTAGCGGACTGAACAGACATGTGTGGATTTGAATCTGGGCAGGTTCCAGACATTATTCCAACCAGACTTCCAATGACAAAATGCTCGTCATTCTCGGAGACGACATAGGGTCCACCAGAGCAACCATCGGTGTTGAAATGTGCTATTACAAAGCGAGTTGTGAGATGTTGGGGAGAATGATTTGAGCAATTTAAAGGCCAAATGCCTGAAACTTCACCAGGGAATGTCGAAATTGTTGTCTCATTCATTGGATATCCGACACCCAATGTACCCATGCCAGCTGCGGGAGCCAGGACCTTAAAGTAACTACTTACAGGCTGTTGTATTCCAGCTGGTAATACGATTTCTGCACTGTCAACAAACGGAATGCCGTCTTTAAAGTCTGCCCTGTCATTAGCCTCATTGAGAATGAAATCGACTAGAACAGGCTCTTCGTTCACCAGTCCTTGATGGTTAAGAAATTTGACGTAAAGTTTAAGTGTATTGCTGACGGGATAAATTTTTCCAAGAGCATTGGTAACAACATGGGCTGCGGTGAGAATCTTTTGCTGCTGACCATTATCGAAACCAAACGCAGTTGCTTCGAGATGGCTACTAAAATGAGGATCATTGCTTACATAGATTTTACAAACGTAGTTTTCAAACATTATTTCCTCCTTTTGCCGGTACCTAATCAGTTACACGGCTGCATGTTATAAACAACTAAACTCGCTTCCTGATATTTGAGTTTGTATGTTTTGCCAGGCACCAGCTCACCTCTGAAACACGGTTAGTCTCCTCCATGACATGGTTATGGCGATGGTCAGAAACTGTTATCGACGAAAGGCTGGAATTCCTTTAATGGCATTATCCATTTCAAGTCGTATGTCCTGAACGGGAGCGTATATTTTTATGATTCCAGATCTTAACCCTGAAACATTCCCCGTATCAAAACTGACCCGTTACAGATAAGTCACCACCGGTGCTGTCGATTAATTTAGTGAATTGCATGTCCTCATCCCATAAAGGGTAGGGCCTACCCCCGGCATCGAGCAAACCTGACCACCCTGCCCTTATTAAGACCCCACATGCGGCAATGGTGCCCTGTCCACGCCGCCCGCGAACTTTGAGGAAATGGGGAGAAAATAAAAAGAAAACAAAAAGTTATCGGCTGAAGTACCGGCGCAGATCGGGAATCAGGCGAAGCCTGACAGCACGTTAGGGCCTGGCAGGGGGCTTGAGGGATGAGGACATGCAATTGTGATAACCTTCCCGCCACGGGGTCGGTTAAATTCGTATCCTGCCGGTGCAATTCCAACGGCCGCGTTACCAGTTCGCCGGGTAGCATGGCCAGCAAAGCCAGGCATCGAGCACCCGGGTTTCACTGACGGCCGCTGCATAGACGCCGGTATCCGGGAAGAAATAAACCGGGGTGGCGTTGTTCAGCTGGTCGCCTTCATCGGCCAGAGCGCCGATCACCTCATGAGGCTTAAGCAGCATATCCGTTAAATATTCATCCGGGTGGATGGCATTCAGCGATATGGCCATCTCCAGAAATTCATCCAGGGTATGGCGGGTACGATACCCCCGGAAAACCTCGTATGAAGGCGTGACGCATTCACCATCCAGGGAACAGGCATCGTAACCGGCCAGCTGCTCTTCGGTGAGTCCGGAGGCATGCTTTGCCACAAGATTCGTAAATTGCTCTTTATCGTCCATCACAATCCTTACGCTGTAGGGGCCTGTTTGTGTTATCACTGCTTCCGGTTTTTACTTCGCACAACCCGGCAGGTATCCGGTCGCCCGGGCGTCCTTTGCGGTCTTGTTCGCCCTTCGCCTGAATTACGTCAAATCCCTTTCACTACCCGGCCGCAGGGTGACACCTCCCCTTTTCTCCGGAAGCGAAAGAGGAAGAACAGTTTAACAGCCCGGATCCTCAATAATTTTCGCGTAACGGACTAAATAACCGGTTTATGCAGCTTCTGATAACCACAGACCGCGATAGAATAAAACGTCTGGTGAGGAACCGGAGTGTTATGTAAGCGGGGGGTTTAACTGGGTATCTGTGTAGTCCTATTTAGCCAGATATCCCGAATAAAAACCTCAACGATTAGGTAAACGAAATGGATGGATTCTGGTCGATGTTCTGTTTGTTTGTCGTGGTAGTTTCACTGCATAAAGCCCTTTCTGTAGCAGCAGCACGAGCAGACGCAGCAAAATTAAATATGCTTCTCAGAATGAGAAAGTTTAAAAAGTAGCTTTCAAGACATCTGAGAATTCTTTTAAATCCTCAGAGGAAGTTATATGTTTAGGCTATTTGCAAACTAAGGTTGGAATTCCATCATTCTAGCCTTAGATCTTTGATCAAGTGAAGTTGCTCACTTGGTTGGATTTTACCGTTTCCTGACGGCTTTTCAGAAGCGAGGGCTGGTTGGAATGCCTTCCAGCTAGAAGTCTTGCAGATGCTCTCCGGGCATTAACTCATTGTCGAATCTGCACCAGTATCACTAGGTTGTTGAGCGGGCGATTAGCTTTTTCACTGAGCCGCTGTACACTCGACTGCTTCAAGAAGCACTACTTACCATTTGCCTGCCGTAAGGTCTGTTCTTAGCTGGATTTTTTTGGGAGGATACGCAGTCATGACAACTCAATCCAGCTCAATACAATACGCTTACGCGCTAGACGGCGAGGGCACCCTCACGCACATTGGCGCTGCCCTGCGCTCACATACTTACACCTGCCCAGGTTGTAAGAGCCCCCTGACCCCGGTAATGGGCGAGTTCAACGCTAAGCACTTTCGCCATTCGGAAGAATGCTGTGCCCTTGAAACCTATCTTCACAAGTGCGGCAAAGAAGCATTCTTCTATCGCTACCAACAAGCTCTCAGCCGTGAAATGCCTATTAGCCTTGAGCTGGAGCGCCGGGTTGCCTGTAATGGTTCTCGTTTAGCCTTGGTTAGAGACGAAGCACGTCAGTGCGTAAAATCCGTGCCTGCACGCTACAACTTGACTCAATTTTTCGATCAGGCAGAGCTGGAAAAACACGATAAGGTCACAGGGCTGCGACCAGACGTGATGTTGTATGATACGACTGGCGAAAGGCGTTGCTACGTAGAGATTTGTGTCACACACCCCTGCTCTCAAGACAAGATCGAAGCCGGTATCCCGATTCTTGAGTTTAAGGTCCAATCTGCCTCTGATATTCAGATGTTGCTTACCGGGGCCTACTCGATCAAGGAGAAGATCCTGAGAGTATTCAACTGGCTTCCCCCGTTTCAATCTGTGGACACCTGTAGCGGCGTCTGCTCAGTAGGTAACGTGGATATGTCTGTCTGGAGTTTAAGTGGTTCCGGCCGACTCAACGAACAAACGATGCCGCTCGCTGAAGTGGATTTAACAATCAATTCTGACGTGAACACATGGCCTAGATCGTTAGGGGCCGCTGAGCTGGCTGATAACTTACGAGCTTTTATCCGTCACGCCGATCCTCATTCACTATTTCCCAACTGCATTATGTGCGAGCAAGCAGGCCGATGGGAGGATGGCTATCTGCAATGTCACAGTAAGGCAAAGATCGTTCCCTACACCGAGGCCCGTCAGTGCGCCAATTACAAGGTTAAGGCATGACCAAAAGACTGACTTGGGAGCAGAAAAGTATTGTCAGCCATGACACCGGACATGCGTTGGTAAAAGCCGTACCTGGTAGCGGGAAAACAACCACACTTGTAAAGCGCGTTGAGCGGCTGGTCAAGACGGGAACTGATCCTCGCTCCATTCTGATCCTGATGTACAACAAGTCGGCGCAGGTGAGCTTCACGGAGAACTTGAAGACGGCACTGATGTCGAGCGTGATTCCAGAAATCCGCACGTTCCACAGCTTGGCCTTAAAGATTGTTGGTTACGGAGAACGCCAACAGATAATCAAGAAGAAAGACCTCATTACTCCAAGCGACTACCGCTATGAGCAACTGGTAAAGCAAGCCTACCGCTATGGCTTTGACCATGAGGCGAATTATATTGACCCCAATGAAATTGAAAACTTCGAGCTGTTTATTGCTCGCTGCCGGGCGGCGGCCGTAACTCCTGTTGATGCTGCCAATGATCCAACGTTCAGCAACATCAAACGGGAGTTTATTCACGCCTATGGCCGCTATTGTGAGCTGCTGGAGGAAAACAGTCTGCGAACCTTTGATGACTGTTTGATTGAGGCTGTCGCACTGTTGCGTAATGACAGCAGCCTTGGTGCCCACTTCAAGCACATCATTGTTGATGAATATCAGGACGTTAACCTGATACAGCATGACATGACCCGCTTGCTATCTAAGTCGGATACGTCGGTTATGGCTGTTGGTGATGTTAACCAGTGTATTTATGAGTGGCGTGGTGCTCGACCAGACTTTATCGGCGGACTGTTTGAAAGGCACTACCCGAATACGAAGGTGTTTCAACTGTCATGCACGTTCAGATTTGGCCATGAGCTTTCCTTGATGGCTAACTCGGTAATTCGGCGCAACTCTACAAAGCTGACCAAGCTTTGTGTCAGTCATCCTAGCACCCCCAAAACAGAGGTCAGATTGCACTTTGATAACTGCCTATCCAAGGTGCTATCAAACCTCTCGGTGAGCAGTGGAACACAAGCCATATTGTCCCGCACTAAGGCGAACCTTGCTGAGGCGGAAATTGCTTTACGCCTGTGTGGGCTACCTTATCGCTACCTCAATGGTTCAAGCGCATTACACACCCGCACCGAAATCGGGATACTGGTAGTTGGCGTCTTGCTGTCTGTGTACGGCGATCTGCGGCTACTGGAAAACCATCCCAACAAACAAGCGATTGTTTACGGCTTTCTGAAGGAGGCTGGTTTTAGATGGCAGAAAGGGCAATTCAAAGCGGCGCTCAGTGGATTGATGGCTCCGCACGCCGACCTATGGTCTGCTCTAGGTCAGTTATTCGAGGGCGCACAATACCAAAAAGATCGGCTGGGCAGGCTCGCCACTATCTGCCAGAAAGACGGAGAGGAAACGCCTGCTATCGATGTGTTACGACGCCTGAGTATGGAGGGTTTCATTGATAGTGTTGGCTCTGAGGGTGTAACTCGCACTGGATCGAACGACCAGCAACGAGGGGTCGTGAGGATCGGGGAGCTACTTGACTCCAGTAAGATCGATTCCCGCACGTTTTTAAACCTTATCTTGAATCCAGGCGAGGCTGCTACTGACTGCGATCCCTTCATCCTTTCCACACTGCATGGTTCCAAGGGGCTGGAGTGGGATAACGTAATACTGATCGGGCTGAATGAGCAGGAATTTCCTGGCGGCAAACCCGATGATGTTTACAGCGTTCGCACATCGATGAACACCCCTCCGGCCGAAGAGGAAATCGAGGAGGAACGTCGGCTGTTTTATGTCGGTATCACTCGCACAAAACAGCAGCTAAATCTGGTGGTCCCTCTTGATGAAGGGCTTGCGCGGTGGCTCAAAAACCGCTGGGATAGCACCCCGAAGAAGTCACCGATAGCTACTCGCTTCGTCTATGAGGCTGGCTGGACTGCTTGTGCGGTTACCAGTGATGCGATCTATAACAGCACGGTAGAGAAACAGAAGGCTGACTTCAGCAAGTTTCACCAATGGTATCTAAGAGATCTTCAGCGGCTAAAAGTCTAGGGCTACCGATACTTTTCGATTTCAGACAGGTGCTCGTTATCCAGATCAATTGTGGCTTTTCTTTCAGAAGCGAGCTTCTTCGCTCGCTTTGCATACTGAAGCCCCTTGGCTGGCTGCTCTCCGCGTAGGATCTGTTCAGCCTGCTTGCTCGTGCTGTGCCCCAGAAAGCGTTCGTACTGCTCGTCAGATACCTCAGTGCCGATCAGTCGTTCGATCCAGCCGCTTTTCGGCGGGTAACTTACGCCCAGCGCAAGCAACTGCCTTTTCTGTACCCACTATTTCCGGCGCGGCCGGCTTCAATCAAGGCTTTGGTTAGAACTACAGCCATTTGGGGACTCTCATACACAAACCTGAACCATGCGGGTCTGATTGGCGGTCAAGATAGCAGCGCATCGAAATCAACACTGAACTCTGCTTCTAAGAACTCAATCGTGGCTGGTTGGCTATCGAGCGATGCTTCCCGTGTAGACTCCAGTGCGCACTCCAATCGACGCAGCAGAGTAAACGGCAAAATGATCTTGCCGAAGTCGGTATGCTTGAAATCCCCCCCCACAGGTCTTCCGCGTTCTTCCAAATGAAATCAGCTTGCGAAGCAGCCGAACCTACGAACTCTGCCATCTTGGCCTCCAACCAACTTTTGCACGAAACGGCACATCTTCCAAAAGAGGGTTGTCAACCAAGTTTTGCACAAAACGGACTTTGATCCATTTCTAACTAAAATCTACAATCCAACCTCAGATTGCAAATAGCCTATGTTTATTACAGATGGTATGGTTCGTGTTTTTGTTTATTCGATGGCAACTGTACTCTTTCTGCCGCTTGGCTTGTTGAAAAGCACGTGGTGGTTTTCACCATTGTTTGCGATAGCTGCTATTGATTACTTAATGTTTCTGCGTCGACAAGGCTAGTTGCTGAACCTCATACCTCAGAGCAATCTGTATGTTTTTTACACCACTGGTTAAAAGGTCAGGCTACGTTCCTGACGTTTTTTAAAAAACAGTTTTATGTTTGATGCGTTACTGGTCTGTCTGGTAACCCAGTGGTACATTACCATTATTAAGGCTGGCTGGCGGTGGTGCATCATGCTTAAACGACCCTCTCTGAGCGTACTTTCCGACAGTCCTGTGCACCGCACCACTTACCCGGCAGGCCTATGTCTTGGTTATTCTTCGTTGTACCTTTTTCTTCAGCTTTATCCCTGACATGTCTGTCTGAACAGTTCTAAGCAAACCGGAATGTTGTCATGGCCAAAGTACAAGGGCTCTTTGTTGGATACCGAAAATTCGCTGTTGATCGTGACTGGCTTCGTCAGCAGGAAGAACAACGTTATCGGGATCGCCAGCGACAATTTGATGAATGGTCCAGGAAATGGGTCACTGTAACCAGGCTCAAAGAGACTCGTTTATGGACTGACGGAGCCATCAGGCGATGGTTGGGTGAACCTCAGCAGCAGGGTAAATATAAAGTTTTCCCCGTTGAAGCGGTTTTGGCTGCTGAGAAGTTGAATGAGTTTCGGCTCTGGCTTAAACCCCGACTGGAAAAGAAACGTGCCCAGCACCACCACTTTTTAATTCCATTTCTGTAAAGTAGAAACAACGGCAGTTCCGGCCGCATTCAAGGCTTCGGCATCTGGTCAGAAATAAAGCGCCATTTTTCAGTATAAGGGAGGTTAGATAGTGGAAGGTATTGAGACACTGAGTTTGCAGCTTGATGAGAATGAAACTATGGCCCTTGCTCAATTAGTTAAACGTCTGAGCTGGAGCGATCTTCGTGGCTGTGCTGTGAGTGACGAAGAAGCCTGGGTAATGAAAAGCGCAATTGAAAAATTACAACAGGCGTTAAGGGAAGAAGGTTATGCGCCTCGATGAGGCTGGCTTCGTTCTTTATTCCGATAACAAATTTGCTTAAGGACTAACTATGAGCCAGCACTGGTATGAGGTGAAAAGCAATCAGGGAATTGTTCAGGTGATTGTTGGGAGAAGATATTAATGTAATGCGTTTCTGCATTACATCAAGCAGATTAGCTTTTTCTGGTCAAAATAGACGATGTGATTTTTCTTTAGCCGAAGTCCATCCGCTCCCCACGCAACCGGTAAAGGTTCGCAGGTTTAATAAAGATAGGTTTCGTATCTCCCTAAGGGTGGGATAGGTAAACTCATAATGGCATCTGTGTTTACTATGTAAGTATTCGGGTAAAATTCATCTAATACAGTAAAGTTTAGTTTCTTACAAAAGCTTAATAAATATGGGTTTTTCACGTCTTCTATTACAACATCGCACCAGGGATTCGATTCACAGCAAAGCTTCAGAAAAGACTTAAACCATCCCTTGTTTTGTATTTCTTCCGGAAGCCGTACCACATGTATGGTCAGACAATCTCCATGATAACGATTAGTACTTTGTCTAAGCCCTACAACAATCCCCTTTTCTTGAATCTGTACACCTGCCTGATGCTCTTTCATGTCGGGCGTATAGTGCCTTGCTCTGTTTAACCAGGCCACCAGCTGCTGAGCCGTACTTGGTGATTCTTCAGCTATCCATTTCAGGTACTTGATGCGGTCCATATGCGCCTCCCTGTACGATTTCCAATGAACAAAGGCTCTACAGTATTAAGCTGCTGTAGAGCTCATTCAACCAAGCTCAAACTGTGCGTATTAAAGGATGCCTAACCTTTTTGTTTCATCGATCCACGGTCTGAATTCTTCCAGTAGATTATCATATAACTTTTCATCGCTAATCGAACCGAAATCATCCATGGCAAAGAAGTGGGTGTTATCAACCCGGCGGTCAGTAAAGTCATCCAGATTTTTGAGGATACCGTAGCTTGAACCACCCAGGCCGACAAACTTCCAGAAGATGGGGTAGTTGGCAGAACGCCGGATTGCATCTTTAATCGCCCGGGTCTTGCTGATCCCGCCATCGGTAATAAATACAACATACACCGGGATTTTCGAGTCCTTAAAGTAGTCGACTATTTCTTCCATCACAGGAGGCTCGTTGTTTGTCCCTCCGAGGCCCGGCAGGTTCTCCCAGGCTGAACGCTTTCCAGCCCCGCGAATGGACTGAATATATGTGTCCAGGTTGTCCAGTGTGACGTTTGGATACTTCTTATGCTTCTCTCCAAATCCCCAGACATCCATTTCACCGTCGTCGTCGAACTGGGCGGCAAGAACGGCGATGCGGTCCAGCACAGACTGAACGTTACCCTTACTGAACTGGCCACTCATTGAGCCGGATGCGTCAAGTACAAATGCAACCGCTGCCTCAAGGGTGTCCAGTTTATTTTTAGTAAGACTGACCGAGGCTTTTTTAGCGAGGCTTACAAGGCGCGGAGATCTGGTTTCCAGTTTCTTTTCCAGACTGATACGAGCAGGCTTTGCTGGCTGCGGAGCTGGCTGTGCGACATCAACGCCATAGCTAATGGCCAGAGGCTCAAGACCACCGTTGAAACCCTGCCCGAGCGCACGAAGCTTCCAGGCGCCATTGTGCCGATATACTTCACCCAGGATAATTGCTTTCTCACTGCGGCCCTGAGTCTCAGCCTGGAACTCAGCGATTCCTTGAGCCTGCATGCTCAACGAACTGAGCCCACTGATGGTATCTTCACCATCAATGACAACTGTGATTGCAATTTTACTGATGTTCGCAGGAACACGATCCAGTGCTATCTCAATGCTGGACTGCTGAGAACCGGTAACGAGCTTTACTGCCCCTTCAGGAGAAGACAGATTATTGTAAAAGATAAAGTCAGAATCGCCGCTGACCTTTCCCTGAGCATTAAGCAGGAACAGGCAGGTATCGGGTTCGCCTTTAAAGCCGGATTTGGTAGGGTACTGAAGATTCAGCCTGATCGCAGATTGCTGAAGTGGTATGTTTTGTCCGGATTGTAGATTCACATTAACTCTCCTGATTTTTGATTATTTTAAAGCGCAGCGTTTATATAGGTTCCCCTGGCTTAGTTCAGGACGCTGGATTTCTGGTGAGGCGTATATATGGTGTGACACCATATTTCATCACGTTGAAGTTTCTATACCTGTTGAATTGGAATTTCCATTGGTCGGGTATTTTATCTTCCAGAACCCGTGCCTTCATAAGTCGCAAACGTAACATATATCAGAGGGGCATGCTGTTGATATAAGGCACGGAATACAGGCTTTAACCAGCAACCAGAGAAAAATCCGTTTCCTGCCTTTAAAAGGCTCACGTCAGAATTAACATCTCTCTGCTTTCTGAGATTCCCGAACCCTTTCTGCCCCCCCCCTCCTGATAGCGGATCGCAACCAAAAAAAACCCCGGCATTGCCGGGGTATGATTCAGCGTTATTTTAGATGTTAACGCCGTGCTGGGAGGCAAGAGCCGCCAGGCCACCGGCAAAGCCCTGACCGACAGCTTTAAACTTCCACTCAGCGCCATGACGATACAGTTCACCGAAGACCATAGCGGTTTCGGTTGAGGCATCTTCAGACAGATCGAAACGGGCAATTTCCGTGCCGTTGTCGTTGTTGTAAACGCGCATGAAGCTGTTGCTCACCATGCCGAAGTTTTGTTTACGCGCTTCTGCATCATAGATGGTAACGGCAAACACCAGTTTTTTGATATCTGCTGAGACTTTGGTCAGATCGATTTTGACCTGCTCATCGTCGCCGTCGCCTTCACCGGTACGGTTGTCGCCCTGGTGCTCTACCGCGCCATCAGGGCTGGTTTTGTTATTGAAGAAAATGAAATGCGCATCTGACAACACTTTACCGTCTTCGCCTACTGCGAACACGGAAGCGTCCAGGTCAAAACCCTGACCATCGGTTACACGGGCATCCCAGCCTAGGCCAACCATAGCAACATTCATGGTTGGTGCTTCTTTGGTCAGAGATACATTGCCGCCTTTTACGAGAGAAACTGCCATTTTTAGCTCCTGCAAACAGTTGAATGAGGGCTGCATTAACAGCCCCGGGTAGAAAAGTTACTTTTTGATCAGGACGCGTTAATGCCGTACTGAGCACATACAGATGCCAGACCACCAGCATAACCCTGACCTACTGCGCGGAATTTCCACTCACCATTGTGGCGATACAGCTCGCCGAACAGCATGGCAGTCTCAGTGGACGCATCTTCGGTCAGATCGTAGCGAGCAACTTCAGTCTGGTTATCGTCATTAACCAGACGAATAAACGCACCGGATACCTGACCAAAGCTCTGGCGACGAGCCTGAGCATCGTGGATGGTCACAACGAAGATGATCTTGTCAACTTCAGACGGGACGGCGTCCAGTTTAATTTTCAGCGATTCATCATCACCATCGCCCTCACCGGTGCGGTTATCGCCGGTGTGCGTTACGGAACCGTCGGATGACGTCAGGTTGTTATAGAAGATGAAATCTGAATCGCCGCGCACTTTGCCGTTTGAGGCCAGCAGGAATGCTGAAGCATCCAGGTCAAAGTCCTGACCGTCTGTTGAACGCGCATCCCAGCCAAGGCCCACCAGGACGTTTTTCATTGACGGAGCTGCTTTACTTAGGGAGACGTTCCCGCCTTTGGAAAGAGAAACACTCATAAAATAACCTCTTCGATTAGTAATTGTTCAGGTTAACACTTAAGGGGATTAACTCCCCTTTTCCTCAGATTCAGGTTTGCCCGGGAACATGACGCTTGCGAGAATGCCCAGCGCCAGTACACCCAGTACAACATACAGGCTGGTTGTTGCCGCGATGCTGTAACCATGATGCCAGATGTGATCGGTCGCATTCAGGCCGAGTTTTGCCGCGATGAAGAACAGCAGCACGATAACGGCCTTCTCCAGATGAACCAGGTACTGTTTCAGTGCCTCAAGGACAAAGTACAGAGTACGCAGGCCCAGGATAGCAAACATCATGGCACTATAGACGATAAGCGGTTCACGACTGACGGCAATGATTGCCGGTACCGAGTCAAACGCGAACATTACGTCCGAGAGTTCAACCACAGCCACACACAGGAACAGCGGGGTCGCATACAGCGCCGCTTTTTTACCACGGCCAATGGTGACATCGCTGTTTTCTGGTTTCGCCAGTTCAGCATCCACTTCCTTCTGGTTAAGCAGGAAGGCATGCCCTCTGAGCTTCGGCCAGATAGGGAAGAAGCGTTTAACCATGCGGTAAGCCAGATGCTGGGAGTAATCCTCAATTTCATCATCGTCATCACCGCTTTTAAGCATCATGACCGCTGTCCAGGCAACGATAATAGCGAAGACAACTTCAACATACGGCCCCAGACTCAGCAGGCTCGTACCGATGGCGACAAAGATGCCCCTGAAGACAATGGCACCAATGATCCCCCAGTAGAGAACACGGTGGCGATAACGATCCGGAACGGCGAACCAGGAGAAGATGGCCATCATGACGAACAGGTTATCGACCGACAGCACTTTCTCCAGCGCATAACCCGTGACAAACAGACTGGCAACCTCAGCACCGTGGTGGATATAGAGGAAACCGGCAAATGCCATCGCAACCACAACCCAGAATACGGACCAGAGCGCCGCACTCTTCAGCGAAATAGGCTTGTCATCACGGTGCATAAACAGGTCAATAAAGATGGCACCGACTGAAAGCGCAATAAAAACAATGACCGTTTCAGTCGGGAAGCCGATGTGTGTGGAAACCATATTTTACCCTTAGGGATGTGGATCAGAGGCCAAATTCAGCCGGGTCGAAGCCCAACGCGATAGCGATCTCGCGGGAGGCCAGTTTCTCGTCCTGATCGAAGTTACCGTCACTTTTCGCAACGGCAATACCAACACGTAAGGCCAGCTGAGCGGCCTCAGGCTGATCTTTCAGCGCCAGGATGTATTTCATGGTTTCGCCCTTGCCGATTTCAACATCGAAATCGAAGCTTGAAACCAGTTTATTGAAGAACTCAATCACCTCATTGGTATCGAAGACCTTCAGCTCTTCTGAAGAGCGCAGAAAGCCCATCATTTTCTGCTTTTCTTCCGAACTTACGCCGTCACTCGATACGGCAATACGGGCACATACAGCAACGGTGCCCTGCATGAATTTTTTGTTTTTGAAACGGCCAACCTGGCGGGTCAGTTCGTCACGGCCTGAGTTAATGGCACCTTTAACTTTGTCGAAAAAGCTCATACCTGTTTCCTTTGTTGCTGTGTTATTTAGAACCGGCGCTCCAGCGAAATCCCCAGCCAAATGCCCGGTCCATTTCGTCCTGGCCTTTGAAGTACTGGTTAATTCGCTCGACTTTAATTGCGCCGTTTTCGTTTACGAGTCTGGCAATGGCGCACAATGTGCGACGGTTTTCACCTTCGGTCAGGCGGGTCTCAATGGGCGGTTGATCCGGCACATGAATGGTGACCACACCATCAGTCTTGTCCCAGCTGGGAACACCTTCATAAATAAAGGCGTAAATCAGCACTTCGCGGATATGCTTCCATTCACGTCCATTGATATGCAGCCACTCGCCGTCTGATACATCACCCGTCCGGTCATCGCCCTTGAGCTGAACATACGGTTCATCGCGATAATCACCGAATGCATTACCGAGCGCCTGAATGACCGATTTATACCCGTCCTGAAGCTCAACAAAGGCCCCCAGATCCAGGTCGATTCCTTTGGAGCCGAACATGCCTGCAAAGCCTGATTTGCCGCTGCCCCGGTGCCAGTTCAGGTTGATCCGGATTTCACCGAAGTTATCCCGTTTGGTCAGGCTGATTGCAGGCTTCTCTTTTGTCAGCGATACCTTGCTCAGGCTGATTTTTGTCTCAACTGGCGGAGGGGTTACAACCGGAGGAGTCGGGGCTGCGGGAGCCGGTTCGTCGGCAATATTTACGCCGAAATGCTCTGCCAGCGGTTTAAGTCCACCGTTGAACCCCTGCGCAACGAAGCGGAATTTCCAGTCATTATTACGACGGTAAAATTCACCCAGAATTAAGGCTGCTTCCTGACGGCCGCTCAGTTCGACACTGCCGCTAACCAGGCCGGTAGCCCCTTGCTCCACGTCGATGGAAAGATTACGAAGACCGGACACCGTCTGCCCACCGTCACAGGCCACGGTGAACGCAATTTTCTGGACATCAGGTTTCAGCCGGTTGAGCGCGACAGTAAAGGTTGAGTACTGGCCTTCACTGACCAGGCTGACGGTACCATCATCGTTACGTGGCTGACCATAAAACACCATGTCCGCATCACCCTGCACCTTCCCGTCGGCATACAGGCGAAACGCCGAAGCATCCACCTGGCCGCCCGAGGTGATCCGGACCCGCAACTCCTGGGCTGGAACGGGGGCATTGCCCCCCGGCGTCAGGTTCATTAGCGAATAACCGCTGAAACGATATCGGAGTGCATATCGTCAATTGTGCGGCCGCGACAGGCATGGCCAAGGGCGGTAAAGTCCCAGTTGCCGTTATTACGGCGCAGCGAAGAAATAACGATCCCGGTATGTGAGCCCTGCTCAGTCAGCTTGTAGCGAGCCAGCTCTTTGCCGGTTTGATCGACAACGCGGCAGAACGCGTTTTCGACGTCATTGAACGACTGACCACGGAAGCTGTTTACCGTAAACGCCAGGTATTCAACGTTTGCAGGCAGTCGGGAGAGGTTGACATTAATCACCTCATCGTCACCGTCACCTTCACCGGTCAGGTTATCGCCACTGTGCACAACAGCGCCGCAGGTGGATTCCAGTTTGCGGAACCAGATGGTGTCAATTGTTTTACCGGTGCTGTCCATTAATACGCAGCCAGCATCGAGATCGATTGAGTCGTTGCCTCCAAACAATCCTCCAAGAAGACCTTTTTTCTTAACCGGATCCCAACCGAGACCGAAATGAAGCTGGCTTAATGCAGATGATTCTTTGCTGAGTGATACCGTCTGGTTCTTAACTAATGAAACCATGTTTTATTCCTTAAAATGGTAATGACCGAGACAATCAAAGGTATATTTAGTAACTGACGAAGAAAATCATATCATGATGAAGTTCTCTGACAAGGGAAATTTTGGTAGTTTTCTGTAAAAACACAAAAAGAAATCCTTTTCAGGGTGTTAATTTTCTAAGTTTAATTTAAATATCAATGTGTTATCAGGAATCCAAAAAACCTGACGCACTCCATAACCACAGGAGTTATTAATCATATTATGATTGACATGTAGCTTAGACACTCATAGACTCACTTCTCAATCATAAATTTGCATGGCGTTCCGGATAATTAAAAAAAATGAACAAGAAAATTTGGTTTATGGAAGGTTTATCCTCCCAGCGAGATATTATTCAGGGGGTAAAATCATTTGCAAAAAAAAATAATTTTGCCATTACCGTTTTTGCCTCCCACCGTAACGAAAGAAATGAAATCCTTTCCGTTGCCGACTATTCTTTGACTGAACCTGAAGATCCTCAAAAACGTCTTCAGTTTATCCAGGAAACCATTCAGTCCTACGGCATCCACCATATTCATACTGGCCGTAACAGCCAGTGGTTTGAAGAACACCGTTCAGCCATTGAATCGACCGGTGCCACCCTTACTACCGGTGCAACGGGCGTCGACTGGTTAACTCTGGCTGACGAAAAAGTTACTTTTGCTCAGTTTATGGAGCAAAAGGGTCTCCCGGTCGTACCATCCTGGCGGGTGAATACGCTGGCAGAATTAAAAACACACCTCGCGGCCCCGCCGTTCACTGACAGCCCGGTATGCGTGAAGCCGGTGACGGGTATCTATGGCATGGGATTCTGGCGCTTTGATGACAGTGCTTCGCCTATGGCCGTCTTTAATCATCCCGAACATCGTCTGGTCAGTCCGCAACAGTATATTGCAGCAGCATCAGCTGCTGAGTCGTTTAAACCCCTTGTTTTGATGCCGTACCTGCCAGGCCCGGAATTTTCCGTCGATATCCTCGCGGATAAGGGCGAAATACTCGCAGCCGTGGGACGCCGTAAGGAAGGGGTTATCCAGTATCTGGTAAACGAAGGAAGCGCCTGGGAACTGGCGTGTGACTGCGCCAGGGTTATGAAGGCCGACGGGCTGGTGAATGTTCAGACGCGAAACGATGTGAATGGCAACCCGGTGCTGCTTGAAACCAACATGCGTCCGTCAGGGGGGGTGGGTTATACCCTTCACAGCGGGGTGAACCTTCCTGGGTTATTTGCTGCCTTTAAGCTCGGTCTGATGTCTGAAGATATGGTGCGCCAGAGCGCTAAAAACACCTTTTCTCCGGTTGCGGTGAGATCCATTACGGATGTAATTGCATACCCGGAATCACTCTCTAACCTTCTGAATTAAGGCGTATTTATGTCTGATATCCTCGAAGATATGATTTATCGCCGTACCCTCTCATGCGGTACGATTCAGGTAACCCGCGACCAGGGTGAAGTTTCGCTCGATGACCTGTTTGACATCGCTGAAAGACGTAACCCGAAACGCGCCTTTCTGTTTGTCAGCAAAGTACTCGGCAGGCACATTCCCGTGCCACCCTCAGTCATGCGGCAGGCCTACAGACAGCTTGCCAGCCAGTTCCCCTCGACACTGACAGGACCCGTACTGTTTATCGGTATGGCTGAAACCGCCGTTGGGCTTGGGGCCGGTGTATTTGATGAAGTGCGCCACCAGCATCCTGAATCTGTCTATCTGACCTCTACCCGTCACCCGGTTGATGGCACGTTGCTTTGCGAGTTCAAGGAAGAACACAGCCACGCCACCGATCATCTGATCTATCTGCCAGATGATGAAGAGAAAAGACGTCGTGTTACCAACGCACGAACGCTGGTTTTGATTGATGACGAGGCAACCACCGGTAATACCTTTATTAACCTGCTTTCAGCCCTGCGTAATACCGGCAAGCTTCAACATATTGAACAGGTTATAGCCGTTACGCTTACCGACTGGAGTGGCAAAGCCTTGTCCGAGCGCAGCACCTTACCAGTCACTTCGGTTTCTCTTGTAAGCGGTAAGTGGGGATGGACCCCATTACCTGATGCACCTGTCCCGGACATGCCGAAAGTCAACGTAACTTCACGAGGAGAATGGGACATCCAGGGAAAACAGTCCTGGGGCCGACTGGGGATGCTCGCACCTGCGGCCGATCTCGGCCATGAGGTCTCCGTCCACAAGGGGGAACGTATTCTGGTTCTCGGGACCGGGGAATTCGTCTGGGAGCCGTTCCTGCTTGCTGAACGGCTCGAAGCTGCCGGAGCACAGGCATTTTATGGATCGACCACCCGCTCCCCTATCGCCGTTGGTTATGCCATTGAGTCCGCCATTTCCTTTACGGATAACTACGGGCTGGGCATCCCCAATTTTGTCTATAACGTCGCCCACCAGCAGTTTGACCGCATTCTTGTGTGTACTGAGACACCCGCAGAAAGTATTGACACGCAGCTTCTTAAAGCGCTGGCTGAGGTTGCGGCCGTCGTGGAGATTGTTACCTATGAATAAACCCGTTGTTCTGAGCGACCTTGACGACACGCTCTTTCAGACCCGTCGTAAAATGGTGGACGAGCTGGCCCTGGAGCCATTCCGTACCGGTGCCGTTGATCGCACCCTGAATCCACGAAGCTTTATGACGGAAGAACAGTCCATGTTGGTGGACTGGCTCCTGGAGCAGGCTGAACTCATACCCGTTACCGCACGGGGAACTGAAGAAATCAGCCGCGTACGGATCCCTTTCCACTCCTGGGCAATCACCACTCACGGGGCCGTCATTCTCACGCCAGAAGGCAAACCCGACGAGGAGTGGAAGGCCCATATGCTCGGCCAGCTGGCTCCCTATCAGGAAAAGCTGACATCGATGCAGCGTCTGATCACTGAAATGATGGACGCAAAAGGGATCAATGCCTGGGCAAGGCTGAACTTCGAATACGGTGAAACGGCGGTTTATATGGTGATGAAGCACCGCGACAGCACCCGCCTTGACGAGCTCAATGCCATTGCAGATGAGATAGAAACGGTGTTTCCGACCGAGGGCTTCTACATCCACCGCAACAGTAATAACGTGGCCTGGCTTCCCACCGCGGTTGAGAAAGGGCTGGCAGTCAGATGGCTTCTTGAAAAACTTCGGGCTGAACGCGGAGTCTTCCCCGTAATTGGTCTGGGCGACAGCCTGAGCGATCATCGTTTTATGAAACTGTGCAGCTGGTTTGGCATCCCGCGTCAGAGTCAGTTTGCAGATGCCATTTCACAGCGAATTTTTGGAGAAAATTAAAATGCAGCCACATGACACATTTACCGGCTCATACCAGCCCGGTGACGTGGAATTTCTGCTAAAGCCGGTAGTCATTGAGATGACGCCGGTTGAGCAAAAAGAAGAGCTGATTCAGTCAGGGAAGAAACATTATTCGGACATGCTCAGTCAGGAGCCAGCGCCAACACAATGGCATCTTGATTTGTTTCACCGGGCGCTGGATCGGGGCGCAGAGAGACTTGCAAAAGAAGTCACACAGCTCGCTATTGCTCTGGCCGAACGCTTCGGTGATGAGCCCATTGTACTGGCCAGTCTCGTCAGAGCTGGCGTGCCGCTCGGCGTTATGCTGCACCAGGCCCTGCGTGACATGGGGAAAACCTCATGGCATTACGGTATCAGCATTATCCGGGATCGTGGAATTGACGGTGCAGCCCTCGACGTCATTGAAGAGCGCCATGGTACCAGCGGTATTGTCTTTGTTGACGGATGGACAGGTAAAGGCGCAATTACCGGAGAGCTTGTACGCGCACTGAAAGATCGCCCGGGCTATCCTGAGCAGCCGCGACTGGTTGTCCTGGCCGATCCCTGTGGCTGCTCCTGGCTTGCAGCCAGTGATGATGACTGGCTCATTCCTTTTGGCATCATGGGTGCGCCGGTATCAGGCCTGATCTCCCGGTCAGTATGGTCCTCTGAAGGATTACATGGGTGCATGGTTTGCGAGCATCTCAGTGAATTCGAATGCAGCCGGATGCTTGTCGATACCGTCGCCCATTTCCGTAAGAAGTTAACCCCGTCATCCCTCGCTACCCTGAGCTGGAATATGGAGTCAGCCCGGGTCTTATGGCAGACAAGTCGCGACGTTATCGCGTTCCTGGCCGATGAATTTAAAGTGGACAGCGTCAATCGTATTAAACCCGGTATTGCTGAAGCAACCCGGGCTGTATTACGTCGGGTACCGGACCATGTATTTGTGCGTTCTATTGACGACCCGGACGTTGCCTTGCTTGTAGGGCTTGCTCGTGAAAAGGGAATAGTTGTTACAGAAATGGGGGGAACCCTCGGCCAGTATCGGGCTGTAACCATTATCAAGAAGGTACTCTGATGAAAAATCGTCTTTCTCCCTGGAATCTGGGAGCCACGCTATACATGCCTGCAACACGGGAAGATATTGCTGATGCCGTCCTGCACGGGAAAATCCCGGGTTTGCGCTCTCTGGTGATTTGCCTGGAGGATGCTGTCAGTGAAGCAGACATCCCCATCGCCCTCAAAAATCTGGAGCACCTGCTGCACGAGCTCAGTAACAGCATGCGTAGCCTGGGTAAAAATGACTGGCCTCTGGTGTTCATTCGCCCTCGGCATGCCGAAATGGGCAGATGGTTAAAAGCGCATTATGATCTTTCCGCTGTCGATGGGTTTGTGTTGCCGAAATTTACCCTCAGTTCGTTAGCTGAATGGTGGGATATCATGGGCGGGACTCACCTGTGCATGATGCCAACGCTGGAAACAGAAGACGTCTTTGACGTGGTTCAGATGCGCGAGCTGGCCACTCGCCTGGTGGAACATCCCTGCCACGACCGCATTATTGCGCTTCGAATCGGCGGCAACGATCTTATGAACGTTGTGTCGCTTCGCCGCCCCCGGGACCTGACGCTGTATGACAGCCCGATGGGCTACGTCATCAAAATGCTCGTTTCAGTCTTCGGCCCGCGTGATTTTGCCCTGACCGCGCCCGTATGTGAGCATATTGACGATCATGCCGTTATGGCCAGAGAGCTGGCTCTTGATATGGCACATGGGCTTGTTGGGAAAACGGCCATTCACCCGGGTCAGATAGAGGTCATTCAAAACGCGCTGATGGTCACTCAGGGTGAGTATTCTGACGCTCTGCGGATCCTGAACTCTACCCAGGCCGTGTTTAAGTCGCAGGGAGCAATGTGTGAACCCGCCACACATCGCCGCTGGGCGGCTGGCATTCTGGACAGAGCTCGTTTTTATGGGTTACAGAACGAGCAAAGCGCTGATGGAATCAGATTACTTACCGTGACCCAGCATCATTAAGGAAATCATAATGGGGTTCAGGTTCAGAAAGTCGATCAACATTATTCCTGGCGTTCGCCTCAACCTGAGTAACGGTGCACCGAGCCTGAGTGTCGGGCCGAGAGGTGCTTCCGTTTCTTTTGGTAGCCGGGGGACCTATGCCAATCTGGGCTTGCCCGGTACCGGGCTGAGTTACCGTACCCGGCTTGACCGGGCCGCGCGTTCCGGAGGTGGAAACCGGACGGCAACCGACCCGGGGCTCAGACAGGCGCTTGAGCAGGAAGCCGCTGAACTCATGTCAGCGGTAACCGCAATCCGTAATATTCACGAGCTGACGCCGGATCCAAAAACAGGCATCAGCTGGGCAGAGCTGGAAGCAGTATACCTGCATAACAGAACGTCGCCTTTTCAGGTTCCGGCACCGGTGCGTCCAGAAAAGCCAGACTACCTTGCATTGCCGGAAAAGCCTGCCGAGAGCGAAGGCATTAGTTTTCTGGGTAAATGGTTTGAATCGGAATCAGCTAAAGCTGAGCGCCACGCCGAAAATCTTCGCCGGTGGCAGCAGGAGCTGATTGATGTGGAGCGTGAGAATACCCTTCGACAGCACCGGTACCAGCAACAACGGACGGCCTGGGCCGAACAGTATGCAAACTGGAAGTTTGAAGCAGAAGAACATGAAAAACGGCTCGCCACGGCTCAGGCAGATGCCCGGCAGCAGTTCCGGACAGACGCCGCGTTTTTCGAATCATACCTGGCGGGTGTGCTGGCAGAAACTGAATGGCCGCGTGAAACGATTGTTGCATTTGAAGTAAAGCCGGAGCTATCAGCAGTCCTGCTGGACGTTGATTTAGCTGAGATTGAAGATTTCCCTGATAAGATTTACGGCGTTAATGCCCGGGGCACGGAGCTGACGGAAAAAGCCATGACGCAAAAAGCCGTACGCGAAAACTATGCCCGCCACGTCCATGGCTGCTTGTTCCGCCTGGTCGGTATCGTTTTACATACGCTACCTTTCGACAACGTGATTGTGTCAGGCTTTACGCAACGGGTCAGTAAGCGGACCGGCTATCTGGAGGATGAGTATATCCTGTCCTGCAAATGCACTCGCAGCCAGATGTCGTCAGTAAATTTTGCAGGCATAGAACACATTGATCCGGTTGAAGCGTTAGGCGATCACCCGGTTATTCGAAAGATGAGCAGTACCTTCATTTTTCAGCCTATTGAACCACTAACCCTTTAAGCAGGCTAAATCTTACGATGCAATTAAATACCAGACAGGCCCGGATTTTTAAGCTTGCCAACTTACTGGGCACCGGCAAGCCCGTTTCCGCTGCCGACATTATAACCAGTCTGGAATGCTCAGAGCCGACATTAACCCGGGCCCTCAAAGAGCTACGCGAGTCATATTCTGCGGAGATCAAATACAGCAAGGCAGGTCATTCCTACCATCTCGTTAATCCGGGCCAGCTGGATAAAAAGACCCTTCGCCGGATGAATGAAGCGCTCGCACAGAATGCTGAACTGAAAACCGGTGAGTCTACAGGGAAGGTCGTACTCGATAAGGATAAAAAAACAGCCGTGTCCTTATCGCTACGCATGCGGATCTTAAGAAAAATTGACCGTCTGGCTGCGCTGAGTGGCTCGACCCGAAGTGAAGCGGTAGAGAAGCTGGCTCTGCACTCCGTTGACGAACTGATAAAAGAATACAGCGCTAAAAAGTCCTGACGCTAAATCTCAGACCGGGGTGAAAACCCCGGTTTTGTCATATTTTACCTCTGTATTGGCGTGACGTAGTTTTGATCTATTCTCCTCCCGCAATGCCAGCAGCGCCTTACTGACTACAAAACCTGGTGTCTTGACATCCTCTTGTGCTACACATCAATCTTTGGGCGTTTTACACTCCATTCATGCAGATCTGTGATGTATGATGAATTTCATACATAAGACAGTTTATTTGTCCGAGTTTTTTCAGAAATCTTATATTCCAGTCCGGTCTGAATTATTTTTCTGTTGATAAGAGGCCATTCACATGTCGGTAATTCTATGGTGGTTAACTTATTTCTTTAATGCCGCTTCTGAGTATTTAATCTCCACCCGACAGATGTCGTGCCGTTTTATCAAATCAACAAACCCTGGCCTCTTCCTGAAACTACTCTCCTCTTCCGATCTCTTAAGAAGGAATTACATTTGAGACGCTTACCCGTATATCTGCTACTCGACACGTCCGGCTCTATGCACGGAGAGCCTATCGAAGCGGTTAAAAATGGCGTTCAGACGCTGCTTACCACGCTGAAACAGGATCCGTATGCACTCGAAACGGCTCACGTGTCAGTGATCACCTTTGATTCTTCAGCCCGACAGGCAGTCCCCCTGACAGACCTCCTGAGTTTCCAGATGCCAGCACTAACAGCCAGCGGCACCACGTCTCTTGGCGAAGCGCTTTCCCTCACGGCCAGCTCCATTGCCAAAGAAGTACAGAAAACGACGGCTGACACTAAAGGTGACTGGCGTCCCCTTGTATTCCTGATGACGGATGGAAGTCCGAATGATGACTGGCGTAAAGGCCTGAATGACTTTAAAGCGGCCAGAACCGGCGTTGTTGTGGCATGTGCAGCCGGGCATGATGCCGATACCAGCGTCCTCAAAGAAATCACTGAAATCGTGGTTCAGCTCGATACAGCTGACAGTTCGACGATTAAAGCTTTCTTTAAATGGGTCAGTGCGAGCATTTCGGTAGGCAGTCAGAAAGTGGAGTCCAGCAAAAAAGAAGTGATCGGTCTTGAAGACCTGCCACCGCCGCCGCCAGAAGTAAATGTGGTCTTATAATTTTATTGATTAAGGGGATATCATGTCTGTCAGTCTGAGCAAAGGCCAGGGCGTAAGCCTGAAAAAAAATGAATACGATCTCTCGTCCGTTACTATCGGCCTCGGTTGGGATATTAATGAGGAAAAGAAAGGTTTTCTCGGCGGGATCTTTGGTAAAAAAGAAGAAGAATACGACCTTGATGTGATCGCTTTCCTGTGTAATTCAGCCGGAAAGGTGACCGATCTCGGCAATGTGGAAAATGGTAAACCAACGCTTGTGAATGGCGATATCATCTTTTTCAACAGCCTTCGCCATAAGTCAGGCAATATCTGGCTGACGGGCGATAACCGAACCGGAGCCGGTGACGGTGACGATGAGCAAATTATTGTGCGCCTGAATTCCCTTGACGCTCAGTACGAGAAAATTGTGTTCATCGTTCAGATCTACAATGGTGAAAAGCTCCAGCAGCACTTTGGTAAAGTTCAGAATGCCTTCATCCGGGCAGTAGATGCCCGTAATATTGAAATGGCACGATTCGATCTTTCTGGCGGACCCGCCTTCGCCAGCCAGCGCTCCATGGTCTTTGCCGAGCTGATACGCGAGGCTACAGGCTGGAAACTCAGGGCAATTGGTGAGCCTTCAGAATCAGATTCGTTTGTCTCGCACCTGAGGAATTACATGTGATGCGCCGCCTGCCTGTTTACCTTGTTATCGACACATCCGGCTCGATGCGCGGTGAGTCAATCCATTCCGTTAACGTTGGAATTCAGGCGATGCTTAGCGCTCTTCGCCAGGATCCCTACGCCCTCGAAAGCGTTCATATCTCCATTATCACCTATGACAATGAGGCGCGTGAGTTCATTCCTCTCACGCCGCTGGAAGACTTCCAGTTTTCTGACATCGTTGTGCCAAGCGCAGGCGGGACGTTCACCGGTGCTGCCCTTGAATGTCTGATGCAGTGTGTTGAACGGGATGTACGTCGCTCAGATGGTGATACCAAAGGAGACTGGCGTCCTCTGGTATTCCTGATGACTGATGGAACCCCTTCTGATGCCCTGGCGTACGGTGAAGCGGTAAAAGCGATTCGCGGCCGGGGATTCGGATCCATCATTGCCTGCGCCGTTGGTCCTAAAGCAGGCCATGAGCACTTAAAACAGCTCACCGATAAGGTTGTGTCTCTGGAGACGCTAGATTCAACCGCGTTTGCAGGTTTCTTTAAATGGGTATCGGCCAGCGTGTCTTCCGGCAGCACAAGCGCGGGGATTAATAACGGAACTGATACCCTTCCCCCTCCTCCACCAGAAATCCAGCTGGTGCTCTGACAGACAGAAAGGTGCTGTTTCCGGGCAGCACCTTTCTGTACAGCAACGTTTTCTGCTGGCCGTACCAGCCGTACGAGGAAAATTATGAGACGCCTTCCCGTGTTTTTTGTCCTGGACTGTTCAGAGTCCATGATTGGTGAAAACCTGAAAAAAATGACTGATGGTCTGCAAATGATCGTCGGAGATTTAAGAAAGGATCCACACGCACTTGAAACAGCCTGGGTCTCGGTAATCGCATTTGCCGGTGTAGCCCGTACGATTGTACCTCTTCACGAAATTGCCTCGTTCTACCCTCCCCGCCTTCCCGTTGGCGGCGGTACGAGCCTTGGAGCTGCATTGCGTGAGCTGACCGTGCAAATTGATACCCAGGTCAGAAAAACCACTCATGAGGCTAAAGGCGACTGGAAACCCGTCGTGTATCTCCTTACCGACGGACGTCCGACTGACGACACAACCGCAGAAGTGAAGCGCTGGAAGGATCACTACGCGAGTAAAGTGAATCTCATTGCCGTTGGCCTGGGGCCGTCAGCGGACCTGAATATCCTGCGGCAACTGACAGAGAATGTCATGCTGTTCACCGAATCTCAGGAAGGGGACTTTACCCGCTTCATCAAATGGATCACGGCCTCGGTTACGGCGCACAGCCGCAGCGTCGGGGACGACAAACAACCTGAGCTCAGCCAGACTGAATACATAGTCCGGCTGGCCAAGGACGAGCCAGTAAAAGCGTACGACGAAAACTGCGTTACGCTTACCGGCCGTTGCAGCAAGACCCGTCGTCCGTACCTGATGAAGTATGAACGGCCACCAGCAAGGGTTTCCGGGCTCGATTTCAGTCTGAACCTGAACAGCTTTAATATTGCCGGATGCTATCCCATCGATGAGGACTATTTTGCGTGGTCAGATGCCACCGCTACCGGTTTGCAGGTAAATACCAGCGAACTGCATGGCGTACCGGGTTGCCCCCACTGCGGTAATGCCAGTGCGTTTGCCCTGTGCTCATGCGGAAAGTTGCTGTGTATTGACGGCCCGGATGACGTGATCTGCCCGTGGTGTGAAACAGGCCTGTCATTCAGCAATGATGGCGGAAACACTAACTTCGACGTAAACAGAGGGAGAGGTTGATGTCGCAAAATGCTTTACTTGAAGAGAAGATTATCCGCTTAGTTCTGTCTGAGCTGGGCCACCCTGTTGAAGGTGAGCGGCTTTTACTTCTATCGCAGGACCCATCCCTTACCGAAGAAATTATGCGGCTTAAAGAGCGGATTGAGAGCCTTGCACAGGGTTTATCTGCGCGGGTTAGCGAAGGTGATAACGACGCAGAGATTGCCGCCTCGTCAGCATCCAGTCTTTCCGATCAGCAACAAACGGTCGTAAGTGTTGCTGATAACCCGGGCATTGACGCTACCGATACATCAGCACTGCAACCCCTGCCAGAAAATGAGCCTCATCCTCCGTTCTGGAAGCTGATGCCTTATTACGAATTTGATAAACCAGCACAGAGGGAAGACGAAAACCTGTCTTCCCTGGTATTAAAACCCGGGCAGATACCGACAGGCCAGCAGCGGGCCAGCTTAGCTGTGCCACCTGCCGTTCCCCCGAGAGCTAAAATAACGATCCCCAACGCCCGCGCAGGCGAACGTTTCTCTTCGCCGGTTGCTATCGTTCTGGGTGAGGGCCAGCAGGCTACTGTCAGGGACGTTGTCTTTCCCCGGAACATTGGCCTGTCTTTTGACAAAGAACAGGAGTTGCTGACAGGTACTCCCACCGAAAGCGGCGATATAGAGCTTTCAGTAATCTGGTCATGCACGTCGCACGACGAATGTGAAACAAAACAGCTATTTATAATCAATCCCGATCCGAGAAGCCTGTGGAAGGTGGTAGAGCCACCAGCAGACGCTCCCTACCCTAAGTCCCATCTGGACGCTGCTGGCCTGGTCAGGGGTGATATACGTATTGCTGCCGCCAGTCGCCGGGGACGCTCTCATGAGCATGCCGGAAGCTTCAGAGATGACGACTTCTACATCAACCACTGCCAGGAAACAGGATGGTCTGTCATGCTGGTCGCAGACGGAGCCGGTAGTGCGGTAAATTCCCGGGAAGGCTCCCGGATTGCAGTCAAAACGGCTGGCGATTACCTTTTAAATCAGCTCAGTGGTGTGAAAGGCGTCCATTTAAAGCAGCACATCACGGCGTGGGAAGGGAGCGATCAGCAGGCAACAATAAACGCCATGCTTCATCATTTTAAACAGGCAGCTACGCTCGCGGTCAACAGTATCCAGAACGAAGCCATTTGTGCAGAACAACCTGTGAAATCCTATTCAACAACCCTTCTGGCAACTGTAGCGCTACGAACTGATAACGAGCTGTTTGCGGCTGCATTCTGGCTTGGTGATGGTGCGATAGGTGCATACAGCCCTTCCGGTAAAGTCAGGATACTGGGAAATCCCGATAGCGGAGAATACGCAGGACAAACCCGTTTCCTTGACCAGAGCATTATCGCAGACCCCTCGTTTAGCGGCCGCATCAGCGTGGGTAAATGGAATGATGTATCTCACTTGATCCTCATGACAGACGGCGTCTCAGACCCTCTGTTTGAGACGGATAATGGGCTTCGCAGTGACGAAAAATGGACCCGTCTCGTTGATGAGCTCAACCCTGTCCTTACAGACGCCAGTATTGCGCCTGAGAGGTTAGGCGACTGGCTTAACTTTTTCTCCACAGGGAACCATGATGACCGCACTATTGCGGTGTTGTGGTAAGGGATACGCTTTTTCGGTGATCAATATGGCAAATATCGTTACGTGCAAAACAAAGGACGGCGAAACAGTCCAGTATGTTGACGAGGTAATTGGTTCGGGCTCGATGAAGGATGTTTACTTTTCGCCTGATAAATCATACGTCGTCGCTTTTTATCATAAACCGCAGAACGAGCAGGCCCGGGATCGGATTGATATGATCACCGGACGCTACAGGCAAAACATTTTTGGCCAGTCCGGAGGTGAATACTGGAAGGACCTGTTTTGCTGGCCGACCCATGTTGTTGAGCATGGGCATAAAATCGGCATCGTGGTTCCAACCTACAAAAGCTACTTTTTCTTTAAATACGGCTCTAAAAACGATGATTTTCTTGGCATAAAAGGTCGTGAAAAGGAAGGCAAATGGTTTGCCAGCGCCAGCAACCAGAACAAATTTCTCGACCCACGTGAACGAGGCAATACGCTTACCTATCTCAAGGTCTGTCTGCTGCTGACAAGAGCCGTCAGAAGGATGCATGCGGCAGGTCTCTGTCACAGCGATCTAAGCTATAAAAACGTGCTTATCGATCCAGAAATGGGACATGCCTGCATCATTGACGTAGACGGCCTGGTTGTCCCTGGAAAGTATCCTCCCGACGTGGTGGGCACCCCGGATTTTATCGCTCCGGAAGTGGTGAAAACCAGTCATCTTTCCAAAGAGGATCCGAACCGCGTATTGCCAAGCATTACTACTGACCGTCATGCGCTGTCGGTGCTTATCTACATGTATCTGTTCTTCCGTCATCCGCTACGTGGCGGAAAAATACATGACATGTCGGATGAAGTACGTGATGAGACCTTATCTATGGGTGAGAAGGCACTCTTCATTGAACATCCGACAGACAAAAGCAATGCAGTCAAAGTCAGTCAGCTATCGTCCTTTTCACTGCCCTGGGCTGACCCGGAGAAAATTCCTTACACCATCATGGGCCCTTATCTGACACCTTTGTTTGAGCGCGCCTTTATAGATGGCTTACACGATGCCACTAAACGCCCGACCGCCGATGAGTGGGAAAGCGCCCTGGTTAAAACAGTCGATCTGATACAGCCCTGCCAGAACAAGGCGTGTGAACAGAAATGGTACGTTTTCTCGGGTAAGACAAAGCCGGTTTGTCCCTACTGCGGTACGCCATACAAGGGTAAATTACCGGTTCTAAATTTATATTCTTCCCGAAAGGAAGGCAGTTATCGTCCTGACGACCACCGGTTGATGGTGTGGAGCGGGCAGTCAATCTATGCGTGGCATGTGAATCGCCTCATTGCGCCAAATGAGCGTACAACCGATTTGCAAAGGAAACGAGTTGGGTATTTTGTTTTCCATAACGATCAGTGGTGGTTAGTAAATGAAGGCATAAATGGGCTTATGTCATTACCGGATAAACGACAGATTGCCATTGGGGAAAAAATTGAACTGACGAATAACGCTCAGTTTGTTCTGTCAAAGGAGGAAGGCGGCAGGCTGGTCGTCGTTCAGTTAGTAGAAAACTAACGGACGCCCATAACGACTAAAACGTTCTGGCAGCATACTGAACCTGTTTAATGAATCACTATATTAAGCTGTGTCAAATTTAAGCTGCCAGAAAAACTGACTGTCTGTGCCGGATATGCGGTACACCTCCTGCGGCAAGGGTTTAATGCGCAAAGCCCAATTTATTTATAAGAGTGAATAGTTTTGTGGCTCTACCCTGCCGCTCTCCTTTCCTGTGTCATGGTTTTTAACATCTGAAATACTGACATTGTTAAGCCGGTGATTGTATAAGGCGATGCGGACAATCTCATGAAGATATTCAAGTTCGTTTTGTGTCAAGGACTGGCCTTCCTGGGTTTTTGAAATCATTTCCTGCCAGCAGATCAGTCTTTCGTAACTGACATGTTCGCTGTTTTCCAGGCAGTGCAACCTGAAATAGCGAAGGAACAAAGGAAATTCATCGGTCTGAGCGATGTCATAAGCCCGAACCGTTAACCTACACAGACATACAATCGTATCCTGCTGTAACCTGACTAACGCGTTATGACTGCCCGGAAGGATATCAGGCAATTTCATCTTACAGTCAGCAAGGCGCTGAAGAAGAGGCCCTTCCTCTGAAGGCTCCCGTCCCCGATACTCCTGAAGAGGTTCAGATTCAAGTTCATGCATTAATGGATGATATAGCCATTCCCGGGAACTGGTCTCATCAATGATCAGGCTTTCAATGCACTCACTGTATGTTGTTTTACGTCGCCCGAGCTGCACCTGACTGATTTCATATTCAATATCTGGAAGATCGATACGCAATGCGGCAACTCTTTCGGAAGGATGAAGGTGGTCAAAGGTTAACTTCGCAGAAATGCTACGATCCCTGTCCAGAAAGACGGCCACACATAAATCATTAACCTTTACGAACAGATCAGCTGTGCCTCCGAACATACTGCCGCTTCCAATAACCTCATTCAGTGAAACCGGCCCACCATCGTCGCCAGCGAGAAGATTTGGGAAACCAAGAACCTGGTGCTCGTTGATGACTTCAATAATTTTTCCCCGGATGGCTTCCATCAGACCATCACAGTCACCGGCTACAGCAGTACTGTGTGAGAAATGCCAAAGCTTGACCTCCCCCTGCTTTGCTAACAGATCAGTTTTGCAAGCGGGGCAGATGCAGTTACAGTCGATACCCCGGCTGACCTCTGTAATATCTAAAAAGAGTCCTGATTCTCTCTGGAGTCCAAATGGAATACCAAATGTGTAACTCTTACGCATGGCTGCACCCCGTTTTTGATAATTATTCAAACTATATCCGAAATAACGGAGGAGGATTTCTGTAAAACGAATTAAAAGAAATGATTTTTTAGTTTTCCAGATTAATGTTTGACAAGAATCAAATGAGAGCCTTACAAATATGGAGAGAGAAGTTTAGGTAAAGTAACTTTTATCACAACTTCTAAAATTAAGGAGAATATCGGATGTATTTAGCAGTGGGCTTGGCTTATGATTAAAGTCTTTCTCCGAACTTAATAAGAAAGTTAAAAAGACAGGCTATTACAGTGCCTTTAGCCCCGAAAGGGGCATAAACTATTTTCAAATCCAGACACAGTCTTTTTGTTGTGCCAATATCAATAATTACTCGCGAACAAAGGTCCACACACTCGCAGGAACTTTGTCATATAACTTTTTCATTGTCAGTTCAGCTTTACGATGATCATAAGCACCAGAAATTTCAAGAGAGGCGACACCCGAGTTTTTTTCACATAACCTTTCAAATACTTTTTCGAGCGTTTCGAACGAACTACACTTACGGAATTTCATTAAATAAGACTGCTTTGTGTCAGACATAATCAACCTTCTTTAGACAGGCCTCAACTGGCCAGGGATAATCTTAATATCATTTTTCACTTAAGCCTAACGATTTCACAACCTTTTTCGTTGTTTCCACCCTGTTCATAACCAGGTACATGAGTGCTAAAATGACTGTAAATAAAACCAGTGTATCCCGGTGAGCAGGATGAAGAATCAATCAGTGATCAGACAGTTTTCGGAAAGCGAATTGCATCAGCAGCTGGAAACGTTCGGCAACCATGATAAACAGCTTTCACGCTTGATCCGTTACTTTTCCCATCTGAGATACAACACAGCTAAAACCTATCTGCACTGGCTACGAGTATGGAACGAATGGTATCAGGCGAATGCCCGGTTGCATACAGACTGGCCAGTAAGTTCGCTCCCCGTGTCTGAGGAAGCTCTGCTGGCGTTTATGGGGCATCTTGAAGGCAAATTGTCACGAAGCAGCATAAACAGCTGTCTTCAGGCCTTAAACAGTATCCATAAAAAAGGGCTTAACCTGCCCGGGATTATTACGTCTGAAGCATGGTACATGCTGGAAGCCTTAAAACAATCGGAAGCCCGGAAGCGAAAGACGACTAAACAGGCAACTCCCTTTCTTATTGGCGATCTCAAGGCTCTGATAAAGTTACGCAGTACTACAAACTCAGTTCGTAAGCTTCGTGACCTGTGCCTGATCTGGACAGGCTTTGAAACACTGCTCCGTTCATCCGAAATTCGCCGTATACGTCTGAAAGATCTGTCTCTGGATAGTATGACCGGTGAATTTAACCTGACGGTATACCGTACAAAAACGAACATCAGTACACTTCTTACCTACCGGCTGACACGTCAGTTAACTAACTGCCTCTTGAGATTGATGAACCTTGTGAAAATGGATCAGCACAGTCATCCGGATGAATACCTTTTCCAGGCCGTAAATTTCCATGATACAGGCTATATGCCACCCGGCTGGAAGCTTCGGAGTAAAGGGAATGAGCTATCTGAGCTTCTTAAACGGCATAACCTGCCCTACCGTGCTAAACAAAGTCTTCTGAACGATGAAGATGAGGAAGACACTGTGGACGATGCCGGTATGCTCAGCAAAAATTCCCTTTTACGGGCATTTAAAGAAATGTGGAATGAGCTTTATCCAAATGAGACTAAAACCCGTTACTGGACAGGGCACAGCGTTCGTGTAGGCGGTGCGATACAGCTGGATATTGAAGGTTACTCGCTACCACAGATTATGGAAATGGGGAACTGGTCGAATGAAGAAATGGTTATGCGCTACATTCGCAATATTGAAGCTGGTAAAAAAGCCATGATCAAGCTTATGCGAAATGCCTTTGATGAATAGCGCCCTCACGGGCGCATAACTTTATTTTTTCTTGAACGGGTTAAGTCTGGTGAGATTAGAGAGTGCCCCTCCCGGAGGCAAAATTCCCGTCCTTTTATATTTGTACACGCCATTTAATTTCATTGTCTGGATTCCAAGATTAATAAGCGTGACAAGTTTAAGGGTATACAGGAGTGTAAATTGGGGAGCAACCTGAATAAAAACTAATAACAAGCCTGCACACATTACACGTAGCCATGCCGCGTACTCCATGCTCAGCGGACGCTTGAAATAGAATCTTTCGAGCAAATCAACTGTCTTATTACTGATCCACGCCGCCGCCACTGAGAGTAACAACACGATGCACACCATAATGCCCAGTTCCATTTTCACTCCCTTCTCTTTTAGTCTGTTTAAGTTGAGGCTTAGCCACAGTAGTTTTGTTTTTTGCTTTTTTCTTAGGTTTGGTATGGTGAAACAGAAAACAATCCACCATTACCCAACCATTTTTATATCGAGCCACCAGCATCTTCTGGCTGGGGTAATGAGCATGAAACAGCATTTTCACGTCCATGGTGCCCATCAACGACTGTTTGCGCTTTAGCTCATCCTCAGCCATCTGAAATTCTTGTAAGAATTCTGAAGACAGACGCTGACGCAGAATTCTTATGGCACTGGAGTTTTCATCATTCTTTGCCAGGTGCCCGAAGCGTACAAGTGCCTTGTGGGTTATCTGGATGGGTCCCAGATGAGAGCTGAGCTGTTCGTACTGCCAGAAGTAGGTCAAATCCACCTTAACCCAGCTGATGCTGTCCAGCAGAGCCTCGTTCATGATGGTTCCGGACATAGGTACCATTGTCAGCCTGGCCAGACGCATATGTATGTAGTCCGTAAGCAACCTCAGCGACTCAGGAACGTTTTTATTGAGTAGGAGATGCTGAAGCACCGGGGTTGCGGTCTGCCAACACAGATTGCGCCCGTCAGGCAGGAAAGCAAACTTTTGATCGTCAGGCGCAGAGTTCGAAGCGTTTTCCTTACGAAGCAAAAAATAATGGCCGCACAGCAGCTCTGCTCTTACCTGGTCCTCGTCAGGGTCATGTCGGGCTTTACTTAGATCAACGGTTAGCACAACGCGGTTAATCGCATCAGCGTGATATTTTTTTACCCAGACGCAGACACGATAGAGACGCTCATCGATTTTCTGGCTGGCTGTGGAAATCCATTGCATTGTTGTTCCTTAATTTTCGGGGCTGACAATGAAAATGCCCAGCTCAGCCCCCGGCACGAGTTCTGTATATTTCAGGCTCAGCTTCCGTTGGTTGGACGGACCCTGGCTGTTTTCAGGAGCCCAGTCAGAGAGCGTTTTTAATTGAGGTATGTTGCCTGCTGCGAAAATGGGCAAGGATGCTTTTACTACTGAATAATCAGTCTCAGCATATTTATTCCCGTTTCGTTCCTGCCCTTCAGGCCTAAATGCAAAAATGTGAGCAATCGGAACAGGGAAAGAGTTAGTTCGACAAAGGCGATAAGATTCGCCCTGCTTCAGTGGGTGAAATTCAAGACGGTGTAAAGCCTTATCGATATTAGACACGACATTCAAATTGGTAGTTGCTACATTTTTTACTTCTGAGGCTCTCCTGCGCTCCAACAAACTCACAAGTTGCTCTGCTGTTTTAACTTCCTGGTTTCGGTTTAGCCGCCATGAAAAAGTAACTTTTTTAAGCTGGGACTTGATGAAAAGGATATTTCTTGTTGAGTGCATAGCGACAAGGCCCGGGAGCTTCTTGTGCACTTTATCAAAACGGACATTCTTTTTATTATCGATACGCCTCATTGCCGCAGCAAAATCATTTTTTGCTTCGTTTATAGAAGTGATCAAGCTTTCGAGAAGATCTGCTCTTTCGGGGACAATGATTAGACCCGGGTATTTAGTGGTTACTTTGGTGGAATCATGACTTAATGACTCTATGTCATCCACACAGATGTCAGTAAGTGCCTGAATAATTTCCTCAACCGAAGCATCGTCTTTAATACTAACCCTGATGGGTTTAACCTGCTTCAAGCGCTCTTCTGTTCTAGATACGGTGGAGACAGTCATCAGGTTTGCCATCATCGGGGGGGTGTTCGAAAGAAAACACTTGAGCGAGTCGATGCGTTCCAGAATCTGGTCACGAAAATAGGGCAAATCGTCATAACTCATACGTTTCTCCAGGCTCATGTTATTTCCAATCAATTTTGCTGCCCAGGCTGACCTTGCAGAACATAAATGTCATGTAAACCTCTAAAGAAGTCATTTTGAAACAGCTTTCACAGCATGCGATTTATGTTCGATAGGGCTCATGAACAAAGGATGATAATGGAGACGCCATGGATAGTGGATAGTCTTACCCACCTGGGTGATCCGATTGAGGCGAAAACGACCATTTATACAGTCAACTGACCAAAGCCCGGGAGAAACTAACCTCTTCCAGCGGTAAAAAGAGAAACCTGCAACACAGAGGTCATGCTCCAGGAAATGTTGAGTTTCGACGACGCGAACTTTTATCAAAAACCCCAGCATTGGCGAAAACCAGATCAACAACCATGTTGGCGGCAGGATGACTTTGTTCAGGAGATGATCTGTCATAAGCAAGGCAGATAACATCAGAAAACTGATAGTCAACCACAGGGCCATCCAACCGGCCCATACGCGGCTCTGACAGGGTTTCCATTCGAGAAGAAAAAGTTTTTTATGCATTCTGCCCCGCCTAATTTTAATGTATTGCCGAAGTATGCTGCATCATGATGGTGGTGCGGGGAAAGATTTCAAACTTCCACAATTCTGAAGCCGTGTTCCAACCATGAAAGATCCCGTCTCCACAGCGAGTGTTAAAAGCAAGAATTTCATCCCTGACCTGGTAAGCGAGCACTTCTGGCATATCAATAAACTCAGGTAAGGAAAGAAGAATTCCATGGATAACTTCTCCGGTTAACTTACTCATAACCTCTTCCTCAGACAGGGCAGCGTCCGGGAACAAACACAACGGAAGTGAAAAACAACATAGGTCAAGACCAATAGCAGCCCTTCCTGCGTCGTAGCCTTCTTCATTAACGACAAAACGAAAGAATTTTTCTGTCTCACCCCGTAATGATGACGGTCCTTCAGACGGAACTTCAATACCACTGAAGACTTTATCGGTCCAGTTGGTAAAAGGACTGGTGAAAACCCAACAAATTAAGGATAACGCCAGCTCTTCCTTAAACATACGTTCAGTGCCGGTAGTTCTGGAAAGTTGCTTTTGAGTACTCATGTTTTACCTGTTGCATGAAATTATTGATGTTATATAAACACAACCGGCATTTTATCTAATAGGTTTGAAAACACTAAAAATCGCAAATGCTGGTACCTTTCTGTTTTAAGAGATTTTCAAGGTAAAGTGAGGCTAGATCAATTGGCTGGTTCTCTTCAAGACAGGCTCGCACAAGATCTTCAATAGAGACCGAATCAACCCCCCTTCCCTGTAAAATTTCTTTAGCAGATGCCAGCGTTTTATGAACGCTTCGACTTAGTTGTAATCTGACTTGTGTGCGGGTATCAAAAAGACAATCTTCTGTGACACTTTGTGAAACGGTTCTACTCATTGAAAAATCACTCCATTTCTGGGATCGAATGAAAATTAACAGCTATAGATGTATCAGGTTTCCCATTTTCTACGATACTCAACCACGTACGCGCTGAGATTTGTTGTTCACAGACGAGTATGTAACCTGTTCCCTGTTGATGATGTAGCTCAAGAGCTTTTAGGATAGGCTCTGAATGAGGTCCGAGAGCATCACGCGTGTGAATAAGCGTTTGCTCTGGCAATACGTTGCTAAGCATAGACAGCAGAACATTACGCTCATCCTCATTATCCGACAAAACAAGAATTATACGAAAACCCGTTTTTATACGAAATCTGATTTCTGAAACTAACTTTCTTAATCTTAATTTATATATGACCAGGCGGAATCGAGTCATCAGTAAAGAGACCACTGTGAAGATAACGATTACTGCGCCATATTTTGACCTGTAGAACCACCAGTTAAGGCCTCCAGCAACTATCAGGATTAACATTAAAATTAAACTCCCATAGAAAAAAAGTGCTGGGTAGCGAGTTGTCTTTCCTTCAATTAGTGCTGAGGCAAATATCAAAATGGATATTCCGTAAATTACCCAGTCAAAAATACTTTCTCCAATCATTCTTTAGTGAACATCCTTAAAAGTGGAAATGTAGGTTTATGGGTTTATGCATTTTCCTGATGGCCTTGACAACCAAGGATTTCACAGAAATTGTCACAGTGTGAAGCTGTAACAAAGCGCTCTCCACGTTCGAATCGCTCAACCAAATCCTTTCTTACTTCACTTCCAGGTTTCTGGAAGATGTACTCAAACTGGAGATCCTCGGCCGTTGAAAGTAGTCGTTCTATGCTGAAATCAACATGGTAAAAGCAAAACTGATTATCAACCGGGGGAAAGTTGCTTTTGGTACTGTTCTCGTTTTTGGATTTTAGTTCATTCATGAGCTCTCCTTGGTTGAGAACAGTATACAAATCTCTTTAGGGATTTTTTTTCGTTAATAGCACTTTTTTGAGTTTAAAGAGTATGTTCATACCAGAGCATTAGAGGCTACGAAAAGGATAATGGAATTAGAAAGATAGATTTTAAGTGGTGATGTAAGGTGGGATAGGTAGAAGAGGAGTAGACGCTTGTAAGCGAGGCAAAAAAAAGGCACGGAAACCGTGCCATAAGAGTATGTGAGAAAAAATCAAAATCAGGGAAAGAATCAAGCAGCTTGTGAAACTGAATCTCCAACTGCAAGATTTAAATTTCTTAGGTTATCGAAAACTTCAGATACTAAGTCATTACGGTCGTGGATTTTAATCCGCCCACCGGTTAACTCTGAAACATAAACGGTATGGCAGAGGTCAGTAACCACTTCGCCGTATTCATCAACGACTTCCAAAGATGCAATCATCGGAATATAAGAAGCCGCAGCATAGCTCTCATAAATACTTATTATGGAGTCATTGTTGCGTCGAGAAATTACCCTACCAGAAGGTAAAGCCTCATCTTCCATATAGCAATCAGATAGGTCCTCACAGAAGTCATTTTCTTTAAGTGAAATATTAAGGGTCAATTCACTGTTGATAGAGCGTGAATAAGAATATTCACTCAGTTTATAGCAAGCCAAACTTATATCACTAAAAGTTTCATAAGCTTTATAGAGGCTCGATGTTATAGACTCAGATACAAATGTTATTAGTCCAATAAAATGAGTATCCCAGAACTGTTGCAAAGCAAAACGGGCAATCATAACCTGACCATCAACCTGCATCAGTCTGTTATATTCATCCCGGTCATAACCTTTCGACTGAGAAACATCATTAGACATGCTAAGAACTTCACTACAAACATCATCATATTCAAAACGGCTAGTTGCAAAGTGTTTTCCTGAAATCTCAAGGTACTGACCAGAGACTGCGTCAAACACCTCAAGAAAGTAACAGAGTCGAGATTTTAAAGATTCTCTGTTTAAAGCTTCTATTTCATTCTCAGAGATACTATCGACATATAAATCAACAGCATTCTTGAGTTCAATAGCTTTGATATTACAGGTAAAAGAAAGCTCGTCACTTTGACAATGGCAAACACTTAATACTATATCCGCCTCATCAAAATCTATGCCAAGATAGCTCAGAACTGCTCGGACATAGTTTTTATCATCAGATGAATGTGTCATATACACTACCTCAAATTTGAGAGGAAGTGCCCCAGAAGGGAAGCGACTTCCCCACTGGGTTAGATAAAAGTTTGGTTAAGCTAAAAGAAGATGCCAGCGACAGATTTTACATTGTCATAGACAAGTGTCTTCAGCCAACCAAAGTTACTTTTTTGGACTGAAGCAAAAGGATCATTGAGACGCGTTACGAAAATCGTCAAAAGCTTCAGTTATTAGTAATGTGCGATCAGTTACTCTGTATCGGTCATTACTTTCGAGAGATACGTAAGTTGAATGCGAAGAATCACAGACAACACGCCCTCTTTTATTGATCAATCTTACTTCCATCATCACCGGCACATTGATAATTGAAGCAACATCGGTATAGAGGGATATGAGGGCATCATTGTCACAATATAACGCCCCGTTCCCATCAAATGTATCGTTAAACTTAATATATATATCTGGCATATTTGCCGGATAATCATCAGTATTGAAATCAATGCATAACTTTAAGTCATCATTAATACGGCGATTAATCTTATGCTGCCCAACACGTACAAAGCCATGTTCAACAGCTTTGATAATCCTTAAAGTTTCATTAAGACAATCTGTAATTCTTTTCTCGACAAATGAGATAAAGTCACCAAAGTCGGAATGAAAAAACTGTTTAAGTGCAAATTTCGCAACTAACACTTTCCCATCCACCTTCATTTTATCGAGATAAAGATTTCTTATAGCATCAGTAGAAGAATTAGCTTTAGATAACTCTTCACAGTCATTAATAATCATTGAAACAATATCAATAACTTTAACTGGGCTTAAAGTATTACTATATCCGCGAATATCAAACGTAAAAAATCCGAAATTCTTAAATACTCCAAGAAAATAAATTATTTTTTGTTTCAAAAGAATAGAATCGGAGTAAGATGCGTTGTGCTTTATTAGTTCAGATATGTAGAGATCCAACATACAATTTAAATTATCGATATCTACATCGTAATCAAAGGTTACTTTGTCGAACGAAGTATCAGATAATTGAACGGTTATATCGTCAGCGGGAACATTAAGGCCTAAATTTTGATAAAGAAAGGCACTAACAAATTCCACGTGGTCAGATTCTTTAAACATTTACACTACCTCATGACTAAAAAGGAAGTGCTTCCCACCGGGAAGCAAGTTCCCGGATGGGTTAGATTAATTATAAAAGAGTTCTTCAGAAGGTACATGCATTTCTGGTTTGAACTGTTTTAAGGAGTTGTTTATAGCTTTTCGATATAACCCTGAAGAGTGTGGCTTAAACATTTGATATTCCGTAACGAGCAGAGGAGACGTAAAGCATCCTAAGTTCACTAGTGAAATATTTGATGTTTCTTCACAAACATCTAATTCAGCGTATATCCGCCTCTTCATTACCCTGCCTGCTAAATAGCGACGAACATGATTTATAAACTTGTCCGCATCTGATATAGAATTAACTATATAATCAGATGTGACTATCTGATTAGATACAGTTTCAGGTATAGCTTCGGCTATTATTTTTACGTTCATTTCATAATCAACACTATGGAAGCAAGCAAGAATTTGTGGCTTCGCGCTTTCTAAAATCTTTTCAAGAACAGAAAAAATCAGAGAGAACTCGTTTAAAATTCGCTTTTGTATAAGTCCATGTAGATGTTTTATGAAAGGAGAACCGTGTTCAACAAGGCCTAGTATAAGATCCTTAGAGGCCAAATCTGAGCGGTAATAAACGTATTCTAGATTATCCCGGTTAAATCCTTTGATAAGCAAATCAGGCTGCTCTGAGACCAGTCGTAAATGAGTTGAAGCTATAGAAACTTCAAAACGAAAGTTCGCGAGATTTACAGGGCCTGCTTTTAATGTAGCCGCTTCGGAAAAATAAATGAAAAGAGGATGCAAATCATCGTTACCACAGTAAAGATGGTCTGCGCCCTTAAGATATTTCACCAAATGAGGTAGAAAAGATATTACTGGAATATCAGCCACAAATCGAATATGCCGAAATGGTTTTGAATCCAAATATATATTTTCCACTACAGCGCCAACAAAACCCATTTTAACAAGAATAGATTCAACTAACTTTTGTATCGCATTCATTTAAATACCCTCTTAATAGAGGGATTTCTCCCAAAGGGAGAAATCCCTATGGGAGAAAATAATTTTAATTAATAATTGTAGCGAAGCGCATGTTCTTTTTCACTAAGATGGTTTTCATATTCCGACTTACCAGAACTTAAACACTCTTTGAAAAAGACCTTTGAAAAATTCTTCAAGTCACTTCGGTTGTTAATTTCTTTGTCAGACATCAACTTAGCTGAGTGTGAGGTATCCACAGGCCCCAACCACCATTCATATTTAATATAAACACAATTGGTTTTTGTATGTCCATTTAGAAATCGTTTTGCATTTCTAAGTATTTTTCTACAACCGTTAAGGTCTGAAAGTAAGATATCTGGAGCAATGAGCTCTTCCAGAATATGACCAGGTAAGCCTTTCCTAAAAAGCTCAACATCGTAACTACAATACCAGTCACGATAATTAAAAGCTTTAATAAGTCTTTCAGGTGTATCCAAAGATATCTTATTCAGGATTTTTAATGCAAAGCATACAGCATCTTTTAACAACTCGTGCACCTCAACATTGATAAATGAGAAAAACGAGCTTAATTCTTTCTCTAAGGAATTATACAACTTACCGTAAATATCCTGAGAAAAAAGATACTGCAATCTTTCTTTATTATAAGTGCAATTCGAAATTGAATAGACTTCTCCTCTTTCGATTTTGCACCCTTCCCTTAAAACTATAGGAAACCTCAAATGGTTAACAATGAAAGAATGATTCTTTCTTTGCTTCAAAGCATCTAATTGAAATTTCGTAATTTCCTCCAGATTTGCATCTTCAAAACCTGGAAAGGGAATATCACAGAAACAAGAACTATATGCTTTTGCTGATTCATACATAAACTCCAGTGAAACATCAGCATCAAAAGACATACCAGAGAACATGCCCTGCCCATTGTCTAAAAATGTAATGTTTTTAACCTGTATTTTTTTATGTTGAACAACCAAAAAGGCATTAATGATTTTTTCGATAATTTTCATGTGATCCTCTCTCAATAAAAAAGGGATCACTCCCATATGGGGTGTGATCCCCACATGGGTATAATTTAATTAAAAATCTGTAAGACCTAAATCTTTATTTCTACCACAAACTGTAGAAGATATAAGACGTTTTACTCGCTTTCGAGCACTTCGGCCTGACGTATCTTTCAAGTACATCGGTAATGACAATGATGAGATTTGATTACTTCGCTTATGATGGCAGACTATATAGCCCTGCCTCCACCCCGAACGCACAAACTCACGGATGCGGTTAATATATGCCGAAGCTTGAGATTTTGTACTTATCGATTCAGAACACTTTAAGTTCTGTTCGATAGAGTAAAGCTCAGCCGCCATTAATTTCACCTCATACAGGTCATCCCCATAACTTATAGTTTTCAACAGCTCTTCCTTTTCCCGAATGAAAAATACTTGCTGCATTCCAAGGATCAGGTCATAGGCCTCTCGAAAGAGGTCGATAAGCTTATTACGAACATAAATCATAAACTCCTCAAAGTGCTGAAGCCAGAAATAAGCCGCATTACTTATTTGTGAATTGTGAGAACAAACAAGCCCTTTAGCAAGCTCGACCTCTTCCTCCCGAAAAGTAAAGTTACTTTTCTTAAACCGACTTTGTTCAAAAATGCTTTGATGCATTTCTATCCATACAGAAACAAAACCGAGGGATTCAAATTCTTCGTTTAACAAATGTAAACTTTCGAAGATTTTCTGAATTTCGATCCCGATGTCATATGACAGTGGACATTCTTTTATAGAATAAACATAACCGGGTAGGAAGTGAGATAAATGCTCAGTTCGCAAATATAAACTGAATTTAAGTTCTGTCAGTGGTTGTTTCAAAGATAATTTAGATGATTCGCTTATATTTACTGGTTCAACACCATTTCTAATCAAAATAGCTTTTACCAGGTCCGTAGCTAACTTCATACAGCCTCCAGTCGTTATTGAGGCCTCCCTGATGCAGGTTGGCCATCAGGGAAAATATGTAAATCAATTAGCAACCAATCAGACCGTTGCCATTACATTGTCAATGTATCTGACAAGGGATGGGCGGTCGTCCTGTAAGGCAAAACGGCGAAGGTCATCAAGATTATACGCAGGAAGATAATCAGCGTAACCTCGAATACGAAGGTCCTCAACCACAACTTTTATATACTCAAATCGTCCAAGATTTCCTTTTAATGGGGGTTTTCCTGGACTAGACAGCATATCGTCTGCTTGCTCCCATGTGATTTCTTTAGCTTCACCACTATGTAGATCAAGATGGACATATATGAATGACTTATAATCTCCACGGCAACGAAGATAATATTTCGGATAGAAATATTTGTCACAACGCAACAAACACGTTCCTGAAGGACGAACTACGTACAACAGGTTTCTGTCATTTTCTAATATGCCATGTTTCAAAATCGTTATATCTATCTCATTATCATGCAGCAAATAGCATGACGATGGTTCATTGACGATGCGCGATTTTATAACAGCAGCAAATTTATTAAAAACTTCGTTAGTTTGAAAATTCATTAAAATGCTCTCCGATGTAAAACGACGAGCATCACCATAACGGTAATACTCCCGTTATGGGTTTTAATAGTTTATGGAATAACCATGTCATACAACCGACCATAGCCAGTAGTACCGCACATTTATTTAACTGAGCAAGCATCTCAGCCGTGAAAAGACCTTAAAGGCAGGTAATTATCACGAAGGAAAGCGGTTATCTTATCAATACAATTTAAAAAATAATATTGATAAGATAACCCCCCCCGCAAAATGCGGGGGAGTTATCGTTGTTACAGCTGATTAAGACATTCAGGAGCCCAGTGAATCGGGAATCCATCCTGCCCTGTTAACTGGAGAACATCGTTCCAGTCGATACCCTTTTTCCCATCAGGAATATCTTGTGCTGGTTCGAAGACTTCAATTGTCAGCTTTGATGCGGGATATCGTTTAGCCAAAAACTCAACCATGCGGCTTTGAAGTCGCTGAGCAGCTTCGATACCGGCACGAGTGCCTTGTGAGTTAGCAATATCCTTATCCGCCCAGATATAAAAGTTTATATATTTTACATCCGGCGGAGGCAGTAAAAAATCAGGAACAGTAACGTTTTCAAGGCACCATGCGGAGCTGGCTGCCCAGCATGGTGTTGAAGTCGCTTCTACAACAGAAAGCGCATTCTCGATCCCTTCAGCCACTCCCAGTGTCCAGGTCGAACTACCTGAATCATAGTGAGGGTCAAACAACTGAATTGAGCCACCTGTCATATCGGCAGGAGGCTTCATCATCAGCTTTGGATTTTCTACAGGTGCCTTATCACCGTTTTTGTCTACGTATGTTCTATGGATAGTCAGAGGCCGACCTCGGGTGTCACGATAGATTGCAATCATTCCCGGATAGATAATCGATTTCTGCTTATCTTTATCCCAATAGTAGATCCGGTTATTAAAGCCTAAATCCTTTGGTAAGTGACTCAGTAAGCGGGAGATCCCACGATTACGGAGGTACAAAGCAACAGGAGTATTAGGCTTTATTTCACCGGTATAGTGATACATCACATCAAGTTTTCGCATTCGCTTTGCCACTTCCTCTCGGTCAAGAGTTTCTGTGGCACGAACTGCTGATTTATAGCGTCGTTCATTTTCAATGTCGGCGTCAGTTAACGGAGCATGCAGATCCATCCCGAAAAAATCTGAGAGAATCTTTTTGCAAGTCTGCGTTTTACTTAATTCATAATATTTCGCCAGAACATCAATTCCGTCGCAAAACTCATTTACCGGAAAGTCATTATGGATCGCACATCCGGTATAAAGGTCTTTTTGTCGGAAACGAAACTTCGATTTCCCTGCGCCAGTAAACGGGCAAGGAACCTGGCTCGGGGCTTTTGCACAAGCGTCTTTGAAAGCAGGTATTCTTTCGAATATATACTTCCAGCCAGACACTTCAGCAATTCGAGCATGAACGAGTTTAATAAAGTGTTCAGATACTTCCTGTGGTTTACGACGAAGAGCCGGGGATGCATAAGTCATGATGATCTCTCTTATCTGGCATTGTGAGTTTCTCAATGCCTTCTGCGGTGCAGAAGACAGGGAGAAACCCACAACGCAGAATTTAAGAAAGAGGGCCCGGGGGCCCTCAACATTTATGCTTCAGTCGTGAAGCCATTATTCTCAAGACGCTGTATGTAGTTATCTACAAGTAACGCAGCCTGCTGGCTATTACCCTCCGCTATAGTGACTTCGCGGAAGATTCTTTCCTGAGGGCTATCATTGCTTATAACTTCACCAACACGTCCGAAAATACGGACTTTATGCATCGCACCGACTTTTTCATGTTCTACACGGTAAGTTTTTATCTGAGTCATATTTTGCTCCTTATTCCTTCATGGAGCAAAAAGACCCACCGGGGCCTTTTTGCCCCGATTGGGTAGAGTTTATTAAGAAAGTATTTGATGAACTAGCTTACTGACTTCAATAGACAATAAAGAAGTATCATCAACTGTTACGAAAGTGTCCGTTTCAAAACCAATTATTTCATCAGTCTTAATACCAACACCAACGATTTCTATTCCATTACATTTAGCCTTTTCCATAACTTCGACGATAGTAAATTCCGATTTATTCGGATAACCATCAGTTATAAGAAAAATTATTTTCCTATCGAATTGGCTGTCAAGTAACAGATCAACAGCTGCCATTAAAGCAGATCCCGTAGGGGTATAATAACCCTTACATCCAAGAGTGAATTTCGATAGAGATTCCTCAACGCTTTGATCAAACGTTTTGATAATCTCAAATTCACTTTCCTTGAAGGGAAAAACTATATTGGAGACATGCATTTTTGACAAACTTTCAGCGGCCATCGATAAAGCAAGATCTGACTTAATGGCATGAATATATCTTTCATCATTAGCCATTGACGCTGAAATATCACGAACTAATACGAGGCCAACATGCCCTCTATTTTTAGATTCGCTTTGAGCTCTGAAGACATCACGAACTCCCATTTGTGACAGAATTAATCGATTTCCATCGAAGGTAATTCCACGCTCATGAGTTTTGTTTCGGCCACGCATTTTAACCTGCTGTAAAACAGACAAGTCGCTACCGATTGAATGACTCAGAGACAAAGCCTCATTGTAAACATTCAAATCGATAAGGAGATCAGGGATATCCCATTCAGAAGCACCGAATTCGGCTTTCACGTCATCGGATACTTTTGATGCAATACCTTCAATCTCTTTAGCCAAAGCATCGTGATAATCTTCGCTATCCTCATCACTGCTAAGAAAGGCATCCAACAAATCTGCCAGTATCTCCCATTGAGCCGATGAAAAGTTACTTTCATCTTCAACGTTAGTCGAACTGGCTTCATCTGATTCACTCTCGGAAGGGTTAATCGCATCAGTATCGTCTTCAATAATGTTATCACCCGTGGGATTGCCACCGGTGGGTTCATTATTTCCCTCGTTATCTTCAGCAAGTTCTGAAGGCTCAGAACATCCCTCTTGAGCAAGATCAGCGTTATCGGAAGTATCTGCCTGACCTTCACTATCGTCCTCAGAATCATCCTCACGACTATCAGTCGACGTAAGCGATTTATCTTCTGATTCGGTATCGGTATCGGTCTCGGATTCATCATATGCCTCCTGCTCCTCCTGCTCTGTCTGCTGCTGTTGTTCCTTTGCCTCATCCCGCAGTCTCTCTAAAAGAGCCAGGGTCTTACGAGCAAGGGATTCACAGCCCTGAGTATTTTCACAACCAAGAGCATCATGAAAAATTTCCTCAACATCAGAAATTACTGGAGAAAGTATCTTTTGGGCATAGTCAAAAAACGGATCGAGGGTTTCTTTGTGACCTACCTGCTGAAGGACTTTTACTCGCAATGAGTTAAGCAGATACCACTCAATAAATAGGACAGGATTTTCCGGACGAGAAGATATATCAGGAGTCATCCTTCCGGCTTTAACCATCAGTGCGTAAGTGGCTGCAAGCCGCCGCTTTGCATCCGGATAATCGTTACCAACCTTCTCTTCCATCTGTACATCATCGAACAGATTTATAAGCCCGGTAAGACGTTTTGCCCTGCTATAAGCTTTACGTTTCTCAGCGAGGCTCTCAAACTCTGCATTCATTCCGTCATCGAAGCGTGTAAACCCTTCAGATGACATGAGAACACTATTAAAGGCGTCACTGTAAACCTCACTGACGGTATAGCGACCATGACCAGCTTCATGACAGGTAAAACCTTCAATCAGACTGACAAAGTCATCATCGCTATAATCGCCGTTTGGTAAAACACAAACTTTATTGACAGGATCAAAATACGGTCCTTTGGTATTGTCGTCTATTACAACTCTTACATCGCCTAAGCCGCTAATGACTTTTGCTATATTCTGTAAACGCTTAATATGGCGCGGCGATGATTTAAGATCTAATTTCATAGAATACCTCTTTATAAAAAGGGGTACTCACCCAGATGGTGAAGTACCCATCTGGGGTTTTTAATAAAGCAAACAGTTACCAGCCTTTGAGCTCGATATCAAAACCATTTTCAGCATTGTCTTCCTGTTGCGAAACTGATTTCTCAGGTTCAGCTACAGAATCAGTGTTTGAAAACGTGCTGTTTTTTATATCGTTCTCTACGACAGGTTCAACCTGAAACACATTTGTTGAATCTAAAATAGCTTCAATACCTGTGTTCTGTAGCGCGTTCGGTTCTGTTTGTGAGCTTTGATTAAATGATCTGGTAATAGATTCCAACCAGTCAGTAACCTTTTGCTCTCCTGAAATAATACGCTTTAACATTGAAGCATCACTCATGAAATAAAACCACTGCTGTAACACCGCAACGTCGCGAGGTTCAGAAATGGCACCTTTAGGTAAATTATTCATTATGTGTTTTATAGCTTCTGCAAGTACTGCCGCCTCTTTATGTATAAACATGAAGCTAATGATCTTATTTTGCATTTGCTTCAGTCGGTCAATAGTACTTGAGCGCAAATTATTATTTTTACTAATTTTTTCATAAACCCTCATTGCTTCTTCTGCCAGATCTGTTATCAATTGTTCCTGATAGTAGTCCTGGGTTTCATCACCTTCAACGCTAATAGGCGTAAAAGGAATAAAGTGAGCAATATTAAATCTAAAGGATTTTATGAAATCATCTTTAGTTAATTTCAACTGATCAATCAAAGAAGACATTCTTGGGCTTCTATTTTTTTCAGCCTCAATATGCATCTCATAATTGTCTACAACGTTTTGAATACCTGCCTGAAACTCTCGTTCAATCTCTTGGGCCCCTTCCAGAAACTCTTCCATACTGGAAACTGGTAAAATCCACATATTGCTATAGCGGATGCACAAGCGTGAGCAAAGGGTTGATATTCTGCTGGTAATCGTACTTTTGAAGCTAAGGGCTTTTATGTCAATCCAACGTACTTCGCTTTTAGATACGCTTTTTTGATCCGTAATATCATCTCCATCATAAGACAAATCGATTTTATCGGTTCGACGCGATCCTTGACAGCCACTTATTTCAATTTTTGTTATAACTGCACCTTCCAGTAAATCTGGATATGATTTTGCAAAATTCTCAGAGATTTGTTTTGCAGATACTTTGTTAAGCATTGAAGTATTTAAAGTCATGGGTTTCTCCAAAAAAAAGGGGAAACCCTCCCCAACGGGAAAGATTTCCCGATAGGGTTGATATTAAAGCTTCTCTGGTGCAATTAAAAGAATACCGGGAAACTCAGCGGCAACATCATCATTGCCCATTGCTCCCTGATACATATAACCTTTTAATTCCATTTCTTTAATTAGACCTTCCATATTTATTTTACCATCATGATAAAACAATAAAGAATAGTCGTTATTCAGTTGCATAAGTCCAGTAAAATTAGTTCCGTTTTTTGCTATAGCAATGGTAGCAGCACCATCCGTACTTAAAAACGCACTAAATTCAAGATGGGATAACTCTGAGATACAAATATCAGAGGTTTCATAACAAATCCCATCTAACTCGACTTTTTTGCTGTGAAATACTCCAGCGATTTATCCTTGTCTTCGCCAAGAGAAAGATCTATAGCTTGAAGAACAAGATCGACCACATGTAAAGGTAAAGCAGAAGCAAAAGCTATTTTGAAAGTGTCAAGAAGACTAAAGGTTTTTAACGTCATCGACGTGCCAACCCAAGCTACTAATTGACGAATATCCATCACACTGTCTTCTGTACCAGAGTCATTTACTGCAATCGCTACTCTTACGAACTTCTCAATGACCTGAAAAGGCAAAGAGCTATATCGTTTAGTAAGCACATTGGTTAAAGCAACTTTGTCGGGCTTCTCCATTTCAACTATCAAGAACCGCTTTATAAAAGCTGCATCTTGACGTTGAGAAGAAACGAACCGGCGAGCGCCTCCACTCATGTTTGTGTTTGCAGTACCAATAAATCGCGTGTAGCCATTAGCAGTTATAACCTCACCACCATTAGCACTGAGTGACCAGGGCTTACGTTCAATGGGCATGTGAAGTTTTGCTGCCGTATCAGGATCGATTTTGTCCACTTCATCCAGAAGAATGAGGTGACCATTACGAAATCCCGTTACCAAATCGCTGTGTACAAAACCTGTATTACCACCATTAAGACTGCGCTCACCTTCAAGCTCATCAACTCGAATATTGCTGTTGATCTGCTTAATTGTCAGCGGCCAATTCATCATGTGGCTAATGTACATTACCATTTCAGTCTTGCCAGAACCGGACTCACCTTTAAGACACACACTTAAATCTATATCCGGACTGATAAGCAGTTTAACCACTTGTTCAAGTATTCGGGGATTTGGTATGTAGTCTTTGTTCAGCGGAGCTCGATACGAGGTTTTAGTTTTGAAAACAGGCACAGCCATCTTTGGATCCATTTCTGGAATACCAAAAAGGTCCTTTGCTAGAACTAAAAGATACTCACCTTTATCCACATAATGTTTTAACTTTATAACATCCGGGGAAAGAAGAGCTTCTAATTTTTCATAAGCATCAGAAGATGTTTCATTTAACTTCATAGCGGCATTAGACATTTTTAACTCCGGTAAAATGCAAACACCGCCCTCTGGCAGATGTTTGCCAGTGGCATTTTATTTGAGATTCATTTGGCAAATAGTTGCCATCAGTTTCCTGATTTGAGGCACATTATAACCAAGATGATTTCCCACTATTTCAAAAGCTTCAGACATGATCCATTCAAAATGATTTTCGAATATTGGATTTATTTCTAACTTGCCAAAAGCGTTTCGTTTAGTTAACAGATCACATGAAACAAGCTCGTCAAACAACTCTAATGTGGATTTAAAAGCTTTTATGTAAACATCCATAATTTCCCTGTCAGTCCATTTAACAGCCAGTTTTTTTTCTGACATTAAATAATCCTGATCAAAGAAGATGTCCCAGCCCATATCGTCATTGCAATCATGCAAAATGATTTCATCATCATTCCTGCATTCAGCTAATTTCGTGTTTTCACTAATCGAACGATGCGAATGATAATAGAGCCATGATTTTAATTCCGCTCTAAATTCACATGCATCAAGTCCATGAGATAAACAAGTGTATTCAAATGATTTTGACATATACCACCGTGTTTCAGCTTCTAAAAGTGGATTCACTGTGATATTACCATTGTCATCTTTGAAGAATAACTTTCTCCTCAACACTAGTTCTTTAATGATTTCCAAAGACTCTTCCATAGCGGATAGAAAAACAACATACACATCCTCAGGGGTCCATTCTATTACCAGACCACCCAAATCTGGGTTATATTCTTCAACCGAATATAGATAATCTGTTTCTGCTGCAAAATTAATTGTATGCAAAATCTGATTTTTAAGTAATTTGGATTTTTCATAAAGGTGATTTTCACGCCTTTCAGAATCATAATTTATCTCAGAAATGTTACTTTCATCTGATTTAAAGTTTAATCCGGACGTGTATGCATCATTTAAATGCTCTTTGGGTGAATCAACTATTTGCGTTATTTCATCTTCATCTATATCGAATATAGAAAAAAAACTAAGTTGATTACTACTTATTGCAGTAGCCCTAAATTTTTGTTTCATGGGGACTCCAAAAGGAGAAATCCCATGAAGGGATTTCTCCCCTTTAGGGTGGGTTTAATGTCAGATCTGATTAAAGCTACTTTGTCCAAAACCTTTTAGAGGTTTAGGTATGTGAGCCAACTTACTTGTTGCTACCACTCTCATGTAGTCAAGAGGATGTTCTCTCCCTTCAATCATAATAGTATCGACAACAATATAACCGGAGACCATCAACTCATCACCCTGATTTATACCAGTGAAACAGGTTGAATACATTTCAGGCGACACCTTGATTTGAACTGAAAATTCTCTCTCAGTGATTTCACCATCAACTTCTGTCTTCATCCTATTTTTGAGCTTTATTAACAAACCTATACTCTGGTCAGTCATTTTTTTCTCCACAGCACTGATAACTATCCCGGACACTTTTACTTCATTGATATATTCAAGATATGACATTTTCCGCTCCTCGATTTGTTCAAAGAGAAGCCCCGTTAGGGTTCCCCCTTAACAGGATTAAATAAATTTATTAGTTACATACATGAACGTGCAGACTACCAAACAGGCAATTCCGGCAATATGTAACCAATTTCTTGTTGGTTTAGTTGGTGCAATCGCTAAAGAGTTCTCCAACTTCTCTGTTACAAGACGTCGATTCTCTGCTTTAGCCGCATCATCTAAATATTGAGTTTCACGCTTAGCGAGAGTCTCAATTTTCGATTTTATTGCATGGTCCCATCCTTTAGTTTCAAAAACGCTTAACTCACTAAAGGTGTGCGTCATGAGATCTTCTGGGAAACCCAGTTTTTTCATTAACGGACGAATGGTATCATACATTTTTTCTACATTTTCGTAGTGGGCCTTTACTGCGACATCAAAACGCTTACGTAAAGTTAATTTTTCACGTTTGCAAATGATGTCCGAAACCCAATTTATTAACTGCTCATTTTTGAGTTCACTGGCTTTTTCAAGTGAGTAATCCAGATTATCCACGTCAAGAAATGAATTTAATCCGTATTTTTCAAACTCCTCAACAAGATATTTATCCAGTTCAGTTAAGCTTTTAAAAAGTGGTACATCTGGGGAAGCTTTAAGAAGCTTATAAGCTCCTTCGAAATCAATTTTCTTGACCACGAGCTCCACAACATCCACATGATAATAGCTTGAATAAGCAGAAAGCTTTTCGGCCAACAAAGACACAGGCTTAAGAGACTTAAGTTCAATGATATTTGGGCCGTCCTCATTCAAAATAACAATCAGTTCATTATCACGTTCTGTATATTTCATCAGAACTTCTAAGAGCTGTTTGTTTAGCGCCTTATCCATCTCTGGAATAATTTCACTAAAGGTTTGATGAAGGGCTTTACTGCGAGCTTTATTTTTAGACATTTGGGGTCACCTATATATAGTAAGAAGGAAGAAACAAATTTTTGTTTCAACACGAAGGCAAAGCCTGTCATTCATCTCCCGTAAGCTATGAACCGCCTGATTTATACTATCTGGCATTAGAAGTACGCAACAAAAATAGCCCCAGGAGGAGCTAAATTAGTTACGGTTTGGTAAATTCAGATTGCCTTTTGCAGGCATGGGAAGTGCACCAGCGACAAAGGTGACATTTTGCCGGTGGTGTCTTACAGCTTGTTTAAGCTGGCCGCTTTTCACGGCTAAATCAACGCTTAACGCGAAAGTAACTTTAAGCAAAGTTACTCAAATTTGGGAGCTGATATTTAAGCTCATTGTTTTTATACTATAGCTTTAAGCATAAGTAAATGCCCATATCGAATTATTCTGTATAAAGTGGAGAAATTCGAATATTAGCTGCTTCTTTTATCTTTTCTTCACTGCATTCTCTTAAAAAGAAAGAAGGATCACCATACCACATTACAAAAAGTTGCTTTTCTGCACGCGTAAATCCAACATAAAGCAAACGTCTTTCTTCTTCTATTGCCTCCTCCCCAACTGATCTTTTACTTGGTATCTGATCCGCATTACAACTCATTATTATTACTTTATTCCACTCAAGACCCTTTGAACCATGCAAGGTTGATAGGACTACTTTCTCTGGGCTGTATTCCTCGTCCTTCTTCCTAGGGCCTAATGACATTGCAGCAGCACGATTTATCATATTCATCCAACCAGTCTTTTCTGCCCACTGTTTACAAGTGTCTAAAGCAATTTTTGTTAAGGTTGCTGTACCTTTATTACTCCTCATCTTGATTGACGACGATTCCATCCATTTCGTAAGGTTGGCGAAACGTTTTGCTATCTCAACTTTATCAGAACTTTCCTGGGTAAAGCGCACGAAGTTTGAATGTAATGTTTTTGTTTCGAGAGAACTGTCCTCCGGGATGGCAAGGTCGCCAAAAGTAACTTTTCTTCCTCTCATACTCAATGCCACTTCATCCAAAACTGATTCCTGTTCTCCAAACAATGCCAATACTCTCTTCATTAAGCGAGGATCATTTGATTGTCGGAAAAAGGCCATAAGGCTTAACACATCGCTTGTTTCTTTTTCATCCCAGAATGATTTACCTCCGTAACGAATTACTGGCTGTTCGATCAAACTTTCTAGCTCATCCAAGTGAGCATTATTGCGGCTTAGAATTGCCCATCCATGTGGATCCTGATTTATAAGGCTTAAAATACCCTGTATCTGTTCCTCCATATCTACATATGAACGAAAAGTGACCTTTCCCCCTCCCTTTTTTGCCGAGCGTAACTCTTTGGCATAACGGTAAACATTCTTTCCTATCAGTGCTCCGGCCACCTCTAAAATTTCAGGTTCACACCTAAAGCATGTGTTTAAGTAAAATATGTTAGGTCTGAAGTGTTTTTCAAACTGTTGAAATATTTTGACTCCTCCTGAGGATCTGAAGGAGTAGATGGCCTGATCATCGTCTCCAACTATACTCGTATAGACTCCAGCTCTTGTATGCAATGCTATCCATGAGAATTGTATAGAGTCAGTATCCTGAACTTCGTCTACTATCAAATGTGTCAAATCTAACGTGCGCATTTTTCCCGAATGCATTTGACCGACAACAAATTTTGAAAGAGCATTGAGGTCCGCCACATGGTCTTTCTGGCATAACGCCTGATAGGTATTAAACAAATGGATCTGTTGTCTGTTATGCCGAACTGAAATCACATCCGTATCCATTTCTCTGCCGATAGCATCAATAACGAATTCAGCTTCAGCAAACTTCATCGTTACACCGGATTCTTTCAAAGCCCGGTGAATGACAGATCTCTGTGCTGGCCCTATCAACATCTTTCCCGGCCAGCGAATCATGTCCAGTTGCTTCTTAACGAGTCCGTGAAAAGTATCCACCAGCACCCGGTCAAGATCCTTCTTGCTCAATCGCTTTTGTAACTTTGCTGCAAGTGCGTTTGTTGCAGCGCGAGTAAAGGTCACCATCCCGATTCTTGCATATGGATACTTTTTGAGAATCGATATAACCGCTTCTATCATGGTGAACGATTTGCCTGATCCAGGCGCTGCTATCACCATATTGTTTGCGCTAGCATTCTCGATAACAGGTCTTTGCTCTTCTGTTGGCTTACCCATTTCAACCTCATTACTTCGTTTTAATAATTATACATTTTTATAAAAGCGCTTTTCTTGTGTACTGCTGGTTCTACTGGAAATCACTTTTTTTCCTTTTTTATGCAATCAGGTTGTTTGTGAAACGCGTGACTATGGAATAATGGTTCCATCTCCAAAAGACATTACAAAAAGGGCTTTAAATGAAACTTTTACGTTTAGTATCTCTGGTCTCTTCTGTCGTCATTGGTTTTTCCCTATCGGGTTGTGCCGGTGACACCGGCACTACGCCAGGCACCGCTCTGAATGCGTACAGTCACGGCCAGTACTGGCATGCTAATGCAAATGATTCTGTCGCCAAGAATGCCTATTCGTTTGCTGGTTTCGACGTTAATTTTAAGGAGCAAGAGGTTACTCCTGGAGGGGATGCCGACAACTTTCTTTCTAAGTATCTCATCAATAGTTCGATGGGCTACGTAACAGGCGGTCTAAAAGGTTTTGGGATCATGAGCCTCAGCTCTTTGTACAGTTCTTCTGACGCCGAATACATCCAGGTCAATCAATACCTAGTGTTCGTCCCCAATCCAAAAAAATTGCCTTACAATGATGAAAGTTTGGTACGTGAGGGAGCTAAGTATGTTTTTGAGCATACAAAAGCAACTCAGGCCTCATTTGGATACAACCCTGAAAAACAGAAAGCAGCTCTGGCCACATGTAAAATTGATATGGCAGTCGTCAATAAATGGAGTACCTGTGATCTGCCCTCTAAGCCTGATGCTGATGTTTTCCCTACAGATTCAATGTACAGCTTTCAGGCGATTCGCCCCGCAACAGGAACCGAAATTCCTGAGCTAAACCTTCCCGCTGGTGATTACGCTGTAATTCGTTATGTGTTCATCCCATTTAAAGGAAACGAAACAAGCGCTGATTTTTCGGGTATCATTTTCCGTTCTGATAGCCCAAATACAACAACTCCAGGGGGTGTTGCAGCCTCCATCAACGGAAAAGATTATTACCTCTTTACCGGTGAATACGGTAAAAAAGGCTTCCCAGAAAAAACATTGAAAGCCAAGTAATTAAAAAAGGGGCCTAACGGCCCCTTCTTCAATATTTCGGCAACTGCTTGCCCGTAACCGGATCCAGCGTAGTTGAACCTACCTCACATATGGCCGGTCGAGGTAAATAGCTACAATCTACATTTTCCTCTTTTATAGCCTGAGCATTTTCTTGTCTGGCCTTTATCATATTTTCTTCACCGCCCATTGCTTCCTTGGTACGTTCTGATGGAAGTTGATAGTTCTCATTCTGGAATGGTAAGTTTTCCACAATTGATTCTTCGGAGAATTTTGAATATTGATCAGGAACTTCTCCTACCTGAACTGCATCATTAATCCACTCCGTCAGATCAATTTTATCGAAATCCAGTTGCTGTATTTGCTTTATTGATAGCCCCACGCAATTAGAGGCGACAGGGTCTATTCCTAATTGCGGATAAGCTTGTTGCATAATAACGCGTGACAACATGGAATTATAACAGCACATGTCTGTTGCTTTTTTAACGCATTTCTTTGTGAAACCAACATTCAGATATTTGACGCATCGTTCCGTATCTAATGTAAAACAGGATTTTTGATTCTTATGAATAGAAGCTTCCATCTCTTTCTGGTCGCATGCTACCAACATTTCTAAAAGCATTTTAGTGACCTGATAGGCTGTATAAATCCAACCGATCACGTTTAATGCAAGCATAAAGTTTTGAACCGCAGCCGAGAAGACAACCTCTCCTCCGGTAGTAGCAACGTTCTTAAAGACAAAGTCACGAACTGTATCTGGTAGCAATTCGTAGGCTTTCTTCATTGCCATCTGCTTAAGCTGACCTATACCGAAGCTGGACATTGTTTCCTGTGCCAACTGGCCAGCACCTCCTGCCCCTCCAGAAGTTGCGGAAGACCCAACTGCCCTGCTTAGATTACCAGCGACGTTTTCATATACGCTCGTTAAGGAGCTCGTGACGTTGTTCCACATTTGCCCTACTGTTTTACCAGCTGATGCAGTCCACTCTCCGACCGCATTAGACATAGAAGCCCATGTACCTGTATCACCGCCGGTCCATTTTATTAGCTGAGCATTAACTCTGGTCCAGTTTGTGTTTCTGATCATAGATCCGGCAAGCATGATACCTTCAAGTGCTCCTGCGGTTCCCTGTGGTGCTTCGCAGCAGTCCGTCTTTGCCAGGCCATTTACAAAGCCTACTGAACGACCACACCATTCAGGTTTTCCTTCAAAGACGGAACATGAATTGGCATCGTTAGGGTCTTCGCATTTGGCTTCGCCCTGCATGTACTGAACCATGTTTGAATAAGCCGCAACTTTTCCAAAATCGTTGTTCTCTTCCTTTGGCCCAGTTTCGCATGTTCCACCTGAACATGGGATCATGCCAACACAGGCATTTGTAGAAGATTCAACCTCCCGAACTACATCCTTCCCTCTGTCACAGGTGTATTTCTGTTCATACATGTAGCAACTGTTAGTGCCCTCATCGAACCAACCCTCTGCACATGTTTGTTTATCGAGTACACATGCTGCATCATTTTTATAAGCACTACATGCATCAGGCATACTCTTTATTTCTTCATAGTTGTAACAGAGGTCCTTTCCATTAGCGTCTTTCATAATTTTTCCACTAGCGTCATAAGAGCAAATTTTGTCTTTGGCCAATGGATCACAAAAGTAGCCTTCAAGGTTTGTCTTCCAGGTAAGAAATCCTTTATCACCTTCATACAGAGGCTTTGCCAATGAAAGCACGCTTTCCGGAAGCCGTTTTGTGCCAACATCCATATCTTTAAACCGATCGAAACGGCAGAATGTATTCGGAGCTTGTACAGCATCGTAACAACCAGCTGGTTCCTGGACGTGCTTATCTTCGAGCTTCATATTTTCAAAAGTCAGCTCAACCTCAAAATACCCTTCACCCTTCCCACCAACCCATACTCTGGATGCCATTGTCACTTCTCGATCAGGCTCCTCATACACCGATTTTCTGACCTTATCAGTCACATCGTAAACCTTGTCGAGTTTCCACGATTTTTTTAACTCCCAAGATCCCTTAGGAGCCGGATAGTCACTTTCTCGATATGCACCATCTATGTGAGCAAAAATCTGCGTGCCATCAAGTGTTACCCGCATGTGGTCATCCCACTCCGCGTTAACAATCTTTGCTGAGGCCAATTTTGCATCCGGATGGAATTTTAATGTCAGTTCGTTATCATATACCCCGTCACTCCAGTAGTTGTCATCACGGCGACCAAACCATATACGCACACAATTATCGCCGCACATCGACATGTCTCCGTTTCCGCCTGAAATGTAAACAGGGACTGAAAAATCACGGGTTATCGTGCAGCTGCTGAAGTTATCTTGCTTAGGCGAGTTACAGTAGAACTCTTTGTAATCAGGATAGTGTGTGGTTACTGTTTTTTTAGAGGTCTCAACATTACAGTTCTGAAGCCAGTTTCCAGTACCAGCAACAGCATTTGTTATCTCATTTCTCCCCGCAGTAAACATGGGATCGTTAGGCTTTATAGATGATGCCGGGTTGTCCTTGTTAGCATTTACGAGGGTGCGGTAGGCAACGCCATCATAACTTTGAGCATCAAATAACTGGCTTTTCCGATTCTTTATATCGTTTACAAAGCCATCCTCATCCCCATAACGATCTGCGGCATTGAACTTAATATCGCTGTGCTTTTGCTCTGAGCTGAAAATCTCTCCGGTATTTGTTTTGGTTCCAGGAGTAGTATTGGGATTACTGCTTATACCAATGTTGCCATTAGCATCCCGAGAGAGCAGCTTTGCCCCTTCCTTGGTATAGTTTGAATTGATTGTCCCTCCAGACATACTCGGCAGTTGTACGGCGCTACCAATGGACTTTCCATCGGATGCGGCATTTTTCATGACACTTTCATTTGAGTTCCCTGCCCCATACTTTCCGAGATTAAGATTAGCGGATTCGGCTTTACCCACGTATTTCTCGGTGATCTTCCCACTGACATTCTCGCCTGAATCCGCATTCTTGTACTTCTCAACAATGTCCTGAGCACTGGTTGTCGCATTGCGATTTGCGTTAGGATTAGCAAGATTAAAGTTACTTTCGAGCTGGTCAAATATAGCGTCTGCCGCATAAATACGAGGAGTCATTACCATATTTATGAGAGAGATATAAAAAGCCCAACTCATAGTATTGGCAATCATTGATGCAATAATAGTTGAAGCTATCGTTTTTCTAAGTTTCATTATTTTTACCCTTAGAAATCAAGCGCCTGGTATATATCTGACGCAACAGTCATTGTAACGCCACAACATATAGACATAATTATCATTGCCTATTTTTTTGCGCCCACCTTTAAGGGTTGACCAGTCATGTACCGAATCACCAAGACGATGACAGCAATCCGGCCCTTTCGCCTCAGGAGTTGGGAAAAGCATTGAAAGCCGATACTGGGAACGAGGTGTAAAGTATTCCCACGTTTTCTCACACATTGCGTCTGCTCCCATCGTTCGCATCAGCATTCCCTGGCGATGTAGTTTAGTCAGAAGACGCTGGGTTATCAGTGAACTCGTCCTTACAGCGTCATCATTTGCGTAAATGTGGCCGGTTAATGGATAAAGGTTGCCATCGCATCCGGCACAAAAGTATGCAGCGAGATTATCCTTTCCTGCTGTTACTGCTACACAGTCAGCAGCGCACACCATTGAGGCAATTGGGTTTGCAAAAACTACTGCCTCTGGATTCAGGACGAGTGTAAGCAGATCACTTTCCCACATAGGGTCCACTTCGCTTATATAGGTCAGGCTGGCATCTATATAGGGTTCAGCAGTGCACTCGCCAATAATCAGTAATTTGAGCATTGTCATGATTGGGAACTCCCAAAGATGAACATCGTAAAATCCGGCTTCAGTTGCTGTCATTGGCTGATTTGTGTTGCTTTTACCAATATCAAACTGCGATTTTTGAAGCATCGTGCCTTCAAGAAAGGGGCTGCACCAGGGGCTCTTTACAACTTCTACAATCTTCACCGGCTGAAAGAAGCTCAATTGCCAACCTATTTCCGGTACGCCGTTCTGATCTGTGCAGTAGCAACCCGGACGTGAAGGAGCAGCGCCTTCTGGAGCTGCCCCTATGCCCATTATCCTCATGGGAAAAATGCAGCTCCAACAGATATTCTTAATCAAGCCCTGCCACACTCCAGCTGACTGACACATAGCCCCAGGGACTCCAGCATCTGCTGCCATAGCCATACCCGGTATAGAAAGCGAAAGCATAACTGCTACAATGAACTCTAAAAGTAACTTTTTGAATTTTTTCACCATCATGCTCACTTGGATGTAATAAATGTTGCAACACTTTCGATATAGTCGACGGCTTTGGTAAAATAACTTCTCATCTGGTCCGGATAATTTAGCGTCAGCCATGTTGCAAAGAGAGCGCCTATAATAAATCCGAGTTTCATCTTATTTTTCCTCTGAAAGATTTGGGGCTCCGATACCACGGACTTCTGCCTCGCTAAACAGGGTGATCCGGAATTTATCTTGGTCAGTAGTTATAAGCGCAGGTGTGTTTTTAATCTGAAAGCGTGAGATGATCTGTTCGTTAACTTTAAACACCTTACCGTTAAATTTTTCACGTAAATCATTTAGGTGATCCCATCCATTATCTTTTTGGATACGGGTAAACATTGGCATTACTTTTCCACTACCCAGACGTTGTCGATACTGCTGCTCAGCCCATACCAGCTGGCCCGGATTGAGTGGATCGAAAATTATCATCGTCAGGTTTTGAGGAAATCTCGAAAGTGGATTAATCAACTCACCGGCGGAAGCTATTACACGGCCCTGCTTATCTTTTACGTCCTGAGTGACCCTCACTGTAGGGTCAATTAAAAATTCTTTGTGTTCCTGGGCAGGAGGGAGGTCGACCATCCATTGATTTTTCCATGTGTCAGAAACGGCCCTTTTTTTTGCACCTTCCCAGTCATATTTTTGTGCACGTTCTTCCAGTTCTTTAATGATGCTCTTTTCTTCAACGGGATAAGTGGTACCAGCAACCGGGAAAATATCCTGATCGGGTTTTTTAGCAAGTTCTCGCTGAAAAAACTCAACGTTGAAGGAGCCTACCATTTTTGCAAAACGAGCTTGCTCCCTAGAAATAATTGTCGGTACTTGAGTTACTTGATACTGACTGAAGCTATCAGGATCAATTGTAATCAAAGGAGATTCAAATTTTCCTTTGACAATCATTTGGTTTATTGCTGCCTGTGTCTCTGGTAGCCGAGTAGTTCCTTTCTTTAGACCATTGAAAACTACACGAGCTTTATGCTCTGAGGCCGTACGTAGAAGGTCTTCCAGTACATAATCCGGCAAGCTAAATGAAGCAAAGATCGTTATTCCATTTTCAGTTGATAGTGCTTCTTCACGTGTGCTATCCATTTTTCTTTCGAAGTCAGCAGCTGTGATGCCCGAGGAACCAAACAATTTTTCGATATTTTTAGATTGTCCTCGCATGACTTCCGGCTTATTTTCCACAGCTTTCAGAGCCGCTTCATTAAGGCTGGCGTTTTCTTGAATTTCATCACGTCTTCTAATTATATCGTTGACAGCTTCAGAGTTATTACTTTGGGCCCTGATAGCCTGGGTATGGTCTATAACTGCTTGAACACTATCCGCATTCATACCGGGGACGTAACCACGGTTTATTTGCTTGCTCAGGTCCTGGTTTTTTTGGAGTGCTTCAGCTTGCGCTATGTACTTCTGCACATCTGGTGATTTTAGCGTAGCATCAAGGCTAAGAGCCCCATCTGGCTGCTGTGCACCTTTAGCCTGTGCCCCAAGCCCTTTTGCTTGCTGAGCGATTAGGTCAGCATCATGTTGATACTCAGTGCTTGCATTTGTATTACTTAAAACTGCACATAACGCAAGTCCAGGAAGTATTGGTAAATATTTTTTATTTACATTAAAAGATCGCATATGTTTTCCCAATTACTGAATTCAGCTTTACTGTTCCCCAAAAACGGGAATCCCATGAGTGATCGGTTTGCCCAATTAGGAAAACTTCGCCTTCAGGAATTATCAATTCTTTTTCAATCAAAATGGACGGAATATTGTATTTCTTCGAAATACGACGTGCATTAGCTTCAAAAAATTTGTCCCCGTTATAAACCCCATCCATTGTTACTTTAAGTTTGTCACCGCCCACACCGGCAACAATTTTTATGACTCGTTCATTTTCTGGGATAAAACGTACCGATTTCGGCATGTTAAATGCTATGAGTTCACCAGTTTTAATACTTTTATCCGAATGATCAATCATATAAAAATCAGCAGGCAGGCACCCATTCAATAAACCGTATCCAAATGTATAACGGGTGAAAAAGACACACATAACGAGAATCAGCAATAAAATATTAAGGGGGACATACCAATCCAGTATAAGCAGCCCTCTCTTTTTAGGTATGTAGTCGCTCATATTTTTCTCACTGGCACTGAAGAATATTTTTACTAGGCAGATGCACCTCTATCCAAGTAATTATTATCCATGTTTTTCAACGCTCGGAAGTCTGCAAACCAACCTAATATTCACCTATAAGAATGTTAATTCCTCAGCATGTATACGCAGCTTTGTTAGCGGCCATGAAAGATGCCTTTGGAGCAAAGTTACTTTCCGACATTAATTTTTCAAAGGTCCAATTATTGGGTATAAAAAAGCCGGGACATAATGTCCCGGCTTTATATTTAAAAATTAACTACTCACTGCTTGGTATTGATACAGTGTTTTCAGACTTACTTGCCTCTTCAGCCGGTCCGAAAACTGTCACGTGCTGTGTTGCAAAGTCTCCACTATCATCATAAGCAATTACTTTTATGTCCTGCTTACCACGGTTAAGGTTTTTAGAAAGTGTAGCCGTACTACCGAAAACGTTCCTTAATTCGCCGTTGATGAACCATTCATATCTAACCATTTTTCCATCAGTATCATCACATTTATTGGTAAAGCTCCAGCTTAGGTTGGTTTCCGTGTAGCTCAATGTACAATTAGGCACTGCGTTTTTAACGACATCAAACTCAACAGATGCTGAACCTCTCTGTCCAAGTTTACTAACAACATCAATTGTAATCTCGTATTTCTTTTCTTTTAAACCCGAGATCAGTTGAGCCCAATAATTTTTGCCGCTGGGTATTACTTCACCGTTCACCTTGTATGTGACCGTATCTATCGAGTCCGCCGAATGAGATAGCTTGATGTTTGACCTTAAGGTTACATCGAGTGGAGCTCTCATATATTTGTTAGAGAACTTGGGTGTCATCTCAACGTTCATTGGCGTTTGTTCATCGACAACAAAGGTATTTTCGATACGCTGTTCATTGTTTCGGTTATCTTTGAAAACAACCATCAATGTATATTTGCCAGGATTTTCAATTGTAAATTCTTTGGTGTCACCTTCATCTTTAGTGATTACCAGATTCTCTTTGTCGTAGATCCATTCACGGGAATAAGTAACACCAGGATAGTCTCCATCCTTAATACCGCTCAACGCAACGCGTAGGGTGGTCGGTGCCATGTCGTATTTAAGTTTGGAGCTTATTTTCATCTCGGGAAATTTATAAACCCACGATTTGACAGAAACTCTACGGGTAGAAACCGTATTCTCCTTATTGTCCGCTAACCATGCACTGTATTCAAAAGCAGCATATCCCTGTTTATCCAACATTTGCTCAGTAAGGGTAACAGACAGTGAAGAGCCCTTAAATGTCTGGCCATCCGGTGTTTTCCATTCTTCAACTACGTTATTACCATTCTGGTACTTACTGTTAGGGTTCGTGAACTTACCTTCCAAAGTAACTTTTTGACCAACCTCTACCTTTGAAACCCCCGTTACCGAGACAGAAAGGCGCTTGGGTTTTGCGGCTGCCAACCGAGCAGACGTTTCCTTCCATGAAGACTCCTCTGCCAGTTCATCGGAATCAAGGTAACGCATCCGGGCATAAATCGTAGACGGTAGGGTATCAGCTGAAGCCACAGTGTAAGTTGTATCTCCCTGCACCCAGTTGACTTTATCCTCTGACCAGAGAACCTCAGCGGTGCCTGCTGGTATAGGTTCATCGTTATCAAGCAGGGTTACAGGTATATCTGAGCCCTGAAGAATGTCTGTAACATCTATACTGAGCTTAGGCTGCTTGTAGGTAACTACCGTTAAGGCATCTGTGTAGGAAATCTTGGATGTGAATTTATTAGTCATTTTTGCCCTATAAAGCCACTTTCCTACTTCTGTCTTTTTGATACTTACACTTCTCTTTCCGGTCATGTCGGAAAGCATGGTCCAGGTTTGACCATTATCAGAGGACTGCTGCCATTCGGTGGGGGCGAGTGCATCAGAGTTAGCCGTACTGGCAGATTTGAAGCTTACCAGAGTACTAAGTGGGATCCTTCCGATAATAAGGCTTTTCGACAGGTTACCCTCCAGTTCCTCACCTTTATAGATTCGAATGCCTACAGCACTGGTCTCACGTTTCATTTCAAAATCAGAGAATGGCGATCTGACCTTAGCCACACCAACCAGACGCATATTACCCAGATCCATATTTTCAATTTTAATCTTGGTTTCGACAATGCCCGCATCATTGACCGGCAATGCTTCAGTCAGCGCAGTTCTTTCGTATGTAGTTTTATAACGGCCTGTTTCTGGATCTTTGCCGTATACACTTTTTTGAGAGTATATCGTGACGTCCCATTCTCCCATTGTTTTACGGTCAAATGCACTTTTACGTGTGGAGTTGTTATAACGCCCCACTGTTACCTTTAAGGGCACTTCAAGAGATGTGGCTGTTTTTTTGTCATCCACTTCCATCGATGCTCGAATATTGAAATCAGGCACCGTATATACGTTGAGGGTGTCTGTAGTTCTTAATTCTGGATCCTTTGAGTATTCTACAGCTATGTCAAAGACGTTCTTTGTCCACAATGGTGCAGCAGCAACCTTGACCCTTTGTACAAAGGTCGTTGCATCGTTGTTTGAGGAACGATTTTTAAATGACGTTTTGACAGCCTCAGAGCCGTTTTGAGAGACGATCATCGTAACGTCAGCTGGTACCACCTTCGCTAATATTCGAGCGGCCTCCCCCCCGGTCGTATAAGCCAGAGCAGTGTTCGGATTGATGCCTGCTATGACTTTATTCTTTTTGTAAGAGATGATCGGGTTGTATGGTAATTGTGTGGTCAGAGTACGGCGATTCCTTGCGGAAACCGCTTTAGAGCCCTTCCCGTTAATCATATAGACTTGATAGTCGAGCAGATTCTCACCTGTTTTATTAAAGAATCCAGTTAGACCCGGGGTACGTCCTTTAAAATAGAACTCCAACCCATCAGGGACATTGTTCCACTGAGGGTAGCATGCTGTAACATCTGATTTTTCCCCATACCAGGCGAGGTAAGCATTCGCATTTTCCTCTGTGGTAAACAGAGTGCATTTATCACCAGCTGTTTGACTAAGCAGGTCCGTATACTGACGTACGCGCGAGTAAAGAGTTACGTTTTTTTCCAGATTCTTAAGAGTGAATCCAGTAGGTTGATAAGTGAACACGGTACTGAAATTTACGTTTTTTCCATAAAGGTTTTCAGCCACCACAGTAATCTCGTGATCCGAATTAACTGCTAAATCGTCTCCAACCGGCAGGTAGTAAATACCTTTATAATTTGTAGGTGTTAACGAAACTACTTTGTTGTCTATTGTTACTGATTTTATGTCAGCAACCCCAGCCTGCCCCTGGAAAGCTGCAACGATAATCTCGTTCAGGAAGTATACGGGTGCTCGTTTAGTTAATACCTGCCCATCTTTGAGAACCATAAGCGTTGGGTTATCAGACAGCATCAGTTTGCTTTCAGGCTCAGTGTACGTAGAAGAGTTTTTGCTCGTATTTTCTACTGTAAAAGTCGCTGCGTAGGACCCGTTTATAAGATCCGTTAAGTCAAAGATATAGAGGTACTCATCACCGACTTTTTGAGGTCCACTTACCGGCTGTAAAGTTCTACGTAAAGGGGTTGCCCAGGACTGTTTGAAATCAATCTCAGTGCCATCATCTAAAGTCACTTTAGTCGTCGGCTTAAACACGCCATCCGGAGTCATAGTGAGCGACATAGCTGTTGGGAGCCACCATTCACCTTCTGTTTCTTGCTGGGGTACCTTAACGGCCACAGCAACGGTTTTGGCTCCGGTATAGATGTCCTGGCCACCTACTTTGATTGTTTTAGCCTCATCGGTAAAATTCCAAAGTGTATGGTCTACTACAGGAGGCCGATAATCCCAGTTAACAACAAGCTTTTTGGATTCAGGAGGTGCGAAATAATTATTCTTAGAGTTTGCTGTAATTGTGATATCACGTGAACCCAAAAGTTCATCTGTATCACTGGCCTTAATGCTTCCAACTTCAATGGTACAGGAAGTTCCGCCAATAGGTACTTCACAGGCGGAGCCTGAACCTATTGAGATGTATTGAATATAATTGCGGGGTTCAACAGAAACAGCGATATCTTTGATCGCTTCATCCTTTAAATACGATTTGAAAGAAAAGCCGTCATAGACTAATCCGTTCAGGGATGATTTAAGACCGGTGATAGTTGGTTTTACCGGTGCCACACTTTTGATTGAATATTCACCTTTTACTATTTCAACTTTTTTCCGTTCAGAACCAGAGAAGTAAGAAATCTTGTAAGGTAGTTTTAAATCACCGGTGGTGTTGGGAACGCCTGAAAGAGTGAAGCCGTTAGAAGTTAATCCCAAGGTATTGGGTAACCACTCAAAAAAACAAACGAGGTTATCAACAGAGGAAGTCGCTCGATCATCAACCGTTACATTACAGGCTGTGCCTGCACCTGAGGCAGTGATAGTGTTAGAATTAACGTATGCAACAAAGTCGCCCGGCCCCGGGTCAAAGGATACGGCTGGCAAATCAGCCTGTAGCTTTCCTGAAATCATAATCGCTTCAGCATAGACCGCTTTAATCGGAGCAATTAAAGAAAACAACAGGGCTAAACCTAAACCTGATTTTCTCATGACGAATACCTGTTTTTCTGAGCAAAATTAAACTCACTTTACGATGAAAAACAGAAATATCCGTCCGTATAACATTTAAAAAAACCTGTATTTTTCCGTATATTCCGTATGTTAATGCGCTATTTTGAATTCTTGGCTTCAGATAAGCGAAGCGCGGTAATTATAGACTCGGAGCTTACCCAGGGCGTTTTTTGAGCAAGATATCCAAGTATGTAGAGGCCAATTTTAACGCAATCCATTTGTGAGACGGGGACCATGTGCATGAAGGGTTTTAAGCCATCTTTATCGACTGGAACTATCCCTGCGGATAACAACAAACCGCCCCTCTCGTTTGGGGTAACGCTTATATTTTTGTATACGACGTGGCCATGATGTGAGGTTTTCCTCTTATCAATCTTTAAAGTATGCATGATTCTAAGAAATACAGATGCCATCTGCATAACTTCATTCGTCGACAATTTTAGAAGTACAGAACGGTTTGAGCCCCAGTCATAATCTTTTTTTGCGTTCCTTGGAGCGACGTGCAATGTAAGATAATAATTATCAATCTCATTTGAAAAAGGTGAAGGTTTTGATGAGCTAACATCTTCATTGTTCATCTCAATGACAAGGGCTGCATCCTGACCAAATGCTTTAACATTATGGTTTTTAAGAGCGAAGTCTGAAGTTGCCATATAAAAAGTCACTTTTGATAAAACCACATACCGCCTAATGATTCATCATCGGCAAGATGCTTGAAATTTGATAGTGTAAATCCTGTTTTGGTTTCAGAAATCACCAGGCTGTAAGATGCCGTATGTACAAGGCGAGAATTGTTTAGATCAAGATCATCACAAAAACCAGGGCTTTTGACGGGGTCAGCCTTTTCAACAAAAGTTACTTTTGAAGCGATGCCGTTGATCACGATTTTCTCGTTATCAGCAATTTTAATGTTTAAAGAAGGCGAGCTTTTATCACATGGCAGGAAGAGTGATGTCTTTTTAAATGTGTTTCCAGTGAAGTCCAAAAGGTCAGGTTTAACCGGAACATTGTTTAGGATTTTATAAACTCCAGCAAATGCACATAACACAACAAAACCAGATAAAACATATCTAATCTTAGACTTCATCCCCCAGTTCCTCTCCTAAAAGTTTTAACGCGCTTACGCACATAAGCCTCAACTGATACAGTAAGTTATCAGCGGTTATTCCACCAACGAAGGTAACTGTACGTCGTATTGATGCTCCGCCAGGCTCGCACTGGATATGGCCAATACCAGAATCACGGAGGAAGTCATTTTCTGCACTTACAAGGTCTGACTCTACAGGTGGAATGATAACTTCAATGAGTATTGTATCAACTGGGGCCCACTCCCAATCGAACTTAAGAGAGGAAATTGGGGATATAGAAACAAGAAGCTCATCAATATTAAAAATTACGGGTTTTATTCCCATAACCTCAGACTGAATGAAGTGGCTTTCTACCATAACTACCGGAAACTCTGAAATAGTCAGAACTCCGATTAACTGGTCTCGGCGTAAACCATGTATTAGTGAGTTGCGAGATAGCATTCGATCAGCCTTTATTATAATAATCAATCATTTGGGACAAGGACAAAAGGGATTACAGAAACGAAGATTCTACATGAACATCGTTGTCAGTGACCTTAGGTCCATCGGGTATAAGGGTATCAAAAAATCCTTACATAACCATTAAACCACAAAGACTTTTTACGTAAAATAATAATTAAGTACCAGATTTATTAAGATAATTCTTAGGTTTTTTACAAATTTAGGAAAAATCCGCACTTCCTGTAACAGCATCCAAATTAACCTAAAATACCGTTTCATTAACAGTAATTTTACAGATTCAGCTGAAGCCTGAGTTTATTATAACAAAAAAAAGGCCAGCAAGTATGCTGGCTTTCCTGGTAAGACAAGTTGAACTCAGAAGTCGATTGTACTGTCTCTCACCTATCTTGCGGCTTTGTTGAATAAATCGAACTTTTGCTGAGTTGAAGGATCAGATCACGCATCTTCCCGACAACGCAGACCGTTCCGTGGCAAAGCAAAAGTTCAAAATCACCAACTGGCCCACCTACAATAAAGCCCTCATCAACCGTGGCTCCATAACTTTCTGGCTGGATGATGAAGCTATTCAGGCCTGGTATGAGTCAGCAACACCTTCTTCACGAGGCAGACCTCAGCGCTATTCTGACCTTGCCATCACGACTGTGCTGGTCATTAAACGCGTATTCAGGCTGACCCTGCGCGCTGCGCAGGGCTTTATTGATTCCATTTTTTCTCTGATGAACGTTCCGCTACGCTGCCCGGATTACAGCTGTGTCAGCAGGCGGGCAAAGTCGGTTAATGTCAGTTTCAAAACGCCCACCCGGGGTGAAATCGCACACCTGGTAATTGATTCCACCGGGCTGAAGGTCTTCGGTGAAGGCGAGTGGAAAGTCAAAAAGCATGGCCAGGAACGCCGTCGTATATGGCGAAAGTTGCATCTGGCAGTTGACAGCAACACACATGAAATCATCTGTGCAGACCTGTCGCTGAACAACGTTACGGACTCAGAGGCCTTCCCCGGGTTAATCCGGCAAACCCACCGGAAAATCAGGTCAGCCGCCGCCGATGGCGCTTACGATACCCGGCTATGTCACGATGAACTGCGGCGTAAGAAAATCAGCGCGCTTATCCCTCCCCGAAAAGGTGCGGGTTACTGGCCCGGTGAATATGCAGACCGTAACCGTGCAGTGGCTAATCAGCGAATGACCGGGAGTAATGCGCGGTGGAAATGGACAACAGATTACAATCGTCGCTCGATAGCGGAAACGGCGATGTACCGGGTAAAACAGCTGTTCGGGGGTTCACTGACGCTGCGTGACTACGATGGTCAGGTTGCGGAGGCTATGGCCCTGGTACGAGCGCTGAACAAAATGACGAAAGCAGGTATGCCTGAAAGCGTGCGTATTGCCTGAAAACACAACCCGCTACGGGGGAGACTTACCCGAAATCTGATTTATTCAACAAAGCCCTATCTTGCCAAAGTCGCTAGTCGCTTGTTTGCCTTAGCTTTAGATTTTATGCTTATGGAGGCGGTTTGATTTTCATCCGATACTTTTTCTAGCACTGGCACCACAGAGGAAATGGACTTTTCTTTTGAAATTTTGGATGCACCTGAAGAAAGTGGGCTTTCAGATGGTATAGAGGTATCGCTTCCCTCATTTTCAATCTTCACACCAAAGCAGGCATGTTCCTTTTGTACAAGGAAGGTTTCTTTTACAGAAACAGAATCCTGCTTTGAATTATCTAATTGTAGAGGTGTTAAATACTCCTTAAACTTTTGATCTAAGACATTCTCTAGCAATACATTAATAGGAGGCTTAGGTTCAGTATCTATAGTATTTCCATCATTCAGAAACCTATTAAGATCTGCAAGTGTTAATCTTTCGTTTAAACCATTTATAAAATTTGCCAAGTCAGGAAATAAATTATTTAATACCAACCCGGTACTAATAGCCGACCTAATTAAATCCAGTTGGTCACCCCTATGACAAAGTTCTGTTTTTTTCAAGAAACTATAAACATAGGGTGCTTTTCTTTCGGATATCCAGAAAGACCGGATCTGAATCCGGTCGTTATCTGCCTTATTTGAGATAGGGTATTTAGCCATGTTCTAGCTCATTATTCTGAATAAATAGTATCAGCAATTGCCAAAGATAATGCGAACTGCGGATTGTCTACCATGATAACTTTAGCCGTTTCAAAATGTTTACGAATAGCTGTTTCGATGAGATATGAACCTCCCCCAACAAGGAAAACATTATGAGGCCTCTCTTCGACTTGTGTAACCGCTCTGATTACTTTACTTTGCAACTTCTGTACCGCAGAGTTTACCGCATCAAAAACACCGTCACGCTTGTCCTCTGCAACCTTCAAAGCTGATTTATCATGACGATTATCAACAAGATGATGAATGTAAGCATTACTCGTATTCAGTTTCTCAGATTCAAGATACCTGCTGATCTCATCGTAAACAATAGAACAACCAATACGGTCAAAACCTTTTACTTTCGAAATCTGTTCTAATTGCCCAGTAATACTTGCAACATCAAGAGTAGTACCACCAAGATCAATTACCAAACTTGATTCAAATGAAGCAATATCCTCAATTTCATCTGCCCGGGTCACAGCTGGTAAAGATTCAGGGAAAACAGTCACAGACAAAACGTTAAAAGAATAGCGTTTACCGTCAAGATAACGCTCTACTGGTTTCATCAGATTATCTTTTTTTCTCTGAATATTTTCAATATTCGTTTCCCCTAAAGCAGTATAGAACTGGCTAAGTGGTAAAGTAACAAAGAGGTGAACATCCTGAGGAACTAAACCAGAAGCATGAAGTGCATGGTGAACATTTAACCGGCTAATTTCATCGTATTGGTGAGATACATCAGTCGATTCCAGTGAGTTACTAGATTCGCTGTGATGCGAAAACCTTTCCAGCCCATCAATAAGATAGTTAAAAGGATTGAGACCCTCATGGCGAACACGGAAATCTGGAACAAAACTATTTTGTGTAAGCAAGGGAACTAATTCGTTTCTTTCATTAAGACAAACCAGTTTTGCAGCTTTACTTCCATCATCGACAACGATTTTTAAAGCTTCAGTGATATCCTGCACTGATGGTGAAACAGGACTTTCAGATTTTAATAGTTCAGCCATAAAAACTCTCTTTTATTAATAGGACCATATTAGATATTAACTTTATACATTAATGGTGACCTATTATCAACATTAACACTATTAAAAAAATACGTAAGTCTATGTTATTTCAGCATCCTTCCATTTTAAATACCTTACCGTTAAATTTCCTGTATTCATGTATTAACCATGTTTATAAAGGAGCCAATTATAATCAGAAAGTTACTTTGCATCCTAAGTATGAACTGTTTGAGAGCCAGGACTGGGGCCTTTACCTGTAAGTAACAAAGGTCCTTAGGCTTAGAATCCAAAATGACGCCTTTTTGTAAAAAAATCATAGTTCGAAATACCGTATCATCGATGTAAACATACGTAGAGGAATTTATGGCAGCTGAGCACGTCCAAACTATAGACCTTACAAACTTCTCCGGAAGGATTTTCTTTCTGGCAGATCCTCATGGACATTACTCTGCGCTGTGCAACTTGATCCAATCAGTTACAAAGCCAGAAGAAGAGATAGTAATTTTCTCTACTGGAAATTTGTTTGACTATGGGCCGGAACCCATAGAATTGATGAAGGCGATAAACAGTGGCTTTTTCGATGGACGTTTTGTGAGGCATTTCTCAGCTGCCGGAGCCGGAGAAGAAATGTTAAAAAAATTGTTACCATTAAACAAAGACCGGAGAACATTTTACCCCAGCACATACCTCAATGAGAGATGGTGTGTAATGGGCGGAAAGTGGCATAAAGCTGTGAATCGTTACTATTTAGAGGAAGAGGTAAAAAAACTTCTTAATACCCAGCTTGGTACGATGATGCAGATTTTACTAAAAGGCGATATAAAAATTGGGGTTTGCCCTTCTGATTACGCCCCTATCCGCACATCATTCACTGATACTTATAATGCGCTTCAAGCATTCAACTATGCCAATGTGAATATTTTTCAGAGCCAGTTTCTATTCGGTATGGACCATGCCGTAATACCAATGATGATAAATGACGTCAACCTTATGGTCCTAGGTAGGAATCCTGTAAACAGCATTCGAAAAGCCCATGGTCGTACTCAAAACAATCTTCCAGTACTGATCGGTAATTGTTTGCATATAAATACTGGATCACTCTATATGTCAAAATTAGAAGACCAGGTAATAGTTGCTCCGGGTATACCGCAAACTGACTCACCAGCACTTACATTAGTAGAAATAATCATGAAGAACAATCCAGTTTTATTGTGTCATCAGCTAATACAAACAACAAACAAGTTTTATTCACTTAAAACCTATCCTTTAGAACTCGATTCGATTGAAAACAACATTGAGGTAACAAGATGAAGATAAATTGGAAGATTATCTCAATTTCAACATTACTTTTGCATCTTCACGCAGCAGCTGCACCACATCAAGAGAAAGAGCATAGAAAAGATGCTTTTTCTTCTGCCGCACAGAAAAGTGATTCACTTATATCTGCTAAAGCGGAGCTTATAAACGGAAGGTGGTTTATAAATGGTAAATATAGGCCTGTTCTAAAGACCAGCATGACCAAAACCAATTTCTTAGAAATCATGAATGTTTCAAATAAAGAATCACTTTTTATTGTGATACCAAAACTTGAGTATAATATCATTGCCAAAAATAAAATCTTACTAAATGAAAAAATTGCATTAAGCGAAGGCACATCCGGAAAAAGCATTGTTTGGGTCGAGCCAAAATCAAGTCTAACTATATCGTTTATAAATGACCTTGCTAATACGCCCCTTCAGGCTATCGTTTCGATCACAAGAAACAACAAAGATATAATTGCCATCTTTGGACCGGATCAGGGTAAAGGGTTTACTCTTCCCGGAAATACGTCTAATGATCAAGTGTCCGTTCCTGACTATTCTGACCTAAATATAAAAAAACTTAACATACCTCAAAGTGTTGGTAATCCAGTAACCATCAATCCTAAAGAGAAGAATTACCTCTTAGTTGGACAAGGAAAATATGAAATCTTATCTCTTCCTAAATATCAACATTTAGTATTTTCTGAACCCGTTTATATTGAGAAAAGAAAAAATATCCTCGGTGGTTATGGTTATTGGACGAAAGAAACAATTCTCTACCCCGGTGAATCATTATCTTTTATAACGAGCGCCAAAAACAATCTAAGGAAGCGGGATGATTAAAGTTATCACACTTTTATTGTTTGCATTACTGACTGGTTGTCAGTCAGTAGAAAGTAAAATCGAAGAACTCCCGACAGTTGGTTTTGACCCTATTCTATACAATAAAAGTGAGGCCTTTACTGACGGAAAAGTTACTTTACGTGTCGAAAGTTCAGGAACTGATGTTTGGCTTGTCGCCAAGAATGGAACCAGAAGTTTTATTGAGCTTTCAGGCCTAACGCTAGGTGGTAGTCGTTGTGCTTACAATGCCCGTAGTAAGCAACTTTTGCCCCCAGGCAGCGTAAGCACATTCGTAGTTCCTACGGTTGGAATGCTTGGACTTTGCTTCAACAATGAAGATCAACTTATGTTTATTAACCGTGCTTTTAGCAGAATCTCTCCCAAAGCAAAAGGAAAAGATTCGCTTTCGCTTTTATTTTCTGTTAGTTACGATTTTCCCGGAAAAGCGGACCTAATTACTAACCACGATTTTCAAGAGTTATATCTTTTATTTTTGAATGAGGATAATCTATGAAACAAACATTAATTGTTATTTTAATATGTTTTTGTCACACGGCTTTAGCATATCCATACCGTATCTATACTGTCCCGGAAGGGGCATTAGTAAAAAACATACTAACTAATGAATATCTAGGAAAAACCCCTGTGGTTGTGGACGTGAGCAATACCGAAGCTGGTTCTACTTTTGGGATTTCATTATTTAGACATGAAAATGTTGCTATAAAGATTTTTACAGTAATGCCTTCAGCAGAAAATAATTTTGCTGTTTCTGGACCTGACGTTGCAACTATGTCATTGCCGGGAAAAGCACCTTTAAACGTAGTAAATGATGGGAATGGCGCTTCTGTTCATATAGAACTAAGACCTTATATGTCTGAACCTGCGCACACCCCATATTAATATAACAAGAAATTAAAAATATAAATCATATGAACTGCATCATAAAGATGCAGTTCAATATTTATTCTGATACTTTTAATTTTTCTTTTATGAACTCCTCTAGTTCCTTAATAAAACCCGCATTTATCCTATTGAATTCAAAGCGAATTTTTCTACCAGTATTGTTTTTACTGATTCTTGCATACTTATCTTTGTTATCAAAAGTAATAAGATCACTTGTTTCCCATTTTGTGGAATAAGTTTTTTCACAAACACTTTCCACAGATTGTGTGATTTTTTCCATTACAACTTTTTGAGCAACCTGGAGATCTCCAATGTCTAAATCTTTTGTTTCCTCTTTAACATTATCTATTACTTCATCTAAAGGAAATAGATTTTTTTGCACATATTTCTGTAAACGAGACAAGCGACTATAATAGGAGTTCGGGATTCCTTCATAATCCGGGAATAAAGAGATCAATGTTTCGTCAATACGGGCCGCCTGGATTCTTTTGGCTACCGATACATGACTAATCCCAAGATATGCTGCGAGTTCTTCATTAGTAGAAAATCCTTTTTCTTCCATTTTTTTGATAAATTGAAACCCAACTTCTCTATATGAAAATTTTCGAGATGTTTGTGCTGCGGATATAATTGAATTTATATCATCTTCGGTTAGTTCATCCGGAAGAACCCACAGGGGGAGATCCTTTTCTGCCTTTATACAGCAGAAACGTCTGCGACTTCCTTCTATTAATAAATAAACCCCATCTCTTTTTACAGCGATCCCTTCGGTATCGACCCCTCTTTCTTCAATCTGCTTAAGAATATCTCTAACAGAATAATCTGTAAGGGCTTCTTGATTTCGTGGGTTCGCTGGATGGACTAAGGTCTCCTTCTCCACTCTCTGGGCTGGAACAATCACATGTTCCGCTTCAAGTCTCCGGCCCTTATGAAGAGTGAATAACTTTTTTATGCGAGGTGCTGTTTTCAAACCCGCAAGACCTGAACGGTGACCGACTTCTGTCCGCTTTGGTGCGTTTAAATATCGAGATTTATCATTCCCGATATGTTGCTCATCGCTCATGCGTTAACTCCTTGCTTAGCTGAAAAACTTTTTATTTCATTTATAAATTGCTGATATACCTGTAATACAGATTCTTCTGCGACATCAAGCTGCTTTGCGGAACAAAGTTCCTCTGATTTTTTGATATCAAGCACTGTACGCCCTTTGGAAGCAGCTGCCTTAAATGCTTCAGAATTTTTTATGTTAGCGGACATCAAAAGGTCCTGAACAGTTCTGATTAATTTATCCAAAACTATTCTTTCATATGGACTTTTGTCATCTACATTGACAGCAAGAACTTTGAACCATTTTAAATTGTCGCCCTTACTTGGTGATTGTTTAAACCTTTCACTTATTGTAAGCATGAAGTCTGTAGTAGAGGCGTAATCATATTCACGTGGTGACACTGCGACAAGAATCCCATCGGCCGCTTCGTCAGCAGCCCAGATCAAAGGTGAATCTTCAGGTGGAGTGTCTATAATAATCAAATCATAGTTCTGCTTCAGTACCGGTAAGATAACTTCCTTGAAACGTAGTAACAAAGACGTACGTTCTTCTCTAGAACATTGCCAGTATTTATCTTTAAAACGAGCATCTGTCGGAAAAGCCGTTATTACGTCCAAGTTTGGCAGATGCGTTGAAAAAGGCATATTAGTGATGATTTCTTCTTCAGAGAATCCTGAATCTAAATATTTTTTATACTCAGAATTTTCTTCATAAATTCCAAGGATTGCATCAATTGCTGTAAGGAAGACATCATCTTCTGAGACACTTTGAATCATGCTGCTTCCAATCGAACCTTGTGGGTCCCATTCGATCATTAATACACGTGCATTGAGTTGTAGATCTAAAGCAGCTGCTACTGCTAAAGCTACAGATGTAGTGCTTTTCCCTGTACCGCCTTTATGATTCTGAGTAACAATAGCTCTGCTAAAGTAATGTTCGCGGTACTTGGGATAACCCAGGGCATCCATTATTTTTTGAACATCCCAGCGGGTGTAAAGATGATTTTTGTTTTGATAAATAGGTGCACCAACAAGTTCTTTTTCTTCTAAGTCCGAAAGTATTTTATTGAACGTTACTCGTGACTTCCCAAAAAAATCAGAGAGATTTTTTTTATTCAAACAGTGGTTATAGATCAGTCTATCAACACCATCAACACTATCATCAGAAACAGATACTCTTGATGAAGCCATCAGAGATTCCTTTAGAGAAATCTGCTCGCTTTTCATGCGCTGACCAACGAGGGCGATCTTTTCAAGTAAATTCATGGTTATGACCTTTTTGCACTGAAAACCGACTTTTACGCATATATGTAAACTTTACGTATAATGCGTCCATTTCCTTGTTATGCGTACAATTCTATCCTTAGTTTCAATCTTAAGCTAATGTTTGTTTACTTTTTTATGATTTTTTGTGAGCTTAACTTGCAGATGTGAGCTCAGACTCTCTAGTCCATACCTAATGCACAACCTGTTTAAACCACGATTCTTGTCTCCTTCTCTACGCTTTGAAGTTAAGAGCTCCATTAATGAATCTTCACGCCTACCCTATTTCTTGCTTAGACCCTAAAATCTATCTCACCGGTGTGCTGATATACGTTTCCTAACTGTGAACCGTTGTCGTCAGTCCAGTCTAAAGATATGAGGTGTTAATCTCTTGAGGAGGCACACTACGAATTATGGGAGCAGAGTTAGCAACCTCACCCCGAAATGAAACCCAACTTAAGGAGGCAACCCCAGTGTGGAGATTAAGGGGGTTAAATCTGCCAGCGGCTGACAGTGTCCCAGCTGCTGCTCAGTCACACCACGCCCTGATTTAATCCCCTGCCCGGTATTGTAATGACCGAAAAAAACCCGTGCACTGGTGTCGGCAGACCGGCATGCATGAATATGACGTTAATCTGTATCAGCAGGCACTTTTCGCATAATGGGAGCAAGTGATAGCAACGCCGCCCAGAACGGAATGCCAACATCAGGACTGAACCCAAGTTTGGCGATTAAGGGGGTTAAATTTGCAAGCGGATGACAGTGCCCCCAGCTGCTGCTCAGTCACACCACGCTTGATTAAATCTCTCGCCAGGTCTTGTTTTGACCGAAAATAGCCCAAGCACTGATGTCGGCAGACTGGCATATAGGAATATGACGTTAATCTGTATCAGCAGGTACATTTCGCATTATGTGAGCAAGTGATAGCAACCCAGCCCGGAACTGAAGGCCAGCATGAGGACAGAACCCCAGTTTGGCGATTAAGGGGGTTAAATCTCACAGCGGCTGACAGTGCCTTCAGATGCTGCTCAGGCATACTACTCTCCCTGATATAATCTCCCATATGTTCTTGAGATCGTCGGAAATCGCCCATGCACCGGTGTCGGCAGACCGGTATGCAGTAATGTGAATTTAATCTGCATCATCAAGCACATTTCGTATTATGGAAGTAAGTGTTAGTAAACCAAAGCCCGCCCAGAACGGAAGGTCAACATCAGAACAGAATCCCAGTTTGGCGATTAAGGGTGTTAAATCTGCAAGCTGCTGACAGTGCCCCAGTTGCTGCTCAGTCACACCACGCCCTGATAGAATCTCCTGCCCGGAAATGTGATGACCGAAAAAAGCCCGTGCACTGGTGTCGGCAGACCGGCACGCAGGAATATGACGTTAATCTGTATCAGGAGGCACATTTCGCATTATGGGAGCAAGCGATAGCAACCCAAGCCCAGAACTGAAGGCCAGCATCAGGACAGAACCCCAGTATGGCGATTAAGGGGGTTAAATCCGCCAGTGGCAATAAGATCCCGAGCGGTGTTTAAGAAATATTTCCCGAAGGACAATCTTCCGCTCGTACGATGAATATAGTGTTCAACCCGGGAGAGGGATCACTTAACCTGCTTAGCCTAAATCTTACGTCATTCTCTAAACGGAGTTTAAGCTTAATGGTCCTGAGAAAGTTAAAAGGACTACCCATAATGACGGTTTGAGATGGCGAATAAGGGTTTTTTCTGCCAGCGGCTGACATTGCCCCAGCTTCTGCTCAGTCACACCACGCCTGATTAAATCTTCCGCCAGGTCTTGTTATGACCGAAAATTGTCCGTGCACTAGAGTCGTAAGACCTGCATACAGGAATGAGGCGTAAATCTTTATCAGGTGGCAAGGTTCGCATCATGGGAGCAAGGGTCTTGAACTGGAGGTTAACATCATAAAATCCCAGATTGGCGATTAAGGGTGTTAAATCTGACAGCGACTGAAAGTGCCTTCAGATGCTGCTCAGGTATATTACACCCTGAAAAAATCAAGCATCTGTGCTTGCGAATATCGGAAAAGGCCATGCACCGGTGTCGGCAGACCGGCATGGGCAATGAGACGTTAATCTGTATCAGCTGGCGCATTTCGTATCATGGGAACAAGTGTTAGCAACCCTCTCCAGGACGGAAGGACACTATCAGGACTGATCCCAGTTTGGCGATTAAGGGGGTTAAATCTGCCAGCGGCTGACAGTGCCTTCTGATGCTGCTCAGACATACTATGCACAGATATAATCACCCGTCCGTCCTTGTGATTATCGGAAAAGGCCATGCACCGGAGTCGGCAGACCGGTATGCAGTGATGTGACTTTAATCTTTATCAGCAGGCGCATTTCGTATTAAGGGAGCAAGTGTTAGCAACCCTGCCCAGGACGGAAGGACACTATCAGGACTGAACGCCAGTTTGGCGATTAAGGGGGTTAAATCTGCCAGTGGCTGACAGTGCCTTCTGATGCTGCTCAGACATACTATGCACAGATATAATCACCCGTCCGTCCTTGTGATTATCGGAAAAGGCCATGCACCGGAGTCGGCAAACCGGTATGCAGTGATGAGACTTTAATCTTTATCAGCAGGCGCATTTCGTATTAAGGGAGCCAGTGTTAGCAACCCTGCCCAGGACGGAAGGACACTATCAGGACTGAACGCCAGTTTGGCGATTAAGGGGGTTAAATCTGCAAGCGGATGACAGTGCCCCAGCTGCTGCTCAGTCACACCACGTCCTGATAAAATCTCCTGCCCGGTAATGTGATGACCGAAAAAAGCCCGTGCACTGGTGTCGGCAGACCGGCACGCAGGAATATGACGTTAATCTGTATCAGCAGGTACATCTCGCATTAGGGAGCAAGTGATAGCAACCCCGCCCAGAACTGAAGGCCAGCATGAGGACAGAACCCCAGTTTGGCGATTAAGGGGGTTAAATCCGGCAGCGTGAGTAAGTGCCCGTGCTGTGTTAAAGAAATATTCCCTAAGGACAATCTTCCGCTCGGCCTTTTGTATAAAGTTGTCACCCCGGGAGCGGGGATCACTTTACCTGCTTAGCCTAAATCTTACGTCAATCGCTATCCGGAATTTTAGCTTAATGGTCCTGAGTAAGTTAAAAGGGCTACCCATAATGACGTCCCCAGATGGTGATAAAGGAGTTAATTCCGCCTTCGGCTTACAGTGCCGCAGCTGCTGCTCAGCAACACCACGCCCTGATTAAATCTCCCGCCTGTCCTTGTGATGACCAAAAATAGTCCGTGCACTGGCGTCGTAAGACCGGCATACAGGAATGAGGCGTTAATCTTTATTAGGTGGCAGGATTCGCATCATGGGAGCAAGGGCCCTAGAACTGTAGACTAACATTAGAAAATCACAGTTTGGCGATAAAGGGGGTTAAATAAGTTAAAAGTCTTCGGTGAGCAAATTGGATAAATTTTCAGAAACCAAACCGTTAATAATAAACTTTTAGAAGAATGATTAAAGGATATTAAGTTTTGTATGCAAAATGACACCAGTGATCTGTTTTCACTAATAATGCCGCGCTACTTTGATTACCTTTGGTAAACAAAAATGTAATTTACGTGATTTTCATCTTATAATGTCAGTATTGAAGTTATAAATTTTGTTTACTTAATGCGTACACAACCTAACTGCGATTTGTATTTATGTCACTGTTTTTACACCACATTAATTATAAAACCAAAATTTGCAGCACAGTGATGAACTCATTAAGTCACAACCTCATTTGTTTACTTAAGGCATACAATAAAAAACCAGATTCTTATGAGACATCTGGTTTAATTATTTTTGCTTGAAGATATTTACTCTACGCGGCCAAACCCGCTGCTACTTCTTGAGCATAGAGAATTTCTATTGCCTCGCCATAGCTACAATTCTCGCGGCTTTGAATTTCCCATAATTTACTCCTGTCAGCACTATCCGTAGTAAAACAAAGCTCCATTTTCCGGTCTACGTATAACCGACAGATCTCTTGGAAGTTTTCGAACCTGACTAACATCTCTGAAAACACCTTTTTGACTGTACGAATATTTTTCATACGTTCATATTCTGCATCTGAAGTAGAAAAATATTTATTAGCCTTCATTGCTTCAATGCTTTCTTTTTCTTGTTTCATGATTATCTTCCAAGGCGAGTTAGCAGTCAGGGCCCGGCCAACAGAAGAAGTAAAATAATCTTCAAACGACTGTGTGATACAGATGCCAGCGCAGTTTGTTTTCCTGAACCTACGCCATGCCGCTTCGAGGAAGGAAGAGAAGAATTGGTTTGATTGATTTCCGGCACCTGATGAATTATCAGGACGAATGTACTCCCATGCTTCATCAAGGATGAACAAGCGACGACGCCCATCTTTTTTGATGAACATTGCATGCTGAGCAGCCTGAATGATAGACATTAATACAACTGTCTGAAGGTGGGGGGTGCCTTTTAGCTCCTCCAGTTCCAAAACAATAAATCTGCTGTCGAAGTTGATTGGAGGCAACGTATCGGTAAACCGGTGCCCATAAATTCCACCTTCGCACCATGCTCCGAGTTGCTCCCCAATATCCTTTATACGTTTGTCTTCATGCTTCTTGCAACGCAGAGCAAAGCCGGTTATTGAACCGGTCCGACCTGATTTTCTGGATTCTTGGTACTCTTCTGCAATAAGCTGAAGCATCACTGATTGTTGATAATCATCGATAAGGCCTTTCTCTGAAGCCATAATTTTTAGCTGATTCAAAACCATTATGGTCTGAGCAACTTTGTCTTTTTCTGCATCGTTTGAAGTTGATTCACCGGTAAATTCAGGTGCTTCGTTAAATACATCGTCGTTAACAGTGATGTCAGTTAGGAAGGCAAAGGGATTTAGGGTGAAGTCAGGGGTTTTACCGAAATCAATAAATTGACTGTTTGTATATTGTTCCGCAATCCCCTGGTAAGAACGGCCCACGTCCACAACAAATACTTGAGCACCGTCAGGATCATCATCTGGGTATTCGTTTTCTAAAAAATGCTTAAATGTTGAGCGATAATGAACGAGGTTATTAGATCGCGGTCCAGCTCCAAGATAGTTATTGATTAGATATGCTGTCCAGAATGACTTCCCTGCACCTGACGTTGCACCAATAACCATGTTATAGCTTGCAGAAGTCTTGAAAATATCAAGTCCCATGAGTTGACCTTCACGAGAAACTAAACTCAGTACTGGTCTATCTGTATTACCTTTCCAGGGCCCAAAGATCGGTGTCATATGAGCCGCTCCGGTGTTGCTCACTACTTCGGAACGGTCAAGGTCGAAAATTGTCTTTGGGTCATTGCACATTGGCAGACATGACATAAATGACGGGAAAACGATAAAGGAATCATCTGCTACTTTGACCCGGCTTTCGAGGTAAAAGGATTTGAGATCGTTAGCTGCTGTCTGCACAGAATTGGCATTACTACCCATAACAGTGAAAGTAAGATACCCTCTTAAAAGCTTTGCGCCATCCTCAAGCTCGCGAGTTACGGCCATGTAGTCATTATCCATATCCCGCAGGCGAGGGCAGAATGTGACAACTGAAGGTATACTTGCCTGTTTATTAGTGATTGCTTTGTAGCGGACGTTTTCTTTTGACAACTTGAGCGGATCGGCAAACTGAACAGTCTGAGTGATCATAAATGGGCTGAAAATTGTCTTACGTCCATGCATCCAGTTAACTACTAACTCATACATACAACCGAAATTGACGTATTCAGGAAACTTTACAACGGAAAGTTGTTTGAAGTAACGATGCTCAGATTCGTCGTCACTTTGTGTGACTGATGAGAAATGATTTTCTGTGACTGTATACTTACGGCCGGGAACGTTAACTTGTTCATTAAGCCTTTTCATAGTGTTAACGTCTATGAAACCTTCAGCCCACCGGGAGTTCTTTCCGGGGTTTACGACCTTATCTATACAATAGAGCCAGTTTTCTGCATCGACCTTAAACGGATGCAATCCAATCGTAATTAACTTACTTACAAGTTCAGAGTAAAGTGAATCGATACGCGAATGTTCCAGCTCGGTAGGAAGGGCAGACTGTAAAGGAATCGATAGCGAGATCCATACCTGAAAATCCCTCAACATAAGGTTATCATGATCAGGTTTTAAAGGCTTATGCATACTTCTGTCGTAGTAGTCCAACTGATAACCATTAAGCAGATCTGCTTTAAGCTTATCGTTCCCAGTCATACGCCCACCTCGCACAGCTGACCAAGCACTAAGCTGTAAAGTCAGGTCTGGCAATGCAGTCAGAGATATTTGACAGACAGTATCTGTAGGGAAATCCATTTTGAACATTTCAGCAAGAACATCTTGCTGATTATCAAAAACTCCAGGGGATGGATTACAGATAAACATAAACCCTAATCTGTTGCCATCAATCAAAAAATAGTGAGTCCCTGCTAATTGATCGTAAACAGGGATAAACCCACCTAATTGATGGCGATTTAAACCGCTATTGTAATTATTGATAGCTTCCATATTTGACCTTACAGTTGTCTAACAATGCCGTTCGAAGAGACAGCTTTAGTTGCTTTTTGTTGCTGCTGCATATTTTCCCGGGCCGCATCCTGTACTTCTAAAGGAACTATGCGAGCTGGGTTTGAGGTCGAATTCTTGCCAGCAATCCATGTTTGCGGTTTTACGTTGACATAAACGTAGCCGGGAAGATTAAGCGCATCGTTATCATCGGTATAAGGTGCAAAAGTAATTCTCATTACTTTCCCCTGTTGCAGAACAGCAAGTGGTTCAGGAGCCACTACAGCTTGTTTATAACCTTGCGAACGGTATTGCTGGATCTGCCCAGGGTTGAGAGTCGGGTTAACGGGCTGGCCATTGTAAAGAGAGTACATATCCTTACCAGGGCTGATATCAGAATTAGGTGCAACGTAGCGTGGGGCATTTCCAGCAGAAACCGGATAGCTTGTTTGTTTAACGACTTCCGCAGCCGGATGAACGAAAGGGTTACCAGTTGAAGAGGCAGTGCTATAACTGCTAGTCATCCTTACGTTTGAATTAACCGGTACACCAGAAATAGGCCGTGGTCCAATGGATGAAGTAGGGGCACCCATTTTTAAAGTTTTATCGTACATGACAGGTAACTGACCAACTGGCTTAATTTCGGTTTTTGAATAAGCCACAGGCTGATTTTTAAGGGTAGTAGACTGTGGATATTTGACTTCCCCTGGAGGGCTAATTTCAGTTGGATAACGGCTGTCATTGACAGCCGATTTCTCCTTTCCCGATTCCGACTCTTCCCCCGCCAGTGCAGACAGATCATCTCGATTATTAGTTAACTCCATAACTTCGCGAGGACCTTTACAGATAACGCCCTTTTCAATGCCTGGACATTCGGATTCGGAACTACCGATGGAGCACCCCGTAAGATATGAGGATGTACCTACAACCAGAGCACTGAGTACCAATCTTTTGATGTTCATAAACTAGCCTTAATTTGTCTCAAATGGATTTTTTAAGAGAGGTTCAACGCTTTGGTTCAACCAGTAGTCGAAATCTTTTGGAATGCCATTACCAGCCAAACCATCCTGTCTGACAACTGAAGGTACACCCTGCAATTTATAAATTCCTGCGAGCATCAATGACGCTACCAAAGGTTCCGCCGGACATTCTTCTGCTTCTTTTTGAGAGAGCAATCTTTTTTCAATGTCGGATTTGCTTCCCATTAGCCAACGAAGAATATCGAGGTTGTTTATTTTTCCTTTTTCTTTACTACACCAGAGCCTTCTAAGCTCTTCTTTTGGCTCACCGGGTGAGGGAACTAAAACAATATCTATCCGATACTTGTCCCGATCTGCATAGAATTTCTTAACAAGTTCCATGCAACCGTCACAATCAAGTGTTATGAAAATGGCTGCTTGTCTTTTAAGCTTTGAATTTCCCAGAGGAATGGACGCTACAGTTTCCAGAGGGAAGGGGGCCTCATCAAGACTAATAAAATAGGAATTCCTGATTTCTTCTACAGTCAGAACAGGTTTACGTTTAATTACATCAACAAGGCTTCCCCCAGTAAGGGAGTATCGGCCATCGGTCGTTACTGCCATTAGCTGCGAACGTTCGTCCTGAAAGAGGTATAGCCCACCAGAAGGAATGTATATGGCATCCTTAGGTTTATATCCTTTCATTTTTGATAACACACCCGAGATCTGACTGGGTGAAACGCCACCTTCCTTTGCCTTTGCCATTAACGCAGCAGCATCACTATTAGTTAGGACCTGCTCTGAAGCATAAGTGACCGTATTCGCCATAATGGCGAAAGCCGCCATTAAAGGGAAAAGTAACTTTTTCACTATTGGGTGCCCTCTACTTCTTTGCATTATAAGAACTTGATTGTACCGCTTCAGAGCTATCTTCAAGTTCCATATAAGTGACGATTTCAACACTATCCGGTACAGTAACGGCAAGCGTTGCATCAATAATTAAATAGCCACGGTCACGGTAGATCTTCATTAATGTTCTGAAATATTCTTCGAATTGAGATCTATCATTGTCAGCAGTACGGCCTCCGTGATGCTTGAAAAATTCCTTACGTAATTCAGGCATGTCAAGCACTGCAATCTTGTACGAAGGCTGGGATTGTTTATTGAAGTAATCGTAAACATTCATAAAGCCTTTATAACCATAAATAATGACCAATACGGCAAAGGCGAAGAAAAATAAATACTTCAATATTTTTTCAATATCAATTTCGAAGGTAATTTTTTTTGTTGTCCTTTCTCGCACCATTTTTTTAGTGATTTCAGGTCCAGCTGATTCAGGCGATTCTTTTTTTTCTAAACTATCCATTTAAACCTCAGCGACTGGTCAGATTCGTTGGAATTGTAGTTCCGGTCTGAACGACAAATGTAATAGCTCGGCCAGGGCTAATTTCTACGATTGGCCACTGTTGTTCTGCAATTGCGGTGTAGTAATCGACGAGTCGATTAAGACCACCTTGAGCTGCACCAGCCCCGGCTAATGCCCCAAGTGCACCAAAATTAGGGGACTGATACTGAGCCTGTGAATTAGGGTCGATGTTAAGTGAAGATACCTTACTGGGACTTAAGCTACCGGCAAGTGAAGAAAGTCCACCGGCAAATGCAGCTCCTGCAATTGCGTTACCATTTCGGCTGATAAGCGTGCCTCGGATCCCATTTTTTCCGTCATTTTCACTTACAGCATATGCTTCCAGTTTTACGTCAAAAGCTTTCCCTTTTGAATTAACACAAGAGATAGAAGTGGCACGTATGTAAGCACGCTGTGACGCCAGATCACCAACAGCTGAACCCAGAAGGTTACAGTCACGCAAATCCATGGTGAAATTATTGGGCATGATGACATCTTTTTTAATACGCATCGTTACTGGCATTGGTTCTGATTTGGAAGAAAGGCTTGTAGGCGCTTCAAGCCCGGTAATCAGAACACCAGTGATAATAGATGTTGCCGGAAGAAACATTTCATCTTTTCGGGCAGCATGCCGCGCTTTGCTATCAACTGGCGCAGTACCATCACCTCGTACAGTCCGAGTTGGCGCTTTATCTCCTGCAATGACCTCTCTGCCTTCCTTGATTCTGTTTTCAGACACGGGCATAACCTGAATGACACCATCGGTACCATTAGTCTTAATGGAACTTTGTGTGATTGTTCTCATTGGGCTATTACGCGTAGGTGTGATAGAAGCGTAATTAGGGTTTACGCCATTAATCGGCGCATTAGCATTAAGCTGATAAGGAGCTGCCGGTGCCTGCTCATTAATCGTTTTACGCGAACTACCAGCATCCAAGTTACGATTGCCGTTTCGATTTGTCTGCATATCATTAATTTGCTGAGACAGCTGCTGAAGTTGAGAAGTTAAACTTGCAACTTGGGCTTTAGTTTCCTGTTGGGCTTTTTCTGCTTTTTCGCGGTCCTCTTTCGCCGCATTTTGGTCAAGTCGGTTTTGCTTAACCATTTCTTTATATACTTTCTGGCTTTCTTCATTACTCAATTTGTTCATTTGCGAATCATCTAACAACAAATTGGTCTGCATGTCTTTTTTCTGTGTTTTCTTTTCTTTCTTAACTGGTGTGGAAAAAATAGACTGGCTAATAATATAAACAATCACTACCAGCAGAGCGCCAATAACAGAAAGTCTGACGGTCTTATTTTCCCAGGCCTTTTTAATGTCCATGATTAGCTCCACTTGTAGGTTTCTGGAATCGTTTAATTTTTAGATTTCGTTCGCTGTCAGACATCTGAGGAACGATATAGGGTTCACCTGCTCTGGCCCAGTTTTCACGAACAGATGGATGATTCATTTCAGCTTTATCTATCTGGCTCGTTCTAGATATTTCATGTTTGTAATTAGGTTCCAAAACGTTACTTTTGTGATAGTCAAAAGCATTCTCCTCATTAATATTGCCCTCTCCTACAAATTTATCAATAAGAGTTGGATCGTTCATTATTACTGTCTGAACGGGAAAAGCGTTACTGCCATCTTCGATACTAATGGGTGCGTCCGGAACGATTAATACACTCCTTTTTGGTATATATTCTGACCTGTAGTAAAAGCTGGTTAAAGCAAATACGACAAAACCAATCACGGTGGCCCCAAGCAGAGCAGGCAAAGTAACTTTTCCCATATTATTTTCTGATTAGACTTGGTCTGGTTGTAACCCGGGCCTCGCGTTCCTTGAACAATTTATCCCGGACTATGTAAAGCTCTGTTTCTTCTCCCGGTTGCAGGTATGCTTTATCAAATAAAGCACTTGCAATAACGCCTTCTGCCATACACTGCTGATCAGCAACGATTTGACCGTATGGTTTATCGTTTTTCACAAGAATTACATCAATAAGTTCACGTGAGCCAACCAGTCTCTGACCGAGCTTTGCATACATATTAAAGTTACATGGTGACTGCTCTGGCGCAGGAATACGAGAAAGTCGGTCCTGTTGTAAACTGAATCCTGAAGGGACCTCACCAAGAGCCACAGGAGTCAATAAATCAATGATTCTTTGTTTATGATCGTCTTGTTTTGGATCCGTTGGAGCCAGTTCTTCTGACTGGGAGCGGGCCAACATTTCCTCATAGTTTTGCTTATCCAATGAGGTTTCACGTTTGGCTTGCATAGATGGGCTTAAAGATGTAGTAACTGAAATCATCGCACCGGGAACATCAAGCGGTACCAGGGTCAGGTTATAGGTCGATTCAGGTACCTGATCTTCAGACAACATAATCCCGATTGGTTTATCGGTATTAGTTGAAATAAAGACATCGCCACCATTAACAAATATGCTTGCCTCTTCAGCAGGGGTAGAAGTACTGACAGAAGCATTCTTGAAGCTGGTCGATATTCTGTTTTGAAGTCCTCGTGAAACTGGCAGTACCACATTCCCACCAGGCGGCACATTTACACGCTGAACTTCTTTATATCGGTTACGAGCTTCGACATAAAGTTCATCGGCTTTTGACGTGGCGGTCGCATTGGTTGCATTCTGCTGGGAAGAGGTACCTGTTGGTCTCCCATAGCTATCAATTGCACCAGATCGGGTCTGTGCGTCAAATCCGGGGAGACTAGGATTATTTGATAATGCTCCAGTAATAGCGCTTACCGCAGGCGAAGCATTGCTGGCTGGGGAAAGTTGCACGGTAGGGAGATCAGTTGTAGGTTTTTGTCCCTGCGCATTACCGGCTTCACTAAGGTTTGTTTGTGCACCTGACTGTTCAGAACCAGCTTGACCCGGAATAATGGCTTTTGCAGCTCCATTCTGAAATCCGTCAGCACCAACTGGCATTACAACCGGGTTATTAATTGTTGCTGGCAATTGGTATTCTTCAGCGATTACGCAGTTCGAAGTCGTGAGCATGATCAATGCTGTAATTGCGTTGAAGCCTAAGCCCTTTTTTTTAATCATCACTTGTTACCTGTAGACGGTGGCGGATTATCCAGCGTTGCCAGTTGCTCTTTGCCGTTTATCGTAATTTTTTTAATATTCGGTGTTCCGGAATATTGATTTACATATGCAATTCTTGGGCGACCATTTTTCATCCCGAGAACCCATTCATAAGTCCATTTCGATGATTCAGTTTTGTCCGGAACATTTACAAGTCGAGTCGTTTTGGTACCCCAGACATAGACCATGTCATTTTTTGGATCAAAGTAAATATCATTAGGCTTAAAGGTCTGCTCAACACCACGAGCCTGCATGATATTTATCTGCTCCTGTAAAGACTCACTCGTTTTAGCCTGTAGTTCAGGTGAAAGGGCATCGAGGACATAGGCCGTCACAAAGGAAATATTAGTTGGATTAATATTCCCTAAAAGGGTACTAAAAAAGAGAGCCCATTGTGTTTTATAAGATTCCGATGCTTTGTTACCAACAACCGTGATCTCTTCATTCATGTTTGGAGGGGTAACAATCGTCACTGGGTCAGTGAAAAAAAGAATCTTTGCAACCAATAACCCAATGACGGCTATTGAAACAGTATTAATGCGGATAAGTTTTGTATCACGATTAATCAGGGCGCTGTATGTAATTCCAGCACCTGACGCTTCAGCTTGTGGGCTAAATCGTTTTTTAATGTCCAAAAAACGTCCCTTAGCACTTTCATCTTTCTTTACGTATGACTGTTCAAGATCACCGTTTTCATCCTTTTTAGATTTTTTGAAAAAAGGGATGTTAATGCCACTTAGCATTTTCATTCATAGCTCCATCAAGAATACAAATCTCTGATAAATGGATCGTTGAAATAACGGCTACTAAAAACTGCTTTACCTGGCAAAAAACCGAGCCACCAGAGTTTGTGTTTTAGCAATCCTCTTATTCCTGACTCAGCTGCTTTGTTATACGCAATCCAATACACAACCGCTGCTACAACAGAAAACCCGAAGCATTCGAAGATATTCCCAAATGCAACCAGAATGAATGCAAGCCCTAATTTTTTGGCATCCCAAAACAAAATCAGTAGAGGCATGTTGATCCTGAAAGGGAATCTATAGGTATGCTGAGGAACGTCGTTCTGCTTACTCATTAAAAATCCAGAGAGGGGGATGAACCCCCTCATGCATGATTAACAATAAATTACAGCGGTACGCCAGCATCCATAAAGGTGCTGATAATTTTCTCGCCGTTGGCCATTACCAGCATCATGAATAATGAAACCAGTGCCAGGCCCGGGTTAGGCTTAAGGACAGAGAAATATACGCTTGAGATCAACATCGCGGCTGCCAGAATTTTGCCCGGAGCTCCAGTCATACTTTCACTCATGTATGACCAAATATCTCCCAGTGCCCCATCATCTGAACCCGCATATGCCAGACCGCAAAAAAGCACGGTCAGCAGAACAAACAAAATCACTTTTGCGCTTTTTGTTTTAAAAAGTGCAGCCGTGTTAGATTTCTTTTCACTAAGGCCAATATTTAAAGAAAGTTCCATAATTACTCCGTGTAGATTTGAGTTCACGTAAACGCGAATGAATAATACTTTTTTATTCCGATCCTTCCGTTCGCATAAACCCCCTTTTTTTAACGTTTAGCGATTGGTGAATTTTTAAGCAAAGGGCCTAAAGCATAATCTTTGAAAGGTACCAGTGAACGCTTAGTAAAAGTTTGAAAGAGGGGAGGGGGTAAGATTACGTTAAGCTCAATCCTGAAGCTGATGAGACTCCTCAAGCATAAAAGTCACTTTTGATGGTTTGAAAAGCTCTAACTAGATATCGGGCAGGTAACTAAGCTTCATATCTAATCTTTTTTGTTCCCTTATTATCTATCTCTTGATTCTGAGAAGGCCGCATATCACTGTGCTCCCTGGTTCGGCAACTATCAGTTGGAGAAACTACATACAATCCTCGGGCCGGTGCGTCATTCATCTAAATGCCTTTTACACCTCTGGGCGTGAGTGGGACTTTGTCTTGTCCATACGAACATCATTCATTCGAATGCTTTTGGCCAATGCTATTTAAGCAAATGCTTTCTGGCTGAGTCCTTTTGCGAATGAGTCTTTGATATAACTGCATGAATTTTGGGTTGTTTGGTGTACTAACAAAACAAAGGCATTTCTTTGAATGCCATTGGAGTTGTGATGCTTCTGATATTTTTTTGATCTCATATCAAGCACATAGTCCTTCTGATGCCCAATGTCATAGATGTCTTGGACCATTCTCGCTCTTAACAAAGCTGAACTGTGTGTCATTCGACCTAATGCCATTCACCAAAATGCCTTTTTATACCACTGCATAGCTATGCTCGGGATACAGTGGCAAACAAAAGCATTTCAATGAATGAATTTTTGGGATACCGACATCAAAAGCATTTGTATGAATGTAAGAGGCGTAATCCACAAAAGGCATTCACGTGAATAGAGTGCGCACGAAACCATCTTGCTCAACGGCATTTAATGAATGGGCTAGCATGTACGCTTGAGTCAGAAAGGCATACAGATGAATAGTCAGGAGTTCGTTTGAAAAGTTACTTTTTTGCACATTAAGCCGAGATGTAAGACCAGTAGTAAAAGAAGCACTAAGCATAGCACTGATAAATAACTTATTTTTCAGCAGGTTATAACCAGTGCATACCAGATAGCTTTCAACCTTGTTTGGCAAGGGCCAGCTTAGGGCTTCTTTTGAAGATCTGAAATTGTATGTCGCGACCTTTCTTAACTTCTTGATAATCGAGATATCCGATAGATTCAAGTTCCCGCATTGCTTTACGAATTATCTGGTTTTGCGTACGAATAGGGGTTGTAAGAAGCAACCTTTCCCTCAACCGTTTCATATTAACGAACAACGTACCAGCTGGCATTGCTTCAAAATAAATATAGAGAGATTGCGCAGCTTCTTTTTTAGCCAAAATGTATAGAACCTGAAGGCTTAACAATGTCTTATGGTCGTAACGATACAGTTCCCACATAGAAGGATCCCCAACCAGCTCAACAGTATCGCTTTTTGGATCAATCATAGCCTTCTGCACCAGATGCGTTACTGTGAACCGACCACTACGAGAGTCTGAGAAGGCAAGCACTACCGATGCAAGGTTCATTAATGACTCTTTAAAGCGCGCACGAGTTCGTTTGTTGATGTTTGTTGAACTGATACCACACATCTTCGCAAACTCGTTAAAAGTCAGGCTAATCTTCTCGGAAGTAAAACCATATTTACTGAAAGCCATGATGATCCCGAGCCAGCACTTAAAGTCGGTAGACATAGATAGTTTGACACCAGTTATCTTGATGTCGTCATAACCCTCCGATCTTGCAATTTCCATACACGAAAGCTCATCAGAGGCATCAACTTCAAAGTTTCGGTCGCGGTTTTCTTTTGTGCCGACAGGGGTAAATACACTCAATCTCAGCAGGGCCACGGGCTGAACCGACTTGGACGAGTTAGGCGTCAGTTGATAAGTCTTACCTGATTCATTACTGGTTACGTCAAAAGGATGGATTAACTCGTTGTTTTTAATCAT